>NZ_CATVTL010000011.1:0-49245 GCF_958346945.1 uncultured Parolsenella sp.
AGCGGGGAGCGGGCCAGGGAGGAGGCGCCCGCGAGCAGGGCGTCGCGCAGGCCGCGGGTGGGGGCCTCGGCCACCACCAGGGCCGAGGGGGCCGCCGGGGAGGGGGCTACCAGCACCCAGGAGCCGCCGGCCAGGCCCAGGCGCAGGCAGCCGGCGGGGTGGGAGACACTCTCGACGGCGACTCCTGCGACCTCGGGCGGGTTCACGCCCGGCAGGGCCACCCTAAGCATCTGAGCCTCCCCGGGGCCAAGCCTGACCTCCTTGCGGCCATACTCCATGCGGCCAAGCCTCGTATCGAGATCGGCCACGATCTGGGACACGGGCCTCCCGTCGCGAGCGAATATGTCCATAAGGAGGGTTGCTGCCGCAAGGGAGTCGCGCTCGTAGCCAAGCTGGGGCACGCAAACGCCGCCAACGGCATCGCCCGCGCAGACGACGTCCCCGGTGGCGACCTCCTCGCGCATCCATGCGTAGCCGATGGGCGTCACCGTCAGGGGCAGACCCAGGCGCTCGGCCTGCCTGCGCACGATGGAGCTCACGAAGACGGGGGCTGCAAGCCTACCCTTAAGCCCGCGAACCTTCACGAGGTACTCCATGATGAGCGACAGCGTCTTGTGCGGGTTCACATAGTTACCGTGCTCGTCGACGAGGGCGATGCGCTCCCCTGCTCCGTCAAGCGCAATGCCGTAGGAGGCGCCGTTCGCGGTCACGGCCTGCTCGCAGTCATCGATCCAGGGCTCCGCCACCATGGGATGGATTCCGCCAAAGTCCTCGGCGTCGTCGGCATGGATCTCGACCACGCGGGCACCGAGGGAGGACATGAGACGGCGGGCGATCGAGGTCTGCGCGCCATACATCGGGTCGCACACGACGAGGGGCGACTGAGCGCGAATCACCTCGTCATCGACGAGGCTGGAGACCTCCTCGAGATAGCGGCTTACGAGGTCGATGAGCTCGACCTCGCCGCGCGACATGGGGAGCTCGGGCACAATGTAGGACTCGAGCAGGTCGGTGTCGGAGGAGGTGGCGGCAGAGCCGTCGGCCATGCAGATGCGCACGCCAAAGTAATCGGCAGGCCTGTTGCCCGCCGTGAGCATGACACCCACAACCGCCTCGCGGTCCCTGCGCACGGCCTCGTTGAGAACCGAGGCAGGGCAGTGAACGTCGCTCACGCGCGCCTTGATCCCGTAGGAGGCGACGACCTCGCCCATCTCGAGCGCGATGGCGGCATTGAGCGGGCGGCTGTCATAGCCAATGACCACGTTGCCCTCGGGCTGACGGTCCTTGACGAGGCGGCCGAGGGCGCTCGCGATGCGCAGCGCGTCGGCATGGGGCTCACCCTCGTCAACGCGCACATACCAGGCATCGCCCAGGAAGTTGATGACGCTCATAGATGCATCCTCCAGGAATCGGGCACAAAAACGCCCCGCGGGCTCCTGGGTCCGCGGGGCGTGGGTCACATGTGGAGCCGGAGCTATCGAATGAGATCGGCAGCGCCGCCAAGAGCCTCGATGAAGGCCTCGCGCGTGGCGGGGTCCTCGAGAGCGGCCCTGGCGCACACGCCTGCCCAGGCAGCGGGGGTACCGGTGTCGCGGCCCTCGTCGACGTCGACGACAAGAGCGTACATCTCCTCGGACTCGAGGAGGCGCACCATGGCGTCGGTGAGCTGAATCTCGTTGCCGGCACCGGGACCCTGCGTGGCGAGAAGGTCCATGATGCGCGGCGAGAGCAGGTAGCGGCCCACGATGAACAGGTGGCTGGGGGCATCCTCGGGAGCGGGCTTCTCGACCAGGCCGGAGATGCGCCAGACGGAGCCGGGCTGCTCGGGATCGCCCTTGGTGATGCAGTCGCCGGCGATGATGCCGTAGCGCGAGACCTGGTCGGCCGGCACTGCGGCGACGGCGATCACGGAGGCGCCGTTGTGCTCGTCGGAGACGGCCTTCATGCGGCGGCACATGTCGTGGCCGGGCACGAAATAGTCACCCAGCAGGATGAGGAACGGGTCCTCGTCCATCTGGGGGGCAGCCTGCAGCACCGCGTGGCCCAGGCCCTTGGCCTCGTCCTGATAGACGAAGGAGACCGGGAGCTCGGAGGCGTGACGCACCGAGCTGGCCAGGCCGTCCTTGCCGCGGCCGAGCAGGGTCTGCTCGAGCTCGTCGTCGGCGGCAAAGTGACGCTCGATGGCAGGCTTGTCGTGCGAGTTGACGATTACGACACCGTCAACGCCGTCGACGGCGAGCGCCTCCTCGACGACCTGCTGGATGACGGGGAGACCCTGGACGGGGAGAAGCTCCTTGGGAACGGCCTTGGTGGCCGGGAGAAAACGGGTGCCGAGTCCGGCGGCGGGGATGACTGCCTTCACGATGCTCCATTCAACGGTTTACCCCGAGCGCAGGTTCGCGCCGGGAACTTGAATACGCATATGCGTTCAACTTTGCGATAGTACCCGCCCACGGTACAAAAAGGGTCGTCTACATAGAAAGAGCGCCGCGCAGACGCGAAAAGTCCGCACGGCGCTCCCGCTTAAGCGATTAAAAGCCCAACTATTCCTTGTCGATGGTGACACCCTGACGCTCGAGATACTCGAGCAGATGACGCGAGGTGTCTGCGGAGAGGGCATGCTCCATGAGGCAGGCCTCCTCGTCTGCCACCTCCTCGTCGACGCCAAGCTCGACGGTGAGGAACGTGCGCAGCATGCGGTGACGGCGCCAGACCTCCGCGGCATACCCGCGGCCGGCCTCGGTGAGCTTAACGCGGCCGTAATGGGTCTGGTCGACGAAGCCGCCATCCTTGAGCGAGGAGAGCGCCTTGTTGACGCTCGCCTTGGTGACGTCGAGTCGTTCGGAGACGTCGACCGAGCGGACCGAGTCGTCGCCGGGGTGCTCAAGGATGAGGCAGTAGATGGCCTCGAGGTAGTCCTCGCCCGCGTTCGTGAGGGCGTGACCCTCGTTCTTTGCCTTCATGATGCGGACCTCCATACCTGGCAGGCACAGCCTGCGATTAAAGTTAGCTTTAGTTTACACTGCGCCTTAGCGCCGAAGGGCGAGAAAAACGCAGGCGAGCACGACGACGATGGCGGCGACAACCGCCGCAGTGAGGACGGAGCGCCTGCGCATGCGCCTGCGGACCATGCGCTCGTGGTACGTGGAGCCCGAGGTCGTGCGGTCGCAGTCGTAGAACCCCGTGGTTCCGGGGTCTTTAGCAGAGCCAAACAAGGCTAGTCCTCGACCGAGACGTCGGGCACGGTGTCGCGCCAGACGTTGGCGCCCAGGCCGCGCAGCTTCTCGACGAAGCGCTCATAGCCTCGCTCGATGTGGTAGATGTTCGAGACCGTGGTCTCCCCTTCTGCCACGAGGCCCGCGAGCACGAGCGAGGCGCCGCCGCGCAGCTCGGGCGACTCAACCTGGGCTCCGGAAAGGCGCTCCACGCCGCGAACGATGGCGTGGTGCCCCTCGATGCGGATGTCGGCTCCCATGCGCGCGATCTCGCCGGCGAACATGAAGCGGTTCTCGAAGACGTTCTCGGTGATGACGCACTGGCCGTCTGCCAGGGAGAGCATCGCCATGGTCTGCGCCTGCATGTCGGTGGGGAAGCCCGGGAAGGGCAGCGTCTGGATGTCGACGGACTTGAGACGACCCTCGCTCGAGGCGATAACGCCATCGGGCTCGCGCTCGATCTTGACGCCCATGGCCTCGTACTTCTTGAGGACGAGGCCAAGGTGATCGGGGTTGAAGCCCCGAACGCGGACGGGGCCGCCGGCCATGGCGGCCGCGGCGATGAACGTGCCGGCCTCGATGCGGTCGCCCACGACGGCGTGGGTGACGGGGTGCAGCTCGGAGACGCCCTCAATCTCGATGACCGGAGTGCCGGCGCCACGAACCTTGGCGCCCATCTCGTTGAGCATGTTGGCGAGGTCAACGATCTCGGGCTCGCGGGCGGCGTTGTCGATGACCGTGGTGCCCTTCGCATGGACCGAGGCCATGATGAGGTTCTCGGTGGCGCCGACGCTCGCGAACTCGAGCGTGACGGTGGTGCCGATGACGCCGTTGGGCGCGCTGGCGTGGATGTTGCCGTGAGCAACCTCGAACTCGACGCCCAGGGCCTCGAGGCCGAGGATGTGCAGGTCAATCTTGCGAGCGCCGATGTTGCAGCCGCCCGGCATGGCCACGACGGCCTTGCCGAAGCGAGCGAGCAGCGGGCCCATGACGGCGGTGGAGGCACGCATCTTCGCCACGAGCTCGTAGGGCGTCTCCCAGTTGTTGACATTGGTGGTGTCGATCACGAGCGTGTGCTCGTCGACCACCTCGATGGTTGCGCCGAGGCGCTTGAGAACCTTGCCCATGACGTGTACGTCGGAGATGTTGGGCACGTTGGTAAGCGTGTTGACGCCAGGGGCCATAATCGTGGCTGCCATGAGCTTGAGCGCGGAGTTCTTGGCACCCTCGACGGTAACCTCGCCGTGGATGGGCAAGCCGCCCTCTACCTTGATGACGTCCATGTTCCTCCCGATCCCATTGCATATGAGCAGGTGGGCGCCCGGCTAGCGGACACCCACCTGGGTCTATCCAACGCTTAATTGTAGACGAGCCGCTACTCGGCTGACGAGGACGCGCCGGCCTCCTTTAGAAGAAGATCGCACCAGGCCATCTTGTTCTCGTAGTAGGCGCGCTGGTGGTCGTCCTCGGCAAGGGAGTCGCGCTTGTCGCGGGCGGCATCGTGGGTGCGGCGAACCGTCTCGACCTCGATGTCGTCGGTGGCGCGAGCGTGGTCGGCGATGATCACGACGACGTCATTACAGATCTCGGCGTAGCCGCCGGAAACCACGACGTCGCGCTCGCCGCCGCCATCCTCCTCAAGCCTCTTGATGCGCACCACGCCGTCGCCCAGAGCACAGATCTCTGAGGCGTGACCGGGAAGCACACCAAGCTCGCCCGAGTAGGTGACGAGCGTCATCGAGGCGCACTTGCCCTCGAAGAGCTGCTTGTCAGGCCTCACGAACTTGCAGGTTAGATACGCCATCCATGCCTTCCCTACTCGGCCTTGGCCTCGTCGGCGGCCATCTTGGCGGCACGCTGGCGCACGTCATCGATGGTGCCGGCAAAGCGGAACGCCTGCTCGGGGATGTCGTCGCACTCGCCGTCGATGATGGCGGCGAAGGAGCGGACGGTGTCCTCGATGCGCACGTAGCAGCCGGGGTTGCCCGTGAACTTCTCGGCAACGTGGAACGACTGCGAGAGGAACTGCTGGACCTTACGGGCGCGGTCGACGACGAGGCGCTGCTCCTCGGAGAGCTCGTCCATGCCGAGAATCGCGATGATGTCCTGGAGGTCGGTGTACTCCTGCAGAAGCTCCTGCACGGCGGTGGCCACGCGGTAGTGCTCCTCGCCGACGATCGAGGGGTCGAGGGCGTCGGACGAGCTGCCCAGCGGGTCGACGGCCGGGTAGATGCCCAGCGAGGCGATGTTACGCGACAGAACCGTGGTGGCGTCGAGGTGCGTGAACGTCGTAGCAGGGGCCGGGTCGGTGAGGTCGTCTGCGGGGACGTAAACGGCCTGAACCGAGGTGATCGAGCCCTCGCGCGTCGAGGTGATGCGCTCCTGCAGGTCGCCCATCTCGGTTGCCAGCGTGGGCTGGTAGCCAACGGCGGACGGCATGCGGCCGAGCAGTGCGGAGACCTCGGAGCCGGCCTGGGAGAAACGGAAGATGTTGTCGATGAACAGCAGCACGTCCTGGCCGGAGTCGCGGAAGTACTCGGCGGCGGTGAGGCCGGCGAGGCCGACGCGCAGACGGGCTCCGGGCGGCTCGTTCATCTGGCCGTAGACCAGGCAGGTCTTGTTGATGACGCCGGACTCGCTCATCTCGAGGTAGAGGTCGGTGCCCTCACGGGTGCGCTCGCCGACGCCGGTGAACACCGAGGTGCCGCCGTGCTCCTGGGCGAGGTTGTTGATGAGCTCCTGGATCAGGACCGTCTTGCCAACGCCGGCGCCGCCGAACAGGCCGGTCTTGCCGCCGCGGACGTAGGGCTCGAGAAGGTCGATGGCCTTGATGCCGGTCTCGAAGATCTCGGTCTGGGTCGTGATGTCCTGGAACTGTGGGGCCGGACGGTGGATCGGGTAGTACTGGACGCTCTCGGGTATGGGGGCGCCGTCGACCGGCTTGCCGGCGACGTTCCACACGCGGCCGAGGGTGGCCTCGCCAACGGGCATCATCATGGGCGCGCCGGTGTCGTGGACGCGCAGGCCACGCTGCAGGCCGTCCGTGGACTCCATGGCGACGCAGCGGACGACATTGCCCGGCAGCTCACTCTCGACCTCGAGGGTCACGTTGATTGCGCCAATGGGCGTCTCGCCCTTGACGACGAGAGCGTTGTAGATCGCGGGGACCTTGTCGTCGAACTTGACGTCGACGATGGAACCCACGATGCGGATGATGGTGCCATCGCCAGCGCCGCGCCTCATGTAATCGAGGGCGGCCTCCTCAAGCACCGTGCGCTTCTCAGTGGTTTGTGCCATCAGTTGTCCTCCAATGCGGACGCGCCGCCGATGATCTCGTTGAGCTCCGTGGTAATGGAGCCCTGCCTCACGCGGTTGTACGTGCGGCTCAGGTTGGTGATGACTTCCTCGGCGTTCTCAGTCGCCGAGTGCATGGCGCGACGGCGTGCGCCATGCTCGGCCGCCGCAGAGTCAAGCATCGCGTGGAAGATGACGGTGCGGACATAGGCCGGGATCAGGTAGCCAAGCACCTCGGAGGCGGAGGGCTCGAACTCGAACGGACTGTTGAGGTCGTGCTCGAGCGTGCTCATGGCCTCGGGGTTGCGCGGCTCGTTGGGCATCTTGAAGGCGTCCGGGTTGATCGGCAGCAGCTGCTCGTTGACGAGCGTCTGCTCGACGCGGTTCTTGGCGTGCCAGTAGATGAGCTCGACGCGATCGATGGAGCCCTTGGCGTAGGAGTCCATCACGTACGTGGCGATCTGGTCGGCCTGGTCCATCGTGGGCTCAGATGAGGTCCCGGTGAACGAGATGGTCGGCTCGACGCCGCGGTACTTGAAGAAGTCCGTGGGCTTGCGGCCACTGGTGATGACCTCGTAGCTCACGCCCTTCGCCTTGAGCGCGTCGATCTTGCGCTGCACGTCGCGCTGGGGCTGCACGTTGAAGCCGCCGGCAAGGCCGCGGTCCGAAGCGATGACGATGAAGAGAACCCTCTTCTCCTCGGCATGCTTGGCGAGCAGCGGCTGACGCTCGTCGAGGCTTGCGCCCACGACGGCACCCATCATGCGGCTGATGGCGTCCTTGTACGGCTCGGCCTCCTCCGCACGCTCAAGCGCGCGACGGATCTTCGCCGTGGAGACCATCTCCATGGTGCGCGTGATCTGCATGGTCGCCTTGACCGACGAGATGCGCCTCTGAATTTCGCGGAGATTCGACATGGGCCGATGCCTTACGCCTTCCCCTGGTCGTCCGAAGCGGTCAGCGCGGCCTCGGCCTCAAGATCTGCCTTCCTCGGGTGCTGGAGGAGGAACTGCTTCTTGAAGCTGGCGATGTGACCCTTCAGGCGCTCAGCGGTGTTGTCAGAGATCTTGCCGCCACGGACCTCGCGACGAAGCGCCTCGTGACGCTCCTGCATGTAGGTGGCCAGCTCGTTGCGGAAGGTGCAGACCTGGTCGACGTCGAGGTCGTCGAGGTAGCCCTCCTTGCCGGCGAACAGCACGATGATCTGGTCGGCGACGTCGAGAGCGGCGTAGCGCGGCTGCTTGAGGAGCTCCGTCATGCGGGCGCCGTGGGACAGCTGGTACTGTGTCGAGGCGTCAAGGTCGGAACCGAACTGCGCGAAGGCCTGCTTCTCGGCATAGCTGGCGAGGTCGAGTCGCAGCGTACCGGCAACCTGCTTCATGGCCTTGAGCTGAGCGTCGCCACCGACTCGGGACACGGAGATGCCCACGTCGACAGCAGGGCGCTGGCCCTGGAAGAACAGGTTGGACTGCAGGTAGATCTGACCGTCCGTGATGGAAATCACGTTGGTGGGAATGTAGGCCGAGACGTCGCCCTCCTGCGTCTCGATGATCGGGAGCGCCGTGAGCGAGCCGCCGCCGTTGGCGTCGGAGAGCTTGCAGGCACGCTCGAGCAGACGAGAGTGCAGGTAGAAGATGTCGCCGGGGTAGGCCTCGCGTCCGGGCGGACGGTGCAGCGTAAGCGACATCTGACGGTAGGCCACTGCCTGCTTGGACAGGTCGTCATAAATGACGAGAGCGTGGCCGCCGGGGTGCGTGGCATCGGCGGGGTTGCCGTTGGCGTCGTTGTACATGAAGTACTCACCGATGGCAGCGCCGGCCATAGGGGCGATGTACTGCATGGACGCGGAGTCGGCGGCGGTGGCGGCGACGATGACCGTCTTGTCGAGGACGCCGTGGGCCTTCAGCGTGCCCTTGATGGCGGCGACGGTGGAAGCCTTCTGGCCAATGGCAACGTAGACGCAGACCATGTCGGTCTTGGCCTGGTTGACGATGGCGTCGATGGCGATGGCCGTCTTGCCGGTCTTGCGGTCGCCAATGATGAGCTCACGCTGGCCGCGTCCGATGGGCACCATCGCGTCGACGGCGAGCAGGCCCGTCTGGACGGGCTCGCAGACCGGCTGGCGCTCCATAATGCCGGGGGCCTTGAACTCGATGGGGCGACGATCGGTCGTGTCGATGGGGCCACGGCCGTCGATGGGCTGGCCAAGGGGGTTCACCACGCGGCCGAGCATGGCGCGGCCCACGGGGATGTCCATGACGCGGCCCGTGGTGCGGACCTCGTCGCCCTCCTTGATGGCATCGACGTCACCAAACAGAACGGCGCCGACCTCGGACTCGTCGAGGTTCTGGGCCAGGCCAAAGACGCTCTTGCCCGACACGGAGCTGGTGAACTGTAGCAGCTCGCCAGCCATGGCGCTCTTGAGGCCGGAGATGTGCGCGATGCCGTCTCCCACCTCGGTGACGACAGACGCTTCCTGCTCATCAACCGTGGCGTTGATCTGCGACAGCTGCTCGCGCAGCGTGCGCATAATCACGTCGGAGCTGATCTTGTCTGCCATTAATCCTCACTTCCCATGAAGGTCGAGGACAACGTCTTGCGGATGTTCGCAAGCTGGGCGCGCACGGAAGCGTCGTAGCGGTTGCCACGAGCCTCGAGTACGACGCCGCCGATAATCGACGGGTCAACGCGCTCAACCAGGTAAACCGGGGCGTTCATGTCCTTCTCGGCCTTGGCAATGACCTTCTGGCGAAGGTCGTCATCCAGCGGGACGGCAGTCGTCACCGTAACGGAGACGGTCTTGTCCTCGCTGTCGAGAATGTCCTTGTACGTGCGGGCGACGTCGCCGACGAGGCTGAGGTCATCCTCGCTGCGCATGGCGGCGAGGGTCTCGAGAACCTCGGGCGAGAACTTGAGGGCGTGGTTCCACTGGACCAGGTCCTTGTTGGCCCTGCCCTCCTGACGCGCGGCATCGATGAGGGCGCGAGCGTACTTCTCGGACTTCTCCTGATCGCTACGCTTCGTTGTCATGACCGGTGCCCACTTCCGCGAGGTACTTCTCGGCCAGCTTGCGCTGGTCCTGCTCGCTGAGGTCGTTGCCAATGATCTTGCTGGCGATCTCGACGGACAGGTCGACGACGGAGCTCGAGAGCTCGATCATGGCCTTGCGGCGCTCGGAGGCCACGGCATCGTGCGCCTTGGCGACGGTGGCGGCGGCGTCCTCCTGGGCCTTGGCAAGGATGTGCGAGCGCTCGGCCTCGGCCTCACGCTTGGCCTTGACGATGATCTCGTCGGCCTCGCGGCGCGCCTCGGCAACCTGCTGCTGGTACTCGCGGTGCTCCTTCTCGGCGGCGAGCTTCTCGTTGGCGGCCGCGTCGAGGTCCTCCTGGATCTTCTGCTGACGCTTCTCCATCATGCCCAGAATCGAGGGCCAAGCGAGCTTGGCAAGGACGACCCAGATGACGAGGAAGGCGATGAGGGCGGGGATGAACTCCGCCATCTTCGGAAGCAGAAGGTCCGCACCGCTTGGCGCCTCGGCGAGTGCCGGCGTCGGGACAAGGGTGCCAAGGGCAGCGATGCCTGCGGCGAGCCCAAGCCTCTTAGTGTTGCTGTTCATTCGTGCCTCCACTGATCGTTTTCGACGTTCGCAAACCTTAGGAGATCAGCGTAACGACGAAGCCGATGAGTGCGAGGGCCTCGACGAAGGCGGAGCCCAGGATGAAGACCGTGAACAGGCGGCTCTGCATCTCAGGCTGGCGCGCGATGGCCGACGTGGCGCCGTAGGCGGCAAGACCAATGCCAATGCCAGCACCGATAACACCAAGACCATAACCGATAGCTCCCACGATTCCTCCTTTGTTAGTCGCCCAATGCTTATCCCGGGCGATTCGTGAGCGTTGTCTATGCACTGCGGGACGGGCCCGCGAGTTGCCAATGATGTGCGGCGATGCCGCGAGGCTGCTAGTCGCCCTGCTCGGCGAGCTGGATGTAGACGGCGGACAGCAGCGTGAAGACGTAGGCCTGGATGATGCCGACCATGATCTCGACCAGGTAGATGATGATCAGGATGGCAACCCAGAACACCGAGGCGCCCGCCTGGCCCAGGGCCATCAGAGAGAAGCCCTGCAGCAGAGGCTCAAAGAAGAGCGAGGCCAGGATGGCGAAGGCGCCCATGACCACGTGGCCGGCGAACATGTTGCAGAAGAGTCGGACGGCCAGGGTGATCAGACGCAGGAACGTCGAGAAGAGCTCGATGACCCACACGAGGATGTTGATCGGGAAGGCCACGCCCTCGGGCGCGAGGCTCTTGATGTAGCCGATGACGCCCAGGCGCTTGCAGCCCACCACGATGAAGTAGACGAACGAGCACAGGGCCAGCGCCGCCGTGACGCCAATCGTGCCGGTGCCGGGGTGGCAGCCGGGGATGACGCCGATGATCGAGTTGGCGCAGATGAAGAAGAACAGAGCGGCCAGGAAGGGGAAGTGCTTCTTCCAGGTCTGCTCGCCAACGATCGACTTAACCATGTCGTCGCGCACGAACTCAACGACATACTCGACGCCGTTGACGAATAAGCCCTTGGGCACGAGGCTCTCGGCCTGCTTCTTCTTGAACACGAACAGGACCACGAGCATCAGGGCAAGCGCGATGGCAAGCCAAAAGATGTAGGTGGTGAGACCCACCGTGGTATCGCCCACGATGGCGTGGGACATGAAGCTATCGAGAAGAGAGTCGATCTCCTCGGGAAGCTTGTCTAGTGGAGACATGCATCGTCCTTTCGCTTGCCCCGCAGCGGCACCTAGCCGCTCGCTTTCCCGCGGGCTGTCTGCGCCCGTACGGTGTCTGGGATTTTACCCCTTGTGCGGGATAGTATTTCCCAGCGAAGACCGTACGACGGACTCGCGTCGCACGCTCCTCCTTCTAAATCCGAATGGGCATACTAGCACTTCCGCATTCGGGTGGTAACACTATTTTTTGCGGGGTCTGAGCTTGTTATTTCCATAAGCTGTAAAGTTCGAGCTACCGCGTTTGTTACGCTCGCCGAATTTTTTCTCGCACTCATGGATTTCTGGATGAACGGGGCCGTTCGCCTCTTAGGGGAGCCTGCGCCAGGTGACGAGAGCGGCTACCGTGACGCCGGCGAGAAGTGCGAGCGCCGCCGAGACCGCTACGGGCACAAAGGCCGCAGGGTTGGCGCGCCTCGCGAGGGCCGCCCCCACCAAGATGATGGCGGAGGAGACGATGACGCACGCAAGCCCGCTCTTGACGCCGGGGCCCTTGCTGCCCCGCGCAGCCGAGCGCGTGAGCACAACGGCGAAGGGCGCCGCCCCGGCCAGGCCTAGGACGACGCCCGCGAGAATCTGTGCGGCCACGACTAGAGCGTTCCGAAGATGCGATCGCCGGCGTCACCCAGACCGGGCAGGATGTAGGCGTGGTCGTTGAGCTCGCGGTCGACGGCGCAGGTGTAGAGCCGCACGTCGGGGTCGAAGTCGAGCACGGCGCGCACGCCCTCGGGAGCGGCGACGAGCACGAGCAGGCGGATGTTGCTCACGCCCGCGCGGCGGAGGTACTCGATGGCCGCGGTGGCCGAGCCGCCGGTGGCGAGCATCGGGTCGACGATCAGGCAGGTGCGGCTCTCGACGTCGCCGGGGAGCTTGCAGTAGTACTCGCGCGGGACGTGCGTCTCGGGGTCGCGCTCCATGCCGACGTGGCCCACACGGGCGGCCGGGATGAGGTCGAGAATGCCGTCGACCATGCCGAGGCCGGCGCGCAGGATGGGCACGATGGCGACCTTCTTGCCAGCGAGGTGCTGGCAGACGCAGGTCTCGAGCGGCGTGGTGACCTCGACGGGCTCGAGCGCGAAGTCGCGCGTGGCCTCGTAGCCCTCGAACATGGCAAGCTCGCGCACGATGTCGCGGAACTGCTTGGTGCCGGTCTGCTCGTCTCGCAGAATCGAGAGCTTGTGCTGCACGAGCGGGTGGTCGACGACCGTGAGACGGGCCGCCTGCTCCGGCGTGAGGTTGAGTCTGTCTGTGTTCTCCACGTTGTGCTCCTTTATGAGGGTGGCCGCCGCTTGAGCGACGGCCACGCGCATGTCGCGCTCGAGGCGCGGCCGTTCCTGGCAGCTGGCGCTACTTGCGCTCGTCCTCGGCCATGATCTTGGCGACGCGGCCCGTGTGGCGTCCGCCGCCGAACTCGGTGGTGAGGAAGGTCTTCACGAACTCGCAGTTGTCCATCGGGGCGGTGAAGCGGCCCGATAGGCAGATGACGTTGCAGTCATTGTGCTCGCGGCACAGCTCGGCGAATTTGTTGGTCTGGACAACGGTGGCGCGCACGCCCGGGACCTTGTCGGCGGTCATGGCCATACCGATGCCCGTGCCGCAGATCAGGATGCCGCGATCGGCCGTGCCCTCGGAGACGCGACGGGCGACCTTGTCGGCGAAGTCGGGGTAGTCGACGCGGTCGGCAGTCTCGGGGCCCAGGTCCTCGACCTCGTGGCCAAGGCCGCGGACGAAGTCGCAGATGACGTCCTTCTGGCAGAAGCCGGCGTGGTCGGAAGCAACGACGATGCGCATGAAAGCTCCTTTGTTACGCATGAATGTGACGTCAGAAGCGTACCACGCGCGGCGGATGCGCGGCGGCTCGCACAATGTCCCTAGCTTATCGTGCGGCGAACGGCCTCGTGCCAGCCCTCGAGGAGCTCGGCGGCGCGCTCGGCGGGCATGGCGGGCGCATAGGCACGCTGCCCCTCTGCGAGGCTCGCGAGCTCCTCCCGGTCTGCCCAGAAGCCGCAGGCAAGGCCCGCGAGAAATGCCGCGCCCAGCGCGGTGGTCTCCGCACAGCCAGCCCGCACGACGTCGATGCCGAGAAGGTCTGCCTGAAACTGCATGATGAAGTCGTTGTTGGCCGCTCCCCCGTCGACGGCGAGCGCGGAGAGGGCGTGCCCCGAGTCCGCCTCCATGGCCTTGAGGATGTCGTAGGTCTGGTAGGCCATGGACTCGCAGGCAGCGCGCACGAGACGGGCCCGGTCGGTACCACGGGTGATGCCCGCGATGAGGCCGCGGGCGGCGGGGCGCCACCAGGGCGCGCCGAGGCCCGTGAAGGCCGGCACCACGTAGCAACCGCCCGCGTCTGGCACCGACGAGGCGATGGCGGCCGTGTCGCCGGCATGCTCGATGAGGCCCAGGCCGTCACGCAGCCACTGGATGACCGAGCCGGCCTGGAAGACCGAGCCCTCAAGCGCATAGTCGACCCGCCCGCCCTCGGCGATGCCGATCGTGGTGACCAGACCGTTTTGCGAGGTCACAGCCCTGCTTCCGAGATTCATGAGCATGAAGCAGCCAGTGCCGTAGGTGTTCTTGACGCCGCCGGGGTCAAAGCAGCAGTGACCAAACAGCGAGGCCTGCTGGTCTCCGGCAACGCCCAGGATGCGCGGGTGATGGCGCATGATGTCGGCACTGACCTCGCCAAAGCCGCCCGACGAGGGGCGCGGCTCAGGCAGCATCGAGCGGGGCACGCCAAAGATCTTGCAGAGGTCGTCGTCCCAGTCGAGGCGATGAATGTCGAAGAGCATCGTGCGGCTGGCGTTGGTGTAGTCGGTGGCGTGGACGCGGCCGCGCGTGAGGTTGTAGATGAGCCAGGTATCGACGGTGCCGCACATGAGGCCGCCCGCTTCGGCGAGCTCGCGCGCACCCTCGACGTTGTCGAGAATCCAGGCGATCTTCGATGCCGAGAAGTACGGGTCGGGAACGAGGCCGGTGCGCTCGCGGATGAGGTCGCCGTAGCCCTCCTCCACGATCTTCTCGATGCGGCCCTGCGTGCGGCGGCACTGCCAGACGATGGCGTCGTAGATGGGCTGGCCGGTCTGGCGGTCCCACACGACGACTGTCTCGCGCTGGTTGGTGATGCCAATGGCATGGATGCGGTCTGAGTGGATACCGCTCTTGAACTGCACCTCGATCATGCAGGCAACTTGGGCCGAGAGAATCTCGACCGGGTCCTGCTCGACCCAGCCGGGGTGCGGGTAATGCATCGTGAGCGAACGCTGTGCCACGGCGACCTTGCGGCCATACTCGTCAAAGAGAATGGCGCGCACGCTCGTGGTACCCGCGTCGAGCGCCATGATGCAACCCTCGGGCGCCGCCTGCACGCCCATCGCGTCGTCGTAGGCCGAATCTATGACGCTGTCCATGATCGTTGCCATCGCAAGCCTCCCATCAGTTGATTGCGACCAGTGTAGGAAGGTGCGGACGCGTGACGACGATGCTGTCGGTGGACGGCCCGGGCGGCGCAGGCTCGCCGCAGGCCCCTATGCGGAGGCGACGATGCGAGCGACGAGCTCGGCGGGGATGGGCCCCTCGCGAATGATGCGCGGCTCGGCGCCGGTGGCGTCGACGATGGTCGAGGAGGCGCCGTCGGGCGTGGGGCCGGCGGCAAGCGTGAGGTCGGAGGCCTCGGCGATGCGGCGCTCGATGTCGTCCGAGGTGGCGGGTGCGGGCATGCCATGGGTGTTGGCACTCGTCACCGCAAGCGGCCCCACCTCGCGAGCAAGGGCGCGCACGAGGTTCGAGTTGGGAACGCGCAGGGCAACGGTACCATTGCGCTGGTAGTCTGCCGGCACGTCATCGCTCGCACGGAGCACAAGGGTAAGGGCACCAGGCCACAGGCGGTCTGCGAGGGCGTGGGCCCAGGTGGGGACGTCGACCGCCAGGCGGTCGAGTTCGGAGGCATCGCTCACAAGCAGCGGCAGCGTCTGGGAGAGATCGCGACGCTTGATGTCGAAGATGCGGCGATGGCCGGGGTTGTTGGGCGTGGCCGCGGCACCAATGCCATAGACGGAGTCGGTGGGCATCACGACGACACCGCCCTCGCGCAGCACGGCGGCGGCGTCTGCCACGACCTCGGACGCGGGGTCGTCCTGGCTGCACTCGACGATGCGGCCGGCAGCCTGGTGCTTGGGTGCCACGGCGGGCAGCTCGCCCGCGAGGCGCGCGACGATGAAGCGCGCGCGGCCCGTGAGGTCGCGGCGGATCTCGACGCTTGCCCACACGCCCTGCTCGCGCGCGAGGGCAGCGGCGGCATCGAGGCAGTCCTCGTGCAGCTCGACGGCCATGAGGCCGCCGGGCACGAGCGCCATGGGCGCAAGCTCGAGCAGGCGGCGATAGATGTCGAGGCCGTCGGCGCCACCTGCAAGCGCGAGCGACGGCTCGAACTTGGCAACCTCGTCGGGAAGGATGCGCATCACGTCGTCGGGTATATAGGGCGGGTTCGAGACGAGCACGGCGAAGGTGCCCATGAGCTCGGGCGACACGCCGGCGGCAAGGTCGCACTCGACGATGTCGATGGCATCGGCAAGGCCCAGGGCGTCGCGGTTCTTGCGCGCGAGGGCCGCTGACATGGGCGAGATGTCGGTGGCGACCACCTGGGTGCCGGGGCGCTCGCTGGCGATGGCGCAGCTCACGCAGCCGGTGCCGCAGCCAATCTCGAGCACGCGCACGGGGTTAAGCGCGCGGGCGGCGTCGATGCCCTCGAGGGCCGCATCGACCAGAAGCTCGGTTTCGGGGCGCGGGATGAGCACGCCGGGGGCGCAGGCAACCTCAACAAAGCGGAAGCTCGTCTTGCCCGTGATGTACTGAAGCGGCTCGCCCGCCGCACGACGCTCGATGAAGCCGTGCATGAGCGAGAGCTCCTCGGGAGAGAGAGGCTCGTCAAAAGCCATGTAGAGGCCCGTGCGGTCCTTGCTCGTGGCGACGGAGAGCAGCCACTCGGCCGAGAGGCGCGCATGCTCGTCTCCCTTGCGTGCGAGGTAGTCACGCGTCCAGGTGAGGCAGCGGTTGATGGTCCAGACGTTGTCCTGTGCCATGGGAACTCCCGGGTTGGCATTGACGTTGCGGGCGCGGCGAGCGCGCGAAGGTACTACGTGTGCGAAACGCGCCTAACTATCATGCCTGGGGCCGATAATTAGGCGCGCTCGACGCACGTCATGGTTGGCTTGCGAGCGCGAGGGCGCCGCGAGGGGCTACACCTGCTGAGCGAGCTTCTCGGCACGGTCGGCCGCGGCGAGGGCCTCGATGACGTTGGAGAGGCCGTCGCCAAGCAGCACCGCGTTGTAGGTGCTGTTGAAGCCGATGCGGTGGTCGGTCACGCGGTCCTGCGGCTGGTTGTAGGTGCGAATCTTCTCGGAACGGTTACCGTGTCCGATCTGGCTCTGGCGCTCGGCACCCAGCTCGGCCTGCTGACGCTCGAGCTCGGCCTCGTAGAGGCGGGCGCGCAGCATCTGCATGCAGACCTCGCGGTTCTGAATCTGGGAGCGCTGGTCCTGCGACTGCACGACCGTGTTGGTGGGCAGGTGCGTGATGCGCACGGCCGAGTAGGTCGTGTTGACGCACTGGCCACCAGGGCCGGAGGCGCAGTAGGTGTCGATGCGCAGCTCGGTGGGGTCGATCTGGATGTCGATCTCGTCGGCCTCGGGCAGCACGGCGACGGTGGCCGTGGAGGTCTGGATGCGGCCCTGGCTCTCGGTCTTGGGAATGCGCTGGACGCGGTGGACGCCGCTCTCGTACTTCATGACCGAGTAGACCTTGTCGCCCGTGACCTTGAACTCGATGGTCTTGAAGCCGCCGGCGTCGGACGGGCTCGAGGACAGGACCTCGGACTTCCAGCCCTTCTGGGCAATGAAGCGCTCGTACATCTTGAACAGGTCGCCCGCGAAGATGCCGGCCTCGTCGCCACCCACGCCGGCGCGAATCTCGACGATGGTGTCCTTCTCGTCATTGGGGTCGCCAGGGATGAGCATGAACTTGATGTCTTCCTCGAGCTGGGGGAGTTTCTCCTCGTTGGCGGCGATGTCCTCCTGCAGCATGGCCTTCTCATCGGCGTCGGTGGCTTCGTGCAGCATCTCCTTGGCCGCCTCGATGTCGTCGAGGGCACCGAGGTACTGGCGGGCGGCGGTCACGAGGTCGGTCTGGGAGGCGTGCTCCTTGGCAAGGCGCGCGTACTCCTTCTGGTCGGCGAGGACGGCCGGGTCGGAGAGCTTCTTCTCAAGCTCCTCGTAGACGGCAATGAGCTTCTCGAGCTTGTCACGCATGGGAACTCCTTGGGATAGCTGACCGGGGCAGGGCGCCACGCCGGCCAAAGGGCGATTCGACACGATTGAGGGGCGGCGGGCACAAGGCCAGCGCCGTCTTGGGCAAGGTAGCTAGAGCTTGTCACACCTCAGGTACATGAATCCCCTTTCGCACAATTGCTCGTATCATACCCCGAGATGGTTGGGGCGGCCACCCGCACCCCTCGCCTTCGCGAGAGCGACACGAGCGAGAGCGTTCGGGTGGGCGGCAGACGTGCCGTGGGGCACGAGGGCAAGTCAAGAGCGTGCCACAGCGCCTGGCGGCCGGCGGGCCATCAGCGAGTCAGGCCGGCCCACCGAGCTCTCAACCGCATCAAATGGGTAACCTACCAACTACGATTGAGACGCACGAAACCGCGCCCACAGGAGGACACATGCCCAACAAGCCCGAGCCGCTCTTCGTCAACGGCCACTACGTCTACACGCTGAGCTCGTACGACCCCGTCGAGGTCACGCTCACGATTCCGCACCTCTCCGACGACGAGGTGGGCATCGCCATGGGCTCGCTCATCGCCCAGCACGGCTGGAACAGCGCTGACGTCCCCAGCGACGCCTGGATTGCCGAGAACATCACGGGCATCTCCAACTTTGACGAGCTCAGGCAGGCGGTGCGCGAGGAGCTCGAGGCCATCAACGACCAGTACGTCGAGTCGACCAAGACCGGCCTGTGCGCCGAGAAGCTCGCTGAGCGCCTTGAGCAGAGCATTCCGGCCGAGGCCGTGCAGCACTCGCTCGACACCCTCTACCAGGGCATTGCCATGCAGGCGCACGACGCCGGCCTCTCCCCCGAGCAGGCCATCGCGTCCATGGGCATGACCCCCGACGAGTTCGAGCACGCCATGACGCACGAGGCGGAGGGCCTTGCCGCCCAGGACGCCGCGCTCGACGCCATCGTCGACGAGTACGCCATCTTCGTTGATGAGACCGAGGTGCCCGAGCTGCTGGGCGTCTCGCCCAAGGACGCCCAGTCCATGATCGAGGACGCCAAGGAGCACCACGACTTCGACGAGATGATGGCCTTTTGCCGCCGTCGCAAGGCCGTTGCCGCCGTGGCGCGCGACGCCAAGTACACGATGGAGCACGAGACGGCCGAGCAGGCGGCACAGCGCGTGGCCCAGATGCGCGCCCAGCTCGACGCGATGGCGGCGGGCGAGAAGGGCGAGGGCGACGACCAGGCGAGCGGCCACCCGCACCTCGAGCTTGTCTAACCAACACGGACGACATGGGGGCGGCCGCCAGTGGGATGGCCGCCCCGAACAGAAAAAGGGCCCGCGCTGCAGGTGCAACGCGGGCCCTCGTTCTTGCCTATGAGAGCGAATGCTACTCGGCAGCGGCCTCGGTCTCGGCGGGAGCCTCGGTGGCCTCCTCGGCAGGAGCCTCAGCGGCAGCCTTGGCAGCCTCGGCAGCGGCCTTCTTCTCGTACTCGGCGGCACGCTTGGCCTTCTCGGCGGCCTTGGCCTCACGCTCGGCCTTCTTGGCAGCGGCGGCCTCGGCGGCCTTGGCCTCGCGGGCGGCCTTGGCGGCAGCGGCCTTCTCGAGCTGGGCGGCAGCGGCGCCACCGAACTTGTCGGCGAAGCGCTGGACGCGTCCACCGGTGTCGACGAGCTTCTGCTGGCCGGTGTAGAACGGGTGGCACTTGTCGCACAGGTCAACCGTCAGAGAGGGGACGGTCGAGCGGGTGACCCAGGTGTTGCCGCAGCTGCAGCGGACGGTGCACTCGACGTAGTCGGGGTGGATACCATTCTTCATGAGCAGGACTCCTTCTTGCTTCGCGCCTGGTTCCGACCAGGCTCTGGATGCTCCCGCGTGCGTGCACGCGGGATGCTCTGGTTTCCGACCAGAGCGTACAAGCCTTTGAATGGTAGCATGGCACCAGTTCCGTGTCACGAAAAAGTCGCGAAGCCGCCGCTCACGCGCGCCAGGCTCCACGCCTTCATCACCTTGGGAGTCGCCATGTTCCTTGCGATTGACGTTGGCAACAGCCAGACAACGGTTGGCCTGTTCGAAAGCGGCGCCGTGCAGCGTCACTGGCGGCTCAAGACCGACCGCCTCGACACGGCAGACGAGCTGCACGCCCAGCTGCGTTCCTTCCTCGCCCTCGAGGACATTGCGCTCGAGAATGCCGAGGGCGTGGCCGTTGCCAGCGTGGTGCCCCAGCTCACCGCCATGTGGCGCCGCGCGCTCATCGACGCCACGGGCTCCGAGCCCTTCGTCGTGAACGCGGCGGCCGCGAGCGCCATGCGCATCGACATGCCCTACCCCGAGCAGGTGGGTGCCGACCGCATCGCCAACGCCGTCGAGGCACACGCCACCTATGGCGCGCCCGCCATCGTGGTCGACTTTGGCACGGCCACAAACATCGACGTGGTCGACGCAAGCGGCTCCTACCGCGGCGGCTGCATTGCCCCGGGCCTCATGCTCTCCGCATCGGCGTTGTTCGAGAAGGCCGCAAAGCTTTCGAGCATCCCCATCGAGGTGCCGCCCGCGCCCATTGGCGACACCACCGAGCACGCCTTGCAATCTGGCCTGGTGCTTGGCGCGGCGGCGCAGGCCGAGGGCCTTGTTGCCCGCATCAAGGCCCAGCTTGCCCGCGAGCAGGACGCCGAGAAGATCGACTGCCCCGTCATCGCGACGGGCGGCCTTGGCGGCGTGGTGGGCCAGGCGACCGACGTCTTTGACGCCGTCGACGTGGACCTTACCCTGCGCGGCATCTGGCGCATCTGGCAGCAGGCAAGGTAGCAGCCGACGCGCCGCCTGGGCGGCGCACATCGAAATGATGAGGGCGGCAGGGACGTTCGAATCCCTGCCGCCCTTCTCGTCGACCTTGAAGATGAGGCAGGAGGGCTGTCCCTCCGTCTCATTTAGCGAAGGCTTGCCTGCTCGGGCGAGATGACAAGCTCGCGGCCATCGGCCAGGTGCACGGTGGCGCGGCCCCAGACGTCGACCGCCGTGAGGGTGCCCGCGGCGGCAACGCGACCGTTGGGATAGACGACGCTCGCCTCGCGCCCCATCAGGGCCAGATCGTCAAAGAACTCGGAGAGGATGGGTGCGAGCGGCCCAGCGGCGCCGCGGCCAGCCCTGACGTCCGCGGCCCAGGCATCGACGCGCGCGCAGATTGCGCGGGCAAGAGGCTCGGCGTCCTTCTCAGACAGGAGGCCCGCACACGTTGCCTCGCAGACGGCAAACATCCCCGCCTCGCCGGTACCGGCGTGAACGTTCAGGCGGCAGAGCTCGCTCGTGGCATGGCCGTCCCCGTCCACGAGCACGACGTCGCCCGGCCACGCGAGCGTGGCCGCCGGGCTCTTCACGCGAAGGGCATCGAGGGCACCCAGCGCGCAGACAGGGCGCGTGCCCATGAGGTGCCCCATGGGCACGCCAGGACGCAGCAGCACCGCTAGCCGCAGCGCGCCATCGGCGGCCTCGCACAGGCAGGCGCCAGATGCCTCGCCGGCACGTCCGCGCTCGACAAGGTCCTCGGTTACTCCCATGCCAGCTCCCCCAGGTCGGCGCGGACAAGGCCCACGCGCTGCTCGCGCGGCAGAACGCTCACGCCCGCGTGCGCAAGGAAGCGCACCGGATCGTGCATGAGGTCCTCCATGGGCACGATCACGAAGTCGCGCTCGCCCAGACGCGGGTGCGGAAGCACCAGCTTGCGACCGGCGTGCGTCTCGCCCTCGACCCACATAAGGTCAAGGTCGATCGTGCGGGGACCGTGCCCCTCCTGGCCGGCAGGGCGCGTGCGGCCCAGCTTCTTCTCGATTTCGAGCAGCTCGTCGATGAGGACAAGCGGAGCGAGCTCGGTGCGAATCTCTGCCACCGCGTTGGCGACCGGCATCGCGATGCCGTAGGCGGGGTCCGTCTCGTAGGCGCGGCTCACGCCCGTGACGCACGTGAGCGGGATGGCGTTGATGAGCGCGGCGGCGCGGCACAGGTAGTCGAGGCGGTCGCCCACGTTGGAGCCAAGAGCCACGAAGGCACGACGCGGGTCGGGGTGGGCAACGGACCAGTAGGAGTTGAGCGCCTGAGAGACGCCGGCCACGTCATGGACGCGCAGGATGCGGGCGCCGGCCTCGACGGCGGCGATGCAGACGCCGGCGGTGGCGGCATCGCGCGAGGCGGCGTCGGTGACGCCGGAGACCGCGCCCACGAAGCGCTTGCGCGAGACGGCGCAGAGCACCGGATAGCCCATCGAGACCATCTTGGCATTGGCACGCTGGATCACAACGTCCTCGTCGGCGAGCTTGCCAAAACCGGGGCCCGGGTCAATGCAGATGCGCTCGCGGGCAACGCCAGCACGCATGAGCTCGCGGGCCTGGTCGCCCAAAAAGCCCATGACGCGGCGCATGATGGGGGCAGACTCAGGCAGCGTGAAGCGGCGGTTGCCGCCGGCAAGCGTCACCGTTGAGCTCGTGACGCCACGGGCGCTGCGGCGCATGACCTCGTCGAGACGCTCGGCGGCACGGGCGTCGGCGCGCTCGGCCTCGGTGGGAGCGCTCTTCTCGGCAGCGTTCTTCTCGTCCGCGTCCTTGTCGGCATGGGCCGCGGCAGCGCGGGCCGCGGCGGAGGAGTCGAGCGTGACCGAGCGGCGCGGCACGCGCTCGGAGACCTCGCCCGCGTGCATGACGATGCAGCCGCAGTCGCTCTCGACCGCGACGCGCACCATCTCGGGGTTCGTGAAGCCCGTGACGTCGTTGACGATGGCGGCGCCAAGCTTTACGGCAAGGCGGGCAACCTCGGGGTGGCGCGTGTCGATCGAAACGATGGCACCGGCGTCGACGAGGGCGCGCACCACGGGAATGACGCGGCGGGCCTCCTCGTCGGGCGAGACCGGGCGAAAGCCGGGGCGCGTCGACTCGCCACCAACATCGATGATGTCGGCGCCATCATCGAGCAGCTTGAGGCCCCACTCGATCGCGGCCTCAGTGGTGTCGTGAGCGCCGCCATCCGAGAAGGAGTCGGGCGTCACGTTGAGCACGCCCATGATGCGCGGGCGCGCGAGCGTGAGGGCATGCTTGCCGCAGTGCCAGGTCATGAGATCTTCTCGAAGCATAGGCACCTCTCCGTCGTGATTAGCTCTCTCGATTGTAGCGGGCGGGCAGATTTCGCGCCGTCGCGCGGAAAGCCAACACAGAACGAGGCCGCGGATGACACGCGTGTCAAAAAAGGGCGGCCCCAAAAGGCCGCCCCATCAAACGCTATCTTCCGGGAAGAACCCGGCGGCTTCCCTACCTCTCGCTACGCTTGCGAGCAATCACAGAGCCAGCTACGGCAACAACGCCGAGAAGCGCGACGGCGAAGATTGTCGCGTTGGCACTATCGCCGGTCTGGGGCAGGGCGGTATTGCCCTTGCCACTCGCAGGCTTGCCGGAGTCGCTCGGCTTGCCAGGAACAACGGACAGCTTCGCGATGGGCTCGGTCCTGGTCTGGGTCTCGAAGGCCGTGTTCTCGAAGGTGGCGGTGTAGGTGCCCACGCCCTCCTTCAGGGTCGAGGCGGGAGTGGTCACCTGGTAGGAGGCCTTCACGGTCTCCTCCTCCACGTGGCTGGCGTCACGCTTGCAGACGCGCTTGGCGGTGCAGTACCAGTCGTCGCCCTGCTTGGCCCAGGAGTACTCGGGCTCGCCCCAGTCATGGCCGAGCGGGTCGAGGTCGTCGGACCTGGTCTGAGCCGTGAAGCACTTGTGCTGGAAGGTGGCGGTGTAGATGACCTTGCCCTTCTCGGTGCAGCTGGTCTCGGTCGTGGCATTGGCCTTTACGGTCTCATCAATCTCATAACCGCAGTAGCCGCACTTGGCGTAGCCGGTGCAATACCAGTCACCGTCCCTCTGCTCCCATTTGTAGCCGTTCTGGCCTCTGCTCTCGTCGACCTTGTAGTTGGGCTCGTGCTCGCCGTCGGTGTAGTCGTGGGTGAGCATCTTGCCCTCGGACCACACGAGAGTGTCGCCGATGGTGACATCGGTGCGGCCGGAGTTCTGGTTCCTCCAGAGCCCGCTGTATCCGCCGAAGCCAAACACCCTAGAGCACGTGAACGGATCAGTCGCAAGGCCGGTGGCGACGGTATCGCCCGCTATGTTGATCTTGTACTTGAATCCGCCCATGTTGCTGTCGTCGATATTGAGGGCGGTCTTAGCGGTCGAGGTCGAAATGAATTTGCAGTTTTTCACGTTGACGGTGATGTCATGCTTGCCCGCGCTGTAATCGGCGTGGACGTAGATTGCCTTGCCGCTGGCGTTGAAGGTGCAGCCATCAAACGTCATGGTTGGCGAGCTGTACGTCCAGATGGCGTAGTCGCCCTTCGGGGCATTGAACGTCGTATTGTTGAACTCGGCGGACTCGTAGCCCCAGTAGAACGTCTTGCCGTTAACGACGCAGTCGTCAAGCACGGTCTTGTTGGCGCGAATGAAGCCAAGGTAGTCGGCACTGCCGGAACGCATCGTCATGTTCTTGAAGGTGACGGTGCCGGCGCCGTCGAAGGAGTAATCGCCGTTGTACTCGGTGCCAAAATTATCGGGGTTGGGAACCTCTGCACCGATGTTCCATGCGGTCTTGTCCGCGCCCAAGCCCACAAAGGTAAGGTCCTTGCCCTTGGTGAGGCCCTCGGAGCTCTTCCCGTAGAGGGTGTAGTTGCCCTCACCGAGCATAAGGGTGTCGCCACTCTCCGCCTGTTCGGTGGCGACGGCGATGTCGGTGTAGGTTGCCTTGGTGCGATCGTTAGTGATGCTCGGCTCGGCAGCCAGCGCCGGGGTGGCGCTCACGAACAGGGCGCAAACCATGCTGAGAATGGCCGCTGCTACGACCCCCCCCCCGCTTAAACAGGGTTCCACACTTACGTTCCATTTGAATCTCCTTTCGACGCTCGCGCATCCGCCACGCGAAGCGAACCCATTGCCACGCCCGAAGTCATTAGGTCGATTGAAGTCAACCGATTTAATTAGAACGCCACATAATAATAGAACTTTCCCGTAATATACCTTATATACAATTAGTTAGGATCACTTCGACCGTCGGAGGCAATCTAGAAGTCGAACGCCTTGGCGATGTCGGCCTGGATGATGACGCTGGCACGCGAGCTCACGGGAATTTGATCGCGGTTCACAACCACGAGCTCCCGGCCAAGGAAGTAATCGACGAGGCCCGCCGCGGGATAGACCACGAGGCTCGTTCCGCCCACGATGAGCATGTCCGCCTCGCGAATGGCGCGCACGGACTCCTGCACCACGCGGTCGTCGAGGCTTTCGCCGTACAGGACCACGTCGGGCTTGATGGGACCACCGCACTCGGGGCACACCGGCACGCCGCGATCGTCCTCATGCTCGCGCGCCATAATCCACTCGGCGGAATAGGTAGCGCCGCAGCGACGGCAGATGTTGCGATGGACCGACCCGTGCAGCTCGAGCACGTTCTTCGAGCCCGCAGCCTGGTGCAGACCGTCGATGTTCTGGGTCACCACAGCAGTAAGCTTCCCCTCGCGCTCGAGCTCGGCGAGCTTGAGGTGCGCCTGGTTGGGCTTGGCGCCAAGCGCAATCATCTTCGTACGATAGAACTCGTAGAACTCCGCCGGGTGAGTCTCGTAAAAGCCGTGGGAGAGCATGGTCTCGGGAGGATAGGCAAACTTCTGGTGGTAGAGCCCGTCGACGCTGCGGAAGTCGGGGATGCCGCTTGCGGTGGAGACGCCCGCGCCACCAAAGAAGACGATGCGGTGCGCGCGCTCGACGCGGCGCGCCAGCTCGGAGGCCGCCTCGGACGCGTCGGTGATGGTAACGGCGTTGCTCATACTTCCTCCGTATACATAGGGCTTCTGAGGTCATGTTAGCGGACAGACATGTTATCCCAAAGGTAATCCTTTCTCGCATAAGCATATCTAGCTGCGGATTTGCAAATTAATGCAGCTTTTTCAGACCCTATCTGAGAGAAATGTACAGCTATTCAGGCTATCCCCGGCGCCCGAGTGTAGCTTTTCATGGACGAGAAGAGCGGACGGGCTTTACTCGCGGTCTCTTCCGAAATAGCCGCACGAGACATCCTCGGAGGCACACGCCGTACGGGTCGCGCCCGCCTTCGGGGCTAAAATGGCTTGCATTGTGGGTGCCTCGCCAACGAGCCCAGCGCCCAGAAAGGACGACCATGTCGCAGCCAGACAGCTTCATCGCACCAGACGTCGCACTCGTGCTCGAGGGCGGAGGCATGCGCGCCGCGCACACGGCGGGCGTCGTGGCCTCGCTCATCGAGCACGAGGTCTGGCTACCCTACGTCTGCGGCCTCTCCGCAGGCTCATCCAACGCCATCAACTACATCGCGCGCGACGCCGACCGCACGCGCCGTTGCTTCGTGGAGATTGCGGGTGACAAGCGCTTTGGCGGCTTTGGCTCGTTTGTGCGCCACAACGGCTTCTTTAACTCTGACTTCCTCTACATCGAGGCCATCGAGGACGGCACCTTGCCCATGGATTGGGAAGCCTACCAGGCAAATCCCACCAAGCTGCGCATCCAGTCCTTTGAGCGCGACACCGGCCGCGACGTTACCTGGACGCGCGCAGACACCACCGACCCCCTCACCACCGCTGCCCTCGTACGGGCAAGCTCCACGATGCCGTTCGTGATGAACCCCATCAGCTTGGGCGGCCAGGTCATGCTCGACGGCGGCCTGGGCACGGGCGCGGGCATTCCCCTGCACATGGCCGAGGAAGACGGCTACGAGCGCTTTCTCTTTGTGACGACACGCCCAGCCGGCTACCGCAAGTCTCCCATGCATCGCGGGCAGCGCGGTCTGCTCCGCAGGCTCTGTGCCGGCCAGCCCCACCTGTTCGAGGCGCTCGACACTCGAGCTGAACGCTATAACGCCGCACTCGACCATGTCGAGGAGCTCGAGCGACAGGGCCGCACTCTTGTCATCCGTCCCGAGAGCATGCCCATTCAGAACACCGAGACCAATGTCGAGCGCCTGCGCGCCGTCTTTAACCACGGCCACGCCCTGGCTGAGCGAGAGATGGACCGCTGGATCGACTGGCTTACCCGCTAGCCCCAAGGAGGCACCATGAGCACCACCCACGAGCTGAGTCTTGTTTCTTGGAACGTCAACGGCCTGCGTGCCGTCATGAAGAAGGATCCGAGCTTTGTCGACGTCGTCGAACAGCTCGACGCCGACGTCTTTGCCGTCCAGGAGACTAAGCTGCAAGAGGGCCAGATTGAGCTCGACTTGCCCGGCTACCACCAGACCTGGAGCTACGCCGAGCGCAAGGGCTACTCGGGCACCGCGGTCTTCTCGCGCGAGGAGCCCCTGCGAGTGCTGCGTGCCGATGCCGTGCTCGAAGTTGCCCACAATGCGTTGAGCGCCGAGGACGAGGCGCTCGTGGCCGTTGCCGCAACCGAGGGTCGCGTCTGCGCGCTCGAATTCGACAGCTACTGGTTTGTGAACGTCTACACGCCCAACGCCCAGGGCGAACTCGCGCGCATCGACACGCGCCTTGCGTGGGATACCGCCTATCGCAAGTTTCTCGTGAAGCTTGCCGCCGAGAAGCCCGTGGTGACCTGCGGCGACTTTAACGTGGCACACGAGGAGATCGACCTCAAGAACCCCGGCCCCAACCGCGGCAACGCCGGCTTCTCCGACGAGGAGCGCGAGAGCTTCACGCGCCTGCTCGATGCCGGCTTCACCGACACCTTCCGCGCCAGGTTCCCCGAGCTCGCGGGCGCCTACAGCTGGTGGAGTTACCGCTTCAGGGCCCGCCAGAACAACGCAGGCTGGCGCATCGACTACTTCCTCGTCTCGAACGACGTGACTGAGCGCGTCACCGGAGCATCAATTCTCTCCGAGGTCATGGGCAGCGACCACTGCCCCGTGGAGCTCTCCATCGAGCTGTAAGGAACAGCGGGCGGACGAGGGTCAAAAACTCGCCCGCCCGCTTCGTCTCAATTAGGTGAGGCAGGGATACCCCACGCCCCTTGCCTACAGAGCAGGAGCGCCGATGCCCGACTCGTCGAGCGCGGCGAGGAACGACTGCCTGCTCGCCGTGGCGATGAGCTCAGGCGGGAAGTGGATCTCCTCGAGCATGGCCAGCGCATGGTCAAAGTGCCCCACGCCCACGCAGATGTGAGCATCGGTGTTGACGGCAACCTTGCAGCCCAGCTCGGCGCACGTCTCGGCAATCTTCTTGCAGGTGGCATCAACCGCGGGACGTCCAAAGTCGAGGCTGTGCTCGTTTATCTCGATGAGTTTGCCCAGTCGCTTAGCCTCGCCTACTACCTCGGGGATGTCGAAGGGCACGGCCGAGCGGCCCGTGTGGGCGAGCATGAGAACCTTGGGGTTCCGCAGGGCGTTGAGGTACATCTGCGTTGTGGCCGCAAGCGAGGCGTCGCGCGAGAAGGAGCGGTCGTGCACGCTGGCGATCACGTAGTCGCTGCGCTTGAAGACGTCGTCGCGCAGGATGCGCGGCTCATCGAGCGGGCAGCCGTTGATCTCAATCTCGACCGGAATGTCGTGACCAAACATGTTGCCCTCGAGGTCGACGATGTCGGCCTCACAGCCATGGAGCAGCGTGACGCCCTCCCACTCGCGCGGCCAGCACGAGTAGTTGTAGAAGAACTGGAAGTTGCGCATGTGCTGGTCGGGGTAGAGCATGCAGCTGAAGTGGTCGGTCGAGGCGAGCAGCTCAAGGCCGGCATCGCGCGCGGCCAGGACGTTCTCGCGGATCGTCGAGTAGGAGTGGCGCGAGTAGAGCGTGTGGGTGTGGGTATCGCAGAGGTTCTGGTACATGCGGTTCCTTCCCGGGACTTACATCCCCATCAAAACGGGACGGCAGCCCTCCGGGGCCAACCATCCCAAAGAAAGGGCCGGGCACGCGATGCGCCCGGCCGCCAGCCATTACTTGTACTCGGCCGCAAGCGCGCGCCAGGCGGACATGGAGTTGACGATGGTGTCGTAACTCACGCAGTAACCAACGCGCACCCAGCCCGGGCAGCCAAAGCTGTCGGAGGGAACGGGCAGCAGCTCATGGGCGCGGGCACGCTCGAAGAACGCATTGGCATCGGGCTCGAGGGCCTTGACCCACAGGTAGAAGGCGCCCGCCGGCTCGATGTACTCGTAGCTCGCCTCGGCAAGGCCGGCCGTGAGGGCCTCGCGGTTGCGCGCGTAGGCGTCGACGTCACTCGGCACGTCGACGCAGTCGATGAGGACGCGCTGGAAGATGGCCGGAGCGCAGACAAAGCCCAGCGTGCGACCCGCACCAGCAACCGTGGGGATAAGGCGGTCGTGCTCGGGGTTGGTGGGAGGCACGAGCACCCAGCCAATGCGCTCGCCCGGCAGCGACAGGCTCTTGGAGTAGCTGTAGCACACGATGGTGCGGTCATAGATCGCAGGCACCCACGGCACCTCGGCGCCATAGGTGATCTCGCGGTAGGGCTCGTCGGAGATGAGGTAAATGGGGTGACCCAGCTCCTCGCCTCGCCTGGCCAGCGCCCCGGCGAGGGCCTGCAAGGTCTCGCGGGCGTAGACGGTGCCCACCGGGTTGTTGGGCGAGTCGACGATGACGGCGGCGGTGCGCTCGGTGATAGCGGCGGCGACGGCCTCGGCGTCGATCTGGAAGGTGGCGGGGTCTGCCATGACCTCGACGCAGGTGCAGCCGCAGGTCTCGATCCAGACACGGTACTCGGGGAAGTACGGAGCAATGACGATGACCTCGTCACCAGGGTTGGTCACCGCATGGAGCGTGATGGTGAGCGAGGCGGCGGCGCCACAGGTGATGTAGAGGTCGCCAGCGGCAGCCACGTCACGGCCGCCCATCTCGGCGGAAAAGCGACGCGTGAGGGAGGCAGCGACGGCCTCGCGGCAGGCCGGCAGGCCGTTGGCGGGCGTGTAGCCGTGGATCTGCGCCGGGGGAAGTGCGGCAGAGGCCGTGAGCGAGGCGGCGACCTCGGCGGGCGCCGGGACGCTCGGGTTGCCCAGGCTAAAGTCGAAGACGTTCTCGGCGCCAATCTCGGCCTTGCGGGCGGCGCCATAGGCCGCGATCTCGCGGATGGAGCTCTTGGAGGCTCCGTAGCCGTACATGGTCTCGTTGATCATTTACATCCCCCTCGCGCTAAAGGCAGACGGCCGCGCAAGCGCGACCGTCCGTCGTGGTTACTCGTTGTTGCGGTTCTCGTCAGACGCGCCTGGCTCGGCAGGCACGGCCGAGGCGGCGTCAGCGTCGACGGCCTCAGAGGCATCGTCACTCGCGTCCTCCGCGGCAACCGCGGCGCGCGCGGCCTCCGCAGCCTCGGCGGCAACAGCCTCGTCGAGCTCGCCGGGCTTCACGTCCTGCGAGGGCGTGGCGGCAGTCCCCTCCTCGGGATGGGCCTCGACGTAGGCATCCCACTTGTCGTCGAGCAGGGCCTCGACGACCTCGCCCTCGACCGTCTCGCGGGCAAGCAGGACGTTGGCCATCGTGTCCATCTGGTCACGACGGGCCTCGAGCACCTCGCGGGCGCGCTTGTGGGCCTCGCGCATGATGCGCTCGACCTCGTCGTCGATGCGCTTGGCGGTCTCGGCCGAGTAGTCCTGGTGGTCGGCGTAGTCGCGGCCCAGGAAGACCTCGTGCTGGGCCTCGCCAAAGACCTGCGTACCCAGGGCCTCGCTCATGCCAAGGCGCGTGACCATCTGGCGGGCGATCTTGGTGGCGCGCTCGAGGTCGTTGCTGGCACCGGTGGTGATGTCATCGCAGAAGAGCTCTTCGGCAGTGCGGCCGGCGAGAAGGACGGCGATCTGGTCGAGCATGCCGTCGCGCGTGTTGAGGAAGTGGTCCTCCTCGGGCAGCTGCAGCGTGTAGCCCAGCGCCTGGCCGCGGGCAATGATCGAGATCTTGTGCACCGGGTCGGAGTTCTCGAGCACGTGGCCCACGAGGGCGTGGCCGCTCTCGTGGTAGGCAATCGTGGTGCGCTCCTTGGCCGTCATGACGCGGCTCTTGCGCTCGGGGCCGGCGATGACGCGCTCCATGGCCTCCTCGACCTCGTCCATCGTGATCTTGGACTTGCGGCGACGCGCGGCGAGCAGGGCGCTCTCGTTCATGAGGTTCATGAGGTCGGCGCCCGTGAAGCCAGGCGTGAGCTTGGCCAAGCGGGCAAAGTCGATGTCACCGGCGAGGGGCTTGCCCTGCGCGTGCACGCGAATGATCCGCTCGCGGCCGGCGACGTCGGGGCGGTCGACCGTGACCTGACGGTCAAAGCGGCCGGGACGCAGCAGCGCCGGGTCGAGGATGTCGGGACGGTTGGTAGCAGCAATGAGAATCACGGCGTCGTTGGCATCGAAGCCGTCCATCTCGACGAGCAGCTGGTTGAGCGTCTGCTCGCGCTCGTCGTGACCACCGCCCACACCGGCGCCGCGCTGGCGGCCCACGGCGTCGATCTCGTCGATAAAGATGATCGAGGGGCTCGCGGCCTTGGCCTGCTTGAACAGGTCGCGCACACGGCTGGCACCCACGCCCACGAACATCTCGACAAAGTCAGAGCCCGAGATGGAGAAGAACGGCACGCCCGCCTCGCCAGCAACGGCCTTGGCAAGCAGCGTCTTGCCCGTACCCGGAGGGCCCACGAGCAGCACGCCGCGCGGAATCTTGGCACCCAGCTTGTGGAAGCGCTCGGGCTCGGCGAGGAAGTCGCGAATCTCGCTGAGCTCCTCGACCGCCTCGTCAACGCCGGCGACGTCTGCGAACTTGACCTTGGGACGGGTCTCCTCGGTGGTCTTGGCCTTGGTCTTGCCAAAGCCCATGGCCTGGCCGTTCTGGTTCTGGACGCCACGCATGAAGAAGACAAACACGCAGATCATGAGCAGCGTTGGCAGCACGGTGAACAGCAGCGTCTCGACCCATTCGTCACTCGAGGTGTCCACGGTGTAGGAGACCTTGGGGTGCTCCGCCATGAGCTCGGAGAGGCTGTCGTTTCCGGCATAGGTGCTCTTGAACGAGACGAGCTTGGAGTCGTTGCCCTTGTCGGCGTCGCTCTTCCAGTACTTGCCGGTGACCTCGCCGGAAGACACCTTGTAGGTGAGCGAGGAGACGCGATCGTCCTTTACGGCCGCCACAACGTCGCTCGTGGGGATGCTGGCAGACGCGGAGGAGACGCCGCCAAAGAGCGAGGGCATCATCGAGTAGACCAGGTAGCCAACGAGGGCAATCACAATGATTGCCGAGATGACGTTGGTGCGCGGCGTATTGGGACCGCCCTGCTCGGGCGGGCGCGGGCTGTTGTTATTGCTGCTCATAGACTACTTTCCGTAGACCTCCGGCTTGAGGATTCCAATGTAGGGAAGGTTGCGGTAACGCTCGGCGAAGTCGAGGCCGTAGCCCACGATGAACTCGTCGGGCACGTGCGCGCCCACGTAGCGCGGGGTCACGGCGGTCTGCTGGCCCGGGACGTCCTTCACGAGGAAGGCGGCGATCTCGAGGGAGGCCGGGTGGCGCGAGCGCAGGTTCTTCATGAGGTACTTGAGCGTGAGGCCCGAGTCGAGGATGTCTTCGATGATCAAGACGTCGCGGCCCTCAATCTTGGTGTCGAGGTCCTTGACGATGCGGACGACGCCCGAGCTCACCGCGCCGTCGCCATAGCTCGAGACGGCCATGAAGTCGATGCCGAGCGGGCAGTCGATGGCACGCATGACATCGCCCATGAAGACGACGGCACCGCGGAGAACCGCGATGAGCAGCGGGTTCTTGCCCGCGTAGTCGCGCGTGATGTCGGCGCCCATGCGCGAGACGATGCCCTTGATGTCCTCCTCGGACAGAATGACCTTGCTAACGTCGGGATGAATCTGCTCCATGGCGCGTTCCTCTTTCCTTCCCGAGGCAGGCAGCCTCATGTACCACCGGCGCCGCTCGTCAGGCACACTCAGTGGAAATTAGATTCTAGCAACCCTCACGGACTGATATTGCGCGCGGCCCAAACCATTTGGGTGCAAGTTAACGTTGGGTTCCGAAAAAGTTAGTCAAGGCAAGCTACTGAGTATATTTACTAATCGTAATGAGTAAATTTGCTCATTACGATTAGTAAATGATAAAGACGCAGGTAAAAGCATGCGTGACTTGCTCAGCAACACTCGCGCGCCTACTCGTTGGGCCGCCATGAGAGTTCGAGGGCAACGCGGGTGGCGCTCGTGACGCGGGCGCGCTCGTCGGCTCGCAGAGGCGCCACCCACACAACAGGTCCGCCAACACCACTGCGCACCACGGGCACCGCACCGCGCAGGCTCGCCTCGACCTTGGCATCAATGAGCAGGTCGGACAGCTTCTTCGACTGCCCATGCATCCCCAGGGGACACAGCACTTCGCCAAGCTCCGGGCCAGAGACCCATAGCCTGCCGCCCAGCTGTCCCACGCCACACGCGGCGGCGTCGAGCAGAACCGAGAAGCCCTCCCACTCGCGCGCGTGCGCCCTTGCCACCGCCACGGGGTCGCTTCCCACCGTGAGCTCGCGCAGCCTCGCCGAGAGCGTCCCCGCCGCAAGGTCGAGCTCGCCCACCTGGCCCGGGGCCGCAATGGTGGCCGACTTGCCCGCGACGCCCGCGAGGGCCGGCACCTCGAGCCAGCCGCTCGTCTCGCCCAGCCCCTGCGCCTCGCGCGCCCTGATGCTCAGCGCCCCGTAGCTCACGCGGACATCGACCCCGCTCGGCAACGTGGCAGACCCCGTGCCAGCGGCAACGATCTGCAGCACGCGCGCCACGTGACCCGCCTCGATGCGGCACTCGGGGCACGCCTTCGCGACCGCCATCCGCACGACCCGGCGCGCAATCGCCACGTCGGTCGCAGCGAGGCGCGCGGCGTCGAGGGCAACCAGGCCGTTCGCGCGGCGCCGCTCGAGGGCGCGGTAGGCACGCGCGGCCACCTGCGTGAGATAGGAGTCCTCGTCCGAGAGAATCTCGCAGGTGGAGGCCATCGACTCGAACAGCCGCGGGTTGCGCTGGCGGGCAAGCGGCACGATCTCATGCCTCACGAAGTTGCGCAGGTAGTGGGTATCGGCGTTCGTGGCGTCCTCATGCCATTCGACGCCACGCATACGCAGCAGGTCGCACAGCTGCTCGTGGGTCATGTCCAGAAGAGGCCGCACGATGCGGTTGCGGCGGCGCGGAATCGAGGAGAGCCCCTGCGTGCCCGACCCCTTGATGGCGTGCATGAAGAACGTCTCGGTGCGATCGTTCGCCGTGTGCGCCGTGACGATGCGCGCGCTCGACCTTGGCAGCCCCGCCTCGGCGCACAGCTCGTTTGCCAGGTGGTTTGCCGCGGCATAGCGCACCTCGCGCGCCACGTTCTCGACGTTGGAGTCGCCCCACTCGGCAGAGGCAGCAAGCGCCGCCACGTCGACCCGGCGCACCGTTACAGGGATCCCCAGGCTCTCGGAGAGCTTGCGCACAAAGCGCTCGTCGGCATCGGCATCGGCACCCCTGAGCTGGTGGTTTACGTGCAGAACATGCAGGCGCTCGCGGGCGATGCGCGCACGTCCGCGCCCGTCGTCGATATCGAGCTCGCCCGTCGCGGCCAACACGAGCAGCGCCGTTGAGTCCGCGCCGCCCGAGACCATGAGCACCACGGGGCCAAGCTTCTCGGCACCGGCGCGCCCGCTTGGACGCTCGAAGGCCTGACCCGAGCCATACCTGCTGCTCACGCTCGCCACGCCCGCTCACCCCATCCGTTTGGCCCGCGACGCTCCTCGCGGGCTATCCTATTGGCTTGTCTAGTGTACGACCACGAGGGGCCGCCCGACACTCCCCTCACAACCAATTCGCCGCAGCTAGCGACACACATAAGGAGCCAACCATGGCATACCAGCTAGAACTTTGCTGCCCCGCAACGCCAGGCGAGCAAGACTATGACGCCTCGCTCGCCACAAACGCCACGCGAACCTTCGTGGGCTTCGAGGGCCAGGGCGCCATCGAGGCGCGCGCGCAGCGCCCCGACGCCTTCCGCGTCTTTGTGAACGGCTCGCCCATCTCGCTCGCAGGAAAGGCAGACGCCGAGGGCTGGGTGCGCGCAAGCATCGCCCACGCAACCGTCAATGGCGACAACTACCTGCAGGTCAGCACCCTCGAGGCCAACGCGGGCACCATCGAGGTGCGCATTGCCTACCCAACCCTTCGCGACGACACCGCCGCCTGGGAGAGCAACCCCTCGCTCGCCCTGCTCGACCAGGTCATTAACGCCGAGGTCAAGGCCGGCTTCTCGTGCGGCCAGCTCGTCGTGGCAAAAGACGGCGCCATCATCGCCCGCCGTTGTTACGGGGCCACCAACTCCTACCTGCCAGATGGCACGCCCCTCCCGGCCGCCGAGCGAAGGCCCGTCACGGACGAGACGCTCTTCGACATGGCGAGCAACACCAAGATGTATGCCTGCAACCTTGCCCTGCAGAAGCTCGCGAGCGAGGGCAGGCTCGACCTCGCGGCGCGCGTGCGCGACTACCTGCCCGAGTTCCGCGACCAGCCGGGCGCCGCGATTCCCGGCAAGGACGAGCTCACCATCACCGAGCTGCTCCAGCACCAGGCGGGCTTCCCGGCAGACCCCAGCTACCACAACGTCGACTACGACCCCCAGCTCCACAAGGTCGTGGCCGGCAGCCGCGCCAACGCCGTCCTCTTTACCCAGAGCCGTGATGAGGCGCTCGAGAAGATCATCGCCACGCCGCTCGAGTACGCCCCCGGCACCGCCACGCGTTACTCGGACGTCGACTACATGCTGCTTGGCTTTGTGGTCGAGGCCATAACCGGCCGGCGCCTCGACGATTACGTGCGTGAGCAGATCTATGAGCCCCTGGGGCTTGCCCGCACCACGTTCGAGCCTCTCAAGCACGGCTTTTCCAAGGATGACTGTGCGGCGACCGAGCTCATGGGCAACACGCGCGATGGCGCGGTGGGCTTCGAGGGCGTGCGCCGCCACACCGTTCAGGGCGAGTGCCACGACGCCAAGGCCTTCCACGTGATGGGCGGCGTCTCGGGCCATGCCGGCCTCTTCTCCTGCGCGAGCGACGTTGCCGTGCTCATGCAGGTCATCGTCAACCGCGGCGGCTACGGCAACGTGCGCCTCTTTGACGAGGACACCCTCGACCGCTTCATCAAGCCAAAGGACACCGACCCCACCTTTGGCCTGGGCTGGCGCCGCAAGGCCCACGCCGGCTACACGCAGATCTTCTCGCAAGTACCCGACACGGCGAGCGTTGGCCACACCGGCTGGACCGGCACCTTTACCCTCATCGACCCCGTGAACCACCTTGCCATCGCCTGGCTCACGAGCCGCCGCAACACGCCCGTGCTCGACCCCGCCACAGACCCCAACGACTTCGTGGGCTGCCACTTCCTCGCCGGGCGCTACGCCATCGTTCCCACCCTGGTCTACCAGGCACTCCACACCTCGGCCGAGGCGGCGGACGCCCTGCTTGCAGACCTCGTGCGAGCAAAGCGCGCTGAGCTCACCGGCGGCGGGGCCTTTGACACCGCCCCCGACCGAGCAGACCTCGCCGCCCTCGAGAGCGTTGCCCGCGAGCGAGGTGTGCGAGCGTGAACGGATGGGAGACCGAGTTTGGCACGCACGATGCCGCAAGCGACCTAGACCTGCCCTGGCCGCAGGAGGCCACCCCACTGGCGCCGCTCATGCACCTGCATGTTCTGGCGAGCGGGTCCAAGGGCAACGCCGCGGTGGTAGAGGGGCCGCAGGGAAGCGTCCTCATCGACGACGGCCTGAGCCGCCGCGAGCTGCTGCGCCGCGCCGACGAGCTGGGCGTCAACATGGATCGCGTTGGCTGCGTCGTGGTGACGCACGAGCACAGCGACCACGTGAGCGGCCTCACCGTCTTCTGCAAGCGCTACTCCGGCAGGCTCGTTGCCACAGCCGGCACCGCCAGCGGGCGCAAGTACCTCGCCACGTTGCCGTTTGAGCTGGTGAACAGCACAGACGAGTTCGAGACCTGCGGCATGCGCGTGCGCACCTTCCCCACCTCGCACGACGTGGCCGACCCCTTTGGCCTGCGCTTCGACTGCGAGACGAGCGCAGGCGCCGACAGCCTGGGCTACTGCACCGACACGGGCGTGCTGGGCAACCGCGCGCTCGAGCTGCTGCGAGGCGTGCGTATCCTGGCCCTCGAGAGCAACCACGACGAGCGCATGCTCGCCACCGGCCCCTACCCCGCCATCCTCAAGGAGCGCGTGGCGGGCGACCATGGCCACCTGTCAAACAACCAGGCAGCGGCCGCGCTGCGCGAGCTCACGGGCCCCACAACCGAGACGGTGGTTGCTATGCACCTCTCGCAGGAGAACAACCGTCCCAGCATCGCGGTGCGCACGCTCGCCGCGGCGGTTGGCGCCGAAGCGGCCAACACCACGTTCACCGAGGCTCGCACGCCAGACGGCGCGCTCACCATCTGCGCCGCCGGCCAGGACAAGCCCATGACCATCTGGTAGGGAGCCAGCGAGCCACGCGAACCCGATGACCACGCGTGTCTCGCCCCGCCGCCTGGTCCGCGAGCCGCCCACAACTTACCGTCATGCAAAAGGCGGCCCGCCCCGGAGTATTCCGAGACGGGCCGCCAGCTTGTGCGGAGCTATGCCACTCGAACGCTACGCGCGCTCGATCTTGTCGCAGCCCATGTAGGGGCGCAGGACCTCGGGCACCGTGATAGAGCCGTCGGCGTTCTGGTAGTTCTCGAGAATGGCGGCCATGGTGCGGCCGGCGGGCAGGCCGGAGCCGTTGAGCGTGTGCAGGAAGCGCGTGCCCTTGAAGTTCTCGGGGTCGCGGTACTTGATGTTGGCGCGGCGGGCCTGGAAGTCGCCGCAGTTGGAGCAGGAGGAGATCTCCTTGTAGGCGTTGTAGCTCGGCAGCCAAACCTCGATGTCGTAGGTCTGACGGGCAGAGAAGCCCAGATCGCCGGTGCACAGCGAGATGACGCGGTAGGGCAGGCCCAGCTGCTGCAGCAGGTACTCGGCCTCGTGCGTCATGCTCTCGAGCTCGGCGTCGGACTCCTCGGGCTTGGCGAACTTGACCATCTCTACCTTGTCGAACTCGTGCTGGCGAATGATGCCGCGGGTGTCGCGGCCAGCGGAGCCGGCCTCCTCGCGGAAGCACGGGGTAAAGGCGGTGTAGCGACGCGGCAGGGTATCGGCGTCGAGGACCTCGCCGGCGTGGAGGTTCGTGAGAACGACCTCGGCCGTGGGGATCAGGAAGTTGTCGCCCGACACGTGGTAGGCGTCATCCTCGAACTTGGGGAGCTGGCCGGTGCCAAACATGGTCTGACGCTTGACGACGATGGGCGGCCACCACTCCTTGAAGCCGCGGGCCGTGTGCGTGTCGATGAAGAAGTTGATGAGGGCGCGCTCGAGGCGGGCGCCGGCACCACCAAGCACGGTGAAGCGGCTACCGGAGAGCTTGTTGCCACGGTCGAAGTCGAGGATGTCGAGGTCGATGCCAAGGTCCCAGTGGGCCTTGAACTCGAAGCCCTCGGCCTCGAAGTCGCGCGGGGTGCCCCAGCGACGACGTTCGATGTTCTCGGTCTCGTCGACGCCCACGGGCGTGGCCTCGCACGGGATGTTGGGCAGGTGGGCCATGAAGTCATAGAGGTCGGCCTCGAGCTTGGTGCGACGCTCGGCCAGGCCCTCGATCTTCTCGTTGACCTCGCGGACAGCCTCCTTGGCGGCCTCGGCCTCGTCCTTCTTGCCCTCCTTCATGAGGGCGCCAATCTTCTTGGACTCGGCGTTGCGCGTGGCCTGGAGCTCCTCGACCTCACCAATTACGGCGCGACGCTCGTCATCGAGCTCAAAGAACTTCTCGCGGTCCCAACTGGACTGACGGTTCGCCATGGCAGCATCGATAGCATCGGGGTTTTCGCGAACGAACTTCATGTCGAGCATGTGAGTAACCTCTCGTTGCCGTCTGGACGCGCGGCTGAATGCCGCTCGCCTCATGCGGGCATAAGACCCGCAGGATGAACTGGTAGCCAAGTATATACTTATGACCGTTAATGACGAACACGCGCACCATTGCCACATTGGCGAAAATGACGCTGGAAGGGCGGCTCACGGTGGATATCGCAGGCATCTTTACCTGGCTCTTTAGCTCGCGAGAGGGCGTCTTTGTCCTGCTCGGCGTCATTCTTGTTGGCTTCCTCATCGCGGCGCTTCTGCTCGAGCGCAAGACACGCAAAGACTTCGACTGCTACGATGACGAGACGGACGACGAGAGCGGCTGGTCGCTCTTTGACGACGACAACAAGTAAGGCCTAGGGGCGCGGGAGACCGCGCCCTACTGATATGTAGAGTCGGCGCAGCACTACAAGGCGTAGCAAGCAGTAGCCGAAGCTTGCGGGCAGACGCAGGGCAAACGATCACTGCCACACGGGCCAATCAGCCAAGCACCCGCTTTTACGCACCGCCGCCATCCGAACACTCGCCTCTACACATCGGCACCAACCGAATATCAGCCTCTACACATCGGCACCAACCGAGCACCCGCCTTTGCGCTTCGTCTACCATCGAGCACCCGCTTTTACGTGCTAGAAGCCCTCTGAGCGCGTAAAAGCGGGTGCTCAAAGTTTTTGGTGCGTAGATATGGGTGCTCGAGTGGCCGGAATCTATGCGAAAGAAGCAGGACATCGAAGTCGGGGGCGTCAGCGACCCCCCCAAAAAAGAACGTCAATGGCCACAGGGTGGGAAGCACCAATGGCCCCAATAGCATTGTTGCCGAGAAGAGCGACGGCCTCGCGGCCCTTTTCGGCAACAAAAAAGGCTCCAGCGAACCGGAGCCTCTCAAATTCATGGTGCGGGCGAAAGGACTTGAACCTTCATGGGGTTGCCCCCATACGGACCTGAACCGTACGCGTCTGCCAATTCCGCCACGCCCGCAAATGCAGGATTGATATTACCCGATGCCCCAACTCACACGCAAGAACTTTTTTGAAAAATGTGCCGAGAAGGACCAAAGTGCCGTCCCTCGCATAATGGGCGCCCTTCTCCCCACATAAGCTGCGCCTCCAATACGGGGTAAAATCGTGCCGAGAATTCGCACCGGCACACGCAGCTGAAACGAGGAAGGCCGTGCAGGACCCCAACCCCACACAGATGGGCTGGGCGGCGCCGCCCCAACAGGCGCAGCCCCAGGCCGAGCAGCCCCTGCTGCTGGCCAGGTACCGCGTGGTCGAGACGCGCGGCACAGGTGGGTTTGGCGCGGTCCACGTCTGCTGGGACACGCGCCTCGAGCGCAGGGTCGCCATCAAGTGCATGCCGCTCACGGCGGCTCCGGGCATGTCCTCCTCCACCTTGGCCGAGGCGCTCGACGAGGCCCGCATCACCTCGCGCCTCACGCACCCCAACATCGTCACCGTCCACGACTTTGCGGTCGAGGGCTCGGTTGCCTATCTCATCATGGAATACGTGAACGGCCTCACCCTGGCCGAGCTCATGAGCCGCGTCGAGGGCGGCGTGCTCACCTATGACGAGTGTGCCCACGTGCTCTCGAGCCTTGCCGCCGCACTCGACTTTGCCCACGCAAACGGCGTGCTCCACCTCGACATCAAGCCCTCCAACGTCTTCATCGACGGCTCGGGCATCGTGAAGCTCGGCGACTTTGGCATGGCGAGCCTCTCGAGCGTGGCCGGCTGGGAGGGGGCGCGCGGCGGCACCGTTGGCTACATGCCTCCCGAGCAGCTCGAGGGCGGTCTCGTCGACGAGCGCACGGACATCTTTGCGCTGGGCGTCGTGTGCTATCAGGCGCTCACGGGCACGAGCCCCTTCGCGGCCAAGGACGCCGAGACGTCGCGCAAGAAGATTGAGCGCGGCGCAAAGCCGTTGGGTAAGGTCGAGGGCGAGCTGGCGGGCCCGGTGAGCGACCTTCTGGGCCGCGCCATCTCGGCAGACCCCTCGGAGCGGCCCAACACGGCGGGCGAGCTTGCCAAGCAGGTCGTTCCCTACCTGGGAGACGAGGACGAGGGGCGCGCCTCGGTGGCCTCGCTCGTGGCCCAGGCAAACGGCGAGCCAGACCCCAACGCCGAGGCCTGGGAGCAGGCTGCCCACGTGAGCGCCCGCGAGCGCTGGCCTTGGCTCCCCGGCCTCTGCGCGAGAGGCTCCGTCGCCCTCGCCTGCGCCGGGGTGGCCGCACGCGTCGCCACCCCGCTCGCGCTTGCGGCGGGCATCGACGCGCCGCCTGCCGCCTGCCAGCTTGTCGCCGCGGGCGCGCTCGCGCTTCTTAGCGGGCTTTTGCCCAGCGTGGGAGGCATGGTGGCCAGCGCGCTCGTTGTCTGCTCCATGCTGTGCGGCGGCATGTACTCGCCTGCCTTCCTCGTGGCGCTGCTCGCCGCGGCCGGGCTCGTGGCATGGCACGTCGCCTTCGCCGCAGGCCAACGCCTGGGCCCCGCAGCCCTGCTCATGCCCGCGGCGCTCTGCTCGCCCTACGCGGCTCCCGCGCTTGCGGCGGGCGCCCTCAAGCCCCAGGTGGCGCTGGCAACCGCACTCCTGGGAGGCGCCTTGGGGCGTCTCATGCCCCTCGCCACCACGGCACCGGACGGGGAGCAGTTCGCGCAGGCCGCGCTTGACCTCGCGACGAGCCCCGCCACATGGATCTGTCTCGCAGGATGCGCACTGGCCGCCTGGCTGGGATCTGCCCTGGGCGCCAGAAGAGGCGGGGCACGGGGAATGCTGGGTCAGGTTGCGTGCCTCGCCACCCTCGTGGGCACCCAGCTGCTGTCCGCACGAGTGGAGAATGGCGGGGTTTGGGGTCCGCCCGCCGCGGGCGACCTTGGCGTTGCGCTAGGCTGTTCAGTACTTGTGATCATTGTCATCTCGACCCTCGGCCCCCTGCCGAGTCTTGCGGAGGATGAGTAGCGTGAACTTTCTAAACGTGTTCGAGCAGCGCGTCGGAGGACTCTTTGGCGCAACCGCCCAGGGCCTCACCGCCCCGTTCTCCTTCAAGAAGCTCGCCAAGAAGGCCGCGCGCGAAATGGAGGCCGAGACCTTCGTCATCGACGGCGTCGACACGGCGCCCGCCCTCTACACCATTCTGGTGTCGAGCGAGGACGACCTCGCCATGAGGCCGCTCTACGCCCAGCTCACCAGCGAGACCGCCCAGTTCATCGAGGGCCAGGCCCAGGACAAGGGCTACGTCTTCGTGGGCAAGCCCGTCGTGCGCTTCATGGCAGATCCCTCGCTCAAGAGCGGCAAGTTCTCCGTCTTCGCCGAGAACGTCGACGCCCAGACCCTCAACCGCCTGCGCGAGGAGGAGGCCCAGTTCCTGGGCGCTGGCTCCTCGCACGGCAACGGTCTGGGAGGCGCCGCCAGCAGGAACGGCCGCGCCGCAGCCATGCCGGTGCGTCCCGCTGTTCAGCCCGCCGCCGCCACGCCCCTCACGAGCATGGAGGCGGGCCTCGACGTCATGCCCCAGGAGGCCGTGCTCGACGCCGAGCAGGCCCTGCTCGCCCGCGGTGCGGCCGCGCGCCGCTACGAGAGCGTGCCGCTTGCCGGCTCACGCCAGGCAAGCATCCCGGCCATGACCCCCGGCTACGGCGCTCAGCCCGTGCCCGCCATGCGCCCCGCGGCCGGCATGCAGCCCGTCGCGGGTGCGCAGCACGTCGCCGCCCCGGTGCCGCCCGCCATTCCCAACATTGCCGCGCCGGCAGCGCAGGCGCCCGCAGCCGCGGTGCCCACGCCCGCTCCCGCTCCCATGTCGGCCCCAGCGCCCGTCTCTGCCCCGCCGACTCCCACCGCGGCGCCCCAGACCGTCCGCGTGGCCCCGGCCTCACCGGCTCGCCCAGCCGCAACCTGCCTGCTCATCGACCGCCAGTCCGGCCGCACCTTCACAGCCTCGGCGCCGCGCACCATCATCGGCCGCGAGCGCACGCCCGGCGGCGTGCTGCTGCGCGACCCCAACGTCTCGCGCAGCCACGCCGAGCTCAGCTTCGACGGCCAGGGCTGGCGCATCCGCGACCTCAACTCCACCAACGGCACGCTCGTGAACGACGTCGACGTCGACGAGTGCCCCCTGCGCGATGGCGACCTCATCACGCTGGGCCTCACGAACCTCGAGTTCCGGGAGAACTAGCATGATCGACCTCGTCCTCTTCATAGGCCGCATCGCCCTCGTGGCCATCCTGTACCTCTTCCTCTTCGTTGTGATGAAGACGGGCATCGGCCTCGTCAAGGGCCAGCGCAAGGATGCCGCGATCTGGTGCGTCGACGTCGACAAGGGCCCGCGCAACCTGCGCGGCCTGCACGTCGACATGCTGGGGCCGGTGGTCGTGGGTCGCTCGCAGTCGAGCGACATCGTCATCAACGAGCCGTTCGTCTCGTCCACGCACGCACGCTTCACGCTGCAGGGACCGGCGCTCGTGCTCGAGGACCTCAACTCCACGAACGGCACGCTCGTCAACGGGCGCGCCATCATCGACCCCGTAACGCTGCGCGACGGCGATGAGGTCCAGGTGGGCGACGTGGTCATGAGGGTGAGCCGCCGATGAGTGACGTCGAGCAGGACATCCCCAGACGCAAGGGCTCGACGGGCCCCATCCCCATCGTCACGCGCATGGCGCACGCGGCGGAGGGGCTGGCCGAGGCGCGCCGCGCAAGGCACACGGCGCCCATGACGCCCATGGCCCAGACCGCCATCGACCTCGACGCGCGTCCCGGCGGCGGGGTCGAGATGGGCGCAGACACGCGCCTCTCGTGGGCGGCCCGCACCGACGTCGGCCTGGTCCGCAGTCACAACGAGGACTCTTACCTCGTGCGCAACCCCCTCTTTGGCGTCTGCGACGGCATGGGCGGACACGCCGCCGGCGAGGTCGCGAGCGCCATTGCCGTGCGCACGATTGCCAGCCACGCCCCCGAGCACGCCGACGACGCGCTGATGGGCGCTGCAGTCGAGGCGGCCAACGAGGCCGTCATCCAGGGTGCCGAGACGGGCGAGGGCAAGCCCGGCATGGGCTGCACCGCAAGCTGCTGCCTCATCGAGGGCACGCAGATGGCCGTGGCCCACGTGGGCGACTCGCGCATCTACCTGCTGCACGCCGGCACCCTCGTGCGCGTCACGCACGACCACTCCTATGTCGAGGAGCTCGTCGACGCCGGGGAGATCACGGCCAACGAGGCGCGCGTCCACCCCTCGCGCTCCATCATCACGAGGGCCCTGGGCTCCGACCCCGACATGTACGCCGACCACTTCACCCTCGCCGTCGAGCGCGGCGACCGCGTGATCGTCTGCTCCGACGGCCTCTCCTCGATGGTGCCCGACAGCCAGATCGAGGCCCTCGCCGTCTCGAGCGCCACGCCCATCGACTGCACCAACGAGCTCGTGAGCGCCGCCCTCGCCGAGGGTGGCCACGACAACGTGTCGGTCATCGTCGTCGACGTCGTGAGCGACGGCCGAGAGGAGCAGAGGCGCCTGGCGCGCCGTCGCGCCGTCCTCGGATGCCTTGGCGCCATCGCGGGCCTCGTCGTCGCCGCGGGCATCGTGCTCGCGCTCATCGTGAACAACTCTTGGTACATCGGCACCGACGCCGGAAACGTTGGCATCTACAAGGGCATTCGTGGCTCTTTCCTGGGCATTCCCCTGTCGGAGCTCGAGGAGACCACCACCGTGAAGTTGCAGGACCTGCCCGAGGCCACGCAGCACCAGCTCGCGAGCGGCATCACGGTCGAAAACGTAGACAAGGCCCGCAGCACCGTGAGCGCCTACGCCACCCAGATCGAGGAGGAGCAGGCGAAGGCCCAGAAGGCCGCGTCCGACGCCCAGTCGGAGAGCACGGACGGCTCGGTTGGAAGCGAGTCGGGAGACGCGGGCCCCGAGGCCGCGCAGCCGCAGAACGCACAGGGAGGCGAGTGACATGGCACATGCAATCGGAGGTTCCAGGCGCACGACCGAGCTGCTCCTGCTGTGCACGGGTGCCATCCCGGTGCTGCTCCTCTACTCCATGTACGTGATGAACACCGGGGCCGAGCTCAACCTCACCACGCTCGCCGTGCCCATCGGTCTCATCGTGGCCTTCATCGCGGCGCACATCGGCGTGCGCGTGTTTGCCCCCGGCGCAGACCCGGCCATCCTGCCCATCGTCTTCGTGCTCTCGGGCATCGGCATCACCTTCGTGACGCGCCTTGCCCCCGAGGACGCAACGGGCCAGGTGGTCTGGCTCTTCGTATCGGTCGCCACGATGGTGGGCGTGCTCGCGCTCGTCCCCAACCTCGACCGCCTCGCCCAGTACAAGTACACGATTGGCATCGCGGGCGTGGCCCTGTTGCTGCTGCCCGCCCTCGTGGGCACCGAGATCTACGGCTCCAAGCTGTGGATTCGCGTGGGTTCGTTCTCCTTTCAGCCCGGCGAGATCGCCAAGGTGCTGATCGCCGTCTTCCTCGCGGCCTATCTGTCCGAGAACCGCGAGCTGCTGAGCGCCTCCTCGCACAAGGTGGGTCCCTTCACGCTGCCGCGCCTGCGCATGCTCACGCCCATGCTCGTCATGTGGGGCATGTGCCTGCTCGTCGTCATCTTCGAGAGGGATCTGGGCAGCGCGGCGCTCTTCTTCACCATGTTCGTGGTCATGCTCTACGTCGCCACGGGCCGCATCGGCTACGTGCTCGTGAGCCTCGTTTTGCTCGCGATTGGCGGAGCCCTCTGCTACCAGCTGTTCAACCACGTCCGCGTGCGCTTCCAGATCTGGCTCGACCCCTTCGCCGACCCGTCCGGCTCGGGCCTGCAGATCGTGCAGTCGCTCTTCTCCATCGCAGACGGCGGCCTTGCCGGAGCCGGCATCGGCAAGGGCATGCCCACGCTCATCCCGGTCGTCAAGAGCGACTTCATCTTCTCTGCCATCGCCGAGGAGATGGGCCTGCTGGGCGGCTCGGCCGTGCTGCTGCTCTTCATGCTGTTCGCCATCCGCGGCCTTGCCACCGCGGCGCGCGCCAAGAGCGACATGAGCGCCTTTACGGCCGTGGGCCTCGTGGCGTCGCTGTCGTTCCAGGCCTTCCTCATCGTAGGCGGCGTCACGCGCCTCCTGCCCCTCACGGGCGTCACGCTTCCGTTCATGAGCCAGGGCGGCTCGTCGCTGCTCTCGAGCTTCATCGTCGTGGCGCTGCTGCTGCGCGCCGGCGACGAGGGCACGGGGCGCGGCACCCTCCCCGCAGGCGACGGCACCACGAGCGCGGCCTCGCCGCTCGCGGCGCTGGGAGCCACCGGCCAGGCGGCCACCATGCAGGGCAAGCACGCCCGCGCGAGCTTTGGCCTGGGCACACCCGAGGGTGGCGTGCTGGGCCGCGTTGCCCTGAGCAACCGCCTCACCTCGCTCGTGACGTTCTTCGCCATCCTGTTTGCCCTGCTCATCGCCAACCTCACCTACATCCAGGTGATCAAGGCCGCAGACTACCAGGAGATGCCCAACAACAACCACACCATCGCCCGCAGCGCCTACGTGCAGCGCGGCGCCATCCTCACCTCCGACGGCGTGACGCTCGCCGAATCGCTCAAGCAGGCAGACGGCACCTACGTGCGCACCTACCCGCAGGGCTCGCTCGCGGCGCACACTGTGGGCTACCTTTCGACCCAATACGGCGCCACGGGCGTCGAGGCCTCGATGAACGACTCGCTCACCGGCCACGCCGACTACTCCAATTGGCAGAGCACACTCTACTCGCTCGCCGGCGTGAGCCAGCCGGGCAACTCCGTGGTGCTCACCCTCGACTCTCGCATCCAGCAGGCCGCCGAGGAGGCACTGCAGGGCCACGTGGGCGCCATCGCCGTGCTCGACCCGAGCACGGGCGCGGTGCTCGCCAAGGCCTCCTCGCCCACCTTCACCTACGGCGAGATCTCCAACATCCTCTCGGGCGGCGACTCTAACGGCGAGCTGCTCGACCGCTCCACGGGCGCCCTGTACACCCCGGGTTCCACGTTCAAGACCGTGACGCTGTCCGCGGCGCTCGACTCCGGCCAGTTCACGCTCGACTCGCCCATCTCGGGTCCCGCGTCGATCGAGATTGGCGGAGCGGCCGTCACCAACATGCACAACGACGACTTTGGCGAGACGAACCTGCGCGACGCCTTCGCCCACTCGTCCAACACCTCGTACGGCCAGGTTGCCACGCAGCTCGGCGCCGACACGCTTGTGCGCTACGCCCGCGCCTTTGGCTTTGGCACCTCGCTTGGCCAGGACTTCTCCACCGCCACCTCGCTCATGCCCGATCCCAGCGAGATGACCGAGTGGGAGACCGCCTGGGCAGGCGCCGGCCAGCCCGTGGGCGAGCACGCGAGCCCCGCCGGCCCGCAGGTCACCGTGATGCAGGGGGCGGTCATCGCCGCGGGCATCGCCAACGGTGGCGTTGTCATGAACCCCTACGTCGTCGACCACGTGCTGTCGCCCGAGGGCGTCACCGTGAGCACCACGGCCCCCAAGAGCCTGGGCCAGGCCATCACCGCCGAGACGGCCGAGCAGGTCAAGGAGGCCATGCTCGAGGTTGTCCAGAGCGGAACCGGCGTTGCCGCGCAGGTTCGCGGTGCGCGCGTGGCGGGCAAGACGGGCACGGCCGAGCAGGGCGGCCATGTGAACTCTGCGTTCATCGGCTTTGCCCCCTATGACAGCCCCACGCTGGCCATCTCGGTTTACCTCGAGGGCTCCGACACCGACGACGTCTCGGGCCTGGCCGCCCAGCTCGCCGGCCAGGTGCTCTCCAAGTCCCTGAACGCCCAGGCCCAGGGAAGTGATCAGTGATGACGGCACGAGATTCGCGGGTTACACCCGCCTGTCCTGAAGCCGGCCTCGCGGCCGTGGCCTCACGACGAACACGAACTCCGCGGAGGCACAAACTGACAGCCCCGCGACAGGCATTTGATGCGATGATTGAACAATGGCGCGCCAGCGGGCGCGAGTACTCGATGGGAGCAGAGCATGGCAGATAGGGTTCTCGGCGGACGCTACACCGTCCAGGACAAGATTGGCATCGGTGGCATGGCCACCGTCTACCGTGGCCTGGACGAGGTGCTCGGCAGGACGGTCGCCATCAAGACGATGCTGCCGCAGTATGCGGCCGACCCGTCGTTCGCGGCTCGCTTCAAGCAGGAGGCCCAGGCGGCCGCCGCACTCCAGAGCCCCTACATCGTGGGCGTCTACGACTGGGGCAAGGACGGCGACACATACTACATCGTGATGGAGTACCTGCGCGGCACCGACCTCAAGACCGGCATCAAGCGCCATGGTGCACTCGACTGCCGCAAGGTGGCCCAGATTGGCTCGCAGATCTGCCAGGCACTCTCCGTGGCGCACGGGCACGACATCATCCACCGCGACATCAAGCCGCAGAACATCATGGTGCAGCCCGACGGCAACATCAAGGTGATGGACTTTGGCATCGCCCGCGCCAAGAACAGCCACCTCACGGCCGACAACTCGGTGCTGGGCACCGCCCACTACGTCTCGCCCGAACAGACGCAGGGCAAGGAGCTTGGTCCGCAGTCTGACCTCTACTCCCTGGGCATCGTGATGTACGAGGCCGCCACCGGTCGCGTGCCGTTCGACGGCGACGACGCCATCTCGGTGGCGCTCAAGCAGGTCAACGAACAGCCGGTGCCACCCAGCCAGATCAACCCCAACATCGACGCCACGCTCGAGGGCATCATCCTCAAGTGCATGCGCAAGAACCCGGCCGAGCGCTTCCAGACGGCCGACGAGCTGCGCCGCGTCCTCAACGACTACCTCGCGGGCCGCATCGTGAACCTGGGCGAGGCCACCTCGCTCATCACCGCGGCGCCCACCTCCCAGCTCAACCGCACGCCCGGCGGCCGCACGCAGGCCATGCCCCGCGCCGCCGTGACCCCCACGGCCACCGGCCGCATCTCGGCCTCCGGCTCCACGCAGGGTGGCATGCAGGTGCCCGAGGAGAAGAAGGGCGGCAAGGGCAAGGTTGCCGCCATCGTCATTGGCGTCATCGTTGCCATCGCGCTTATCGCGGGCGGCGCCATGGCCATCATGGGCAACGGCTCGACCACCAAGGCTATGCCCAACCTCGAGGGCACGACCAAGGACGAAGCCACGGCCAAGCTCGCCGAGGCCGGCGACGGCTTCTACATCGTGAGCACGTCCGAGCAGTACAACGACGACATCGACGAGGGCAAGCTCATTAGCCAGGACCCTGCGCGCGACACGCAGTGCAGCAAGGGCACCAAGGTCACGCTCGTGTTCTCCAAGGGCAAGAAGCCCGCGGCCACCGTCACCGTGCCCGACCTCAAGAACAAGACGCCGTCCGAGGCCGAGGCGGCGCTGGCCAAGCTCAACCTCAAGGGCGCCGTGGGCGAGTCCGTAGAGTCGTCCGAGGTCGAGAACGGCAAGGTCGCGAGCCAGGACCAGGCCGCCGGCAGCGACGCCAAGGAGGGCGACACGATCACGTATCACCTCTCCACGGGCGTTGGCAAGGCCGATGCGGGCAACCACGCGGGCGAGTACTACCTTACGGTCCAGAGCGAGCTCACGAGCGCCGGCTTCACCAACGTGAAGGTCGACCGCGAGTACAGCGATTCCGTCGAGAAGGACTGCGTCATCAGCCAGAGCCCCACGGGCAGCCAGAGCAAGGACACGCAGATCACGCTTGTGATTTCCAAGGGTCCCAAGCCCAGCTCCAACACGAGCACGGGCGGCAACAACTCGGGTACCACGGGCGGCAAC
>NZ_CATVTL010000012.1:0-48338 GCF_958346945.1 uncultured Parolsenella sp.
TTCTGTGTCGACGTCGCCCGGGGGGTCGAGCCGGCCCCCCGGGCGACTTATTTTTAGCCAGCCTTTCCCCCGCCCGGCGCCGCCTCTTTGTGCGGCGTCCCTCCCTCTGTGCCCGGGCCCCGGGCCGGGCGAGGTCGACCTGAGGCTTGGTCGCGAGTGCCGTCCCGGGACCGCGCCGCCCCTCGGGCGCCTTGTCCTTTGGGGCCGTGGGCCGGGGTCGCCCCGTCGGCGGCCCCCTGTGGCTGCCCCCCATCCTCGGTGCGGCCGCCGTTGGGCCCGCCCCGCGGCGGGGCGGGCGTCGTGGACGTCCCTGTGCCTACGTCCCGGGATAAGCCTACGGCGGCGCCTCTGGCCCTAAATTTGATTTCGGCTCCGCAAATTAGTTCTCGAGCGTTGCTGCTATTCGGATATCTTCATTACCGTTCACCGACCGAATTTGAGCATTTTTAATTTCTTAAACTTGGAATCTGCCATGTTTTCGCAGGTAGATTAACTGCTTCTCACAACCTTGCAAAAACCTGTCAGCCGTCTGCGGTGTTTTAGGCACCTTTCAGCTTTACTGAGGGTCCCTGCCTTTAGCGTTAGGGCCAACCATTTCTAAGGGAGGCCTTTTATGTCTTCGACTTCTAAGCCAAATCATCCCGCGACGGATGCGGGCGCGATGGCTGCTTCTAACGGTACCCGCGAGACTAAGCGTTCTCACAAGGCGAAAGTTGATCTAGGCGAGAAGGAGCTTCTTCAGCGCCCTGGTCTCGTTAGCGCTGTTGTTGAGTCTCTCGAGCATGACGGCCTTGCCGTAATTTGCTCAGAGGTTGGGCTCGGACGTCATAGCCTGGCGAAGCTTGTCTGCCAGGCGTTTGATGAGAAGGGGATTCCCGCAAAATGGCTCAGGCTAAACGTAAAGTCTGATGCCGTGGCAATCAGGCGCGTTCGACAGGCGGTCTCATCATGCGTGGAAGAAGATGTCGCGTCTCTCGGCGATCCCCTTGCTCTTCTTGTTATTGATGGCGTGGGAATTCACAGCGAAGAGACGGCCATAAAGTTTGGCAAGGCCATTACCGGTGCCCTCTTTGCTGGCATCAGGGTAATAGCCATTCTCATGCCTGAGCATGAGTACCTCATTGACGAATTTCCTCGCTGCAAGGTGTTTGGCGCGCGGGACCTTGTCCTTAAGAAACGCGAGGTAAGAACGTGGTGCGGCAGGAAGCGCGGCACTTCAGTTGATTACATTGTCGAGTGCACCCACGGAATTGCTTCACTTGTAAGCCTCACGTGCGCCTCTTCGACAAGGAGCGCGGTGGGGCCGGGCTCCGCTGTCTGGACCGAGCGCGTGACTCAGCTGTACGAGTCTGCCCTGAGAAACACTCTCATCGATGAAGAGCTGACTCTGCGCTGCGCCATGGCCGCATTTGGTTCTGGCTCCGTCGATGACCTTCAGGCAATTGGCGTAAGAGCTTCTTCGGATCTCTTGCTCGACACGCGCAGCTGCTGTCCTCTTTTTGGAATAGAGCCAGAGAAGGGGCTGTTCGAGTGCGTTCCGATCGATGGCGATGCGCTCCGCGAGCTTCTGGGCCAGACTCCTGCGGTTCGCGAGGGCAACAAGAGCCTGAATAATGAGGGCTCCCTGCTCTGTCGTGTTGCGCGCAGGCTTGCGTCGAAGGGCAACTTTGCCCGAGCGGGAGCGCTCCTTTGGGCCAACCCGCTCGAAAGGAGCGCGGTGTCATGCGTCTCCAACTACCCTCTGGAGTTCATCGACGCTGGGCATCTTCCATTGGTGACACATGCCGCGCTTCACGTTGATGGGGCGGAGCTGTCCCACGTAAGAAGGATGCTGCGGCTATTGGGCGTAACGCTATCCGCCAACGAGGGGGAGACAATGCTGGCCGGGCACGCCTCTTCTCGCGTGAACCGGGTTTCCCTACAGATCGAGCTTCTCGAGGCCATCTGCGGGCTTAAGAAGAACCGCTCGCTCGAGGAAGTCGCGACCGAGCTGGGCGCACTTCGACCTCGCGTGATGGGATGCAAAGGGATTCTCACGCAGAAGCTGTACCAGCACTATCGGGCCCTCGCGCTTTGGTTCGAGGGGTCATCGCTCGAGGCGTTTCGCGAGTTAATGCTCGCGCGAGAGCTGAGGGGCCAGGACGAGGGAGATCCGTCGCTCTTCTCGGCGGTGCTCCAATTTGATTTTGAGGCCCTCCGTAGGGTTATCGGTGACCCCATAAGCCTGGGTGAGACTGAGTTACTCAAGAAGGCCCTGCGGACGCTTGAGGCATCGACTGCTCCTGCCCTTCGGGGAGACGCCGTGGCGCTGATGGAGCTGGCTGGCATCGTGAGTGGAGAGCAGCGTGACCTGGAAGCGCTGCCAAGAGCTATGGTGCGCTGGCGGGCGGCCGATTTGAGCAGGCTTCTTGCCTGGGCTTGCGTGATGCTCTCGTTCTCTGACTCGCTTGGCGGGCAGGCAAGGAGGGCATATGTCCGGGCGGCCGGGGCGCTCGATTGCTGCGAGCGTCTAGAGGAGCGCGATGTGAGGGGCCTTGCCCAGCTGGCCCGCTGGGTGTCTATTCAGGGGCTTGGAGAAAGCCTCGACAGGGAAAACCTTGAGTTGGAGGAGGCCGTTGAAGGCTGTTCTCCCGACGTTCGTGCGCTCTTGAGGGCTTACGCGGCCGCGGCCGAGGGCAGCGAAGAGGCTGTTGGCTGCGCCGCAAGGGAGATGAGGGCCGCAACGCCGCGTATGGGTGTGGCGGCGATGGCGGGGCTTGCCACGCGGTCTGGCCCGAGCGGCAAGGCACTGCGCTCGATGCTTCCGCTGACTTGGAGAGGCAAGGATGTCGCGAGCTCCCGTCCTGCTCTGGGAAGGCAGACTAGGACAAAGGCGAAGGCCGATGCTGCCGCCACGCCCATCTTGCGGATTAGCATATTCGGGGGAATCACGGTGAGCTTGGGCGACGAGTGCATTCCCGAAGCGAGCTGGCGCAGGAGGCAGGCGAAGGCTCTGCTGGCAATGCTGGCCCTTACCCCTGGGCACCTCATGCAACGTCACGAGATAATTGCGGCGCTTTGGCCCGACGTCGACCTGGCGCGTGGACGAGAGTATCTCTATACGGTGCTGAGCTCGCTGAGGTCCTCCATTGGGCAAACACCCGTCTCGAACCAATATGTACTGGGAGAGATGGGCCAGATCAGGCTTGACCCAGCCCTTGTGAGCTGCGACGTTGATGAGTTCGAGAGCATGGTGAGAAGAATATCTTCGAGGGATGCGAGCGACGACGAGGTCGTGTCGCTTTGCGTGGCGCTCGAGGGGCTGTACTCGGGCGGCTCGTTCGTGCCTGCCACAGACGCCCTGGGCTGCTTCAGGCGTCGGCATGACGAGCTGGCCCAAAGGTATCGTGACGCGATGCTGGCGGGTGCCGAGGCCGCCTCGCGCCTGCGTGACGCACGCCAGGCCGCCTGGTTTACGCAGGTTGCCAAGGCCGTCGCCTAGCCGTAGCCCGAATGGCATATGTGGCAGTTCCCTGTTTGGGCGCTTTCAGCCGCATGCACGTATGCTATGAACAGATAAAGTAAAAAAGCTAGATTAGACGTGCGGTCCTCGGCCCGCACGAGTTACTCACCTCGAGAGTAAGCAGGATTGCCATGGCTGGTCTCTTCTCGAAGATTCTCTCCCTTGGCTCCGACAAGGAGCTGAAGGAGTACAACTCCATTGCCGACAAGGTCTCGTCCCTTGGCGACACTTTTGCCAAGATGGACGATGCTGAGCTTGCCGGACAGACCGCGCTGTTCCGCGAGCGCCACGCTAACGGTGAATCTCTTGACGACCTGCTGCCCGAGGCCTTTGCCTGCGCACGCGAGGCGTCGGACCGCGTGCTTGGCATGCGTCACTTTGACGTTCAGGTGGTGGGCGGCATCGCCCTGCATCGTGGCACCATCGCCGAGATGAAGACCGGCGAGGGCAAGACGCTCGTCTCCACCCTCGCGGGCTACCTCAACGGCATTGCCGGCGAGGGCGTTCACATCGTCACGGTCAACGACTACCTTGCGCGTCGTGACTCCGAGTGGATGGGCAAGCTCTATAACTTCCTGGGCCTCAAGGTTGGTCTGCTCCAGAACGGCATGCCCCTTGCGGACAAGCGCCCTGCCTACGAGGCAGACATCACCTATGGTACGAACTCCGAGTTTGGCTTTGACTACCTGCGTGACAACATGGTCATGAGGGCCGACATGCGCGTGCAGCGCGGCCACCGCTTCGCCATCGTCGACGAGGTCGACTCGATCCTCATCGACGAGGCCCGTACGCCCCTGATCATCTCGGGTGCCGGCACGAAGTCCGCCGACACGTACAAGGACTTTGCCCGTGCCGTTCGCGGCCTCGAGCGCGGTGAGGAGCCTGAGCGCGATCCGCTGGGCGGCCCCGTTCCCGAGCCCGATGGTGACTACATCATGGATGAGGCCAAGCACACGATTGCCGCGACCGAGCAGGGCCTGCGCAAGATCGAGCAGCGCCTTGGCGCCGACATCTACGCCGACCTCTCCGGCCAGCTTGCCAACCACCTCCAGCAGGCGCTCAAGGCCCAGTACATGTTCCATCGCGACAAGGACTACGTCGTCATGAACGGCGAGGTCAAGATCGTCGATGAGTTCACCGGCCGCATCATGGAGGGCAGGCGCTGGTCCGAGGGCCTGCACCAGGCCGTCGAGGCCAAGGAAGGCGTTCTGGTTCGCGAGGAGAACCAGACGCTGGCCACCATCACCCTGCAGAACTACTTCCGCCTCTACGACAAGCTTTCGGGCATGACGGGCACCGCCATGACCGAGGACGCCGAGTTCCGCGAGATCTACAAGCTCCCGGTCACCGAGATTCCGCCCAACAAGCCCGTCAAGCGCATAGACCATGACGACATGATCTATCGCAACGTCGAGTACAAGTTCAAGGCGGTCGCAGATGACGTCGAGCGTCGTCACGAGAACGGTCAACCCGTCCTTGTGGGCACCGTCTCCATCGAGAGCTCCGAGCGCCTCTCGAAGCTCCTCGATCAGCGAGGCATCAAGCACGAGGTGCTCAATGCCAAGTTCCACGAGCGCGAGGCCCAGATCGTTGCCCAAGCCGGTCGCGAGGGCGCCGTTACGATCGCCACGAACATGGCTGGCCGTGGTACCGACATCCTGCTGGGCGGTAACCCCGACGAGCTCGCCGACGAGATGCTTGCCGAGGCCGGCACCCCGGCAGACGTCGCCACGCCCGAGCAGGTCGCCGATGCCCGCGCCCGCGCCCGCCAGATTTGTGACGCCGAGCGCGAGCACGTCCTTGCCGCTGGCGGCCTTGCCGTCATTGGTACCGAGCGTCACGAGAGCAGGCGAATCGACAACCAGCTGCGTGGCCGCGCCGGCCGCCAGGGAGACCCGGGTGAGACCCAGTTCTACCTCTCGCTCGAGGACGACCTCATGCGCCTCTTCGGCGCCGACCGCATGGACCGCATCGGCGCGATGATGGCCAAGTACGACATGCCGCCCGACATGCCGCTCAAGGCCAAGATGGTCAGCAAGGCCATCGAGGGCGCGCAGCGCAAGGTCGAGGAGATCAACTACGCGATGCGCAAGAGCGTCCTCGATTACGATGACGTCATGAACCAGCAGCGCCAGGTCATCTACGAGGAGCGCAACAAGATTCTCGATGGCAAGGACCTGACCGAGCACATCTCTGAGGTCACGAGCGCCACGGTCGAGCGCGAGGCGCGCGAGTTCTGTCCCGAGGGCACCGCGAGCGAGGACTGGGACCTCGAGGGCCTGCGCTCTTGGCTCCACGAGCTTACCGGCGCGGATGGCATGCCCGAGCTCTCCAAGGAGGGCACGACCGCCGATGTTGTGGAGGCCGTTGACGCCTACGTTGGCGACCTGTACACCAAGCGCACCGAGGACCTCGGCGAGGACATCACCCACCGCCTCGCGACCCAGGTGATGCTGCGCGTCATCGACACCCGTTGGATGGCCTACCTTCAGGAGATGGACTACCTCAAGACGGGCATTGGCCTGCGCGGCTTTGGTCAGCGCGACCCGCTGGTTGAGTACAAGCAGGAGGCCTACGCCGCCTTTGGTCAGCTCGTCGACACCATGTACGAGGACTTCCTGCGCACGATGCTCCACATCCGTCGCAACACCGCGCCGGTCGCCGCCGCCACGCCTGCCCCGTCTGCCCTTGAGGGAGCCAGATACTCCGGCCCCACCGAGGTCGACGGTGCCGATGCGGCCCGCTCCTCCGTGCTGTCGCGCGCCCGTGCCAACCAAGCTGCCCCCGCGACCGCTGTCGAGCGTGCCGAGCGCCGTGATGCCAGCGCGCCCTCGCCCAAGGCGAGCGCCGCCAAGCCGCACACGTATCGCAAGGCCGATGACCCCGACCCTTACGTCGGCGTTGGTCGCAACGACCCCTGCCCCTGTGGCAGCGGTAAGAAGTTCAAGAACTGCCACGGGAGAAACCGATAGTGGCCGAGCTAACGAGTGAGCGCCTCGCCGCTCTCGTGGCGAGGCTCGAGGAAGTCGAGGGTTACCTTCACGTCGACGAGAGTCGAGCCACCGTGCTCGACCTCGAGGCGAGGAGCGCCGAACCAGGCTTTTGGGACGATCCCAACGCGGCGCGCCAGACCATGGCACACCTCTCCAAGGCAAAGGATGACGTTGCGAGCATCGAGGCTGCCCATGCTCGCCTCGACGATGCGCAGACCGCCTACGAGCTTGCCGAGGAGACGGGTGACGAGGGCCTTGCCGCCGAGGCCGAGCAGTGCGCCGATGCCCTTGAGCGCGACCTCTCGGAGCTCGAGCTGACGAGCTGGTTCACTGGCGAGTTTGACCAGGGCGACGCCATCGTCAACATCACGCCGGGTCAGGGTGGCCTCGAGGCGCAGGACTGGTGTGGGATGCTGCTGCACATGTACCTGCGCTACTGCGACCGCCGCGGCTGGAAGGTGACGGTCAACGACGCGCCCGCCGCAGAGGTAATCGGCATCGACCGCGCCACGATCACCGTATCGGGTAAGAACGCCTACGGCATGCTTCGCGCGGAGCAAGGCGTGCACCGCCTCGTGCGAATCTCTCCCACCGATGCCAAGAGGCGTCGCCAGACCACGTTCGCGGGCGTTGAGGTGCTGCCGGTCCTTCCCGACGACATCGAGGTGGAGATCGACCCGGGTGACGTTCGCGTCGACGTCTATCACGCGAGCGGCCCTGGCGGTCAGGGCGTCAACACGACCGACTCGGCCGTGCGCGTGACGCACCTGCCTACGGGCATCGTCGTCACCTGCCAAAACGAGCGCAGCCAGATTCAGAACAAGGCCACGTGCATGCAGATTCTGCGCTCGAAGCTCTACGAGCTCGAGCTCCAGAAGCGCGCCGAGGCGCTCGACGAGCTGCGCGGCCCCAAGCACGAGATTGGCTTTGGCAACCAGATTCGCTCGTACGTGCTCTACCCCTACCGAATGGTCAAGGACTTGCGCTCGGGGTGCGAGACGGGCAACGTGGACGCGGTGCTCTCCGACGGCGACCTCGATCCGTTTGTGACGGCCTATCACCGATGGGCCGTTGGCGGTCGCGAGCCCGTCGTGACCGAGGACGAGGAATAGCCTGGTGGGCTTCCAAAGGTTTACATATTGATAGAACGGCGGGGTGCTTGGCATGGGCGCCCCGCCGTTTTCTATGCAGGGACGCGCCTGCGCCCCCTCATTCACACGAGCAGCATAATAGGAGCCGGTTAAGCCTTTCACCTGCGGGTTTGTTCTCGATATTTCGAAAAAAGTTCGTTCGACCTACCAGTCATGGGATACACTCGAAGCCGACGTTCCTCTGGAAAAGCAACGTTTTGTCTGTCGGAACCATCAGACCAAAGGAGTCTCATGGAAGAGAAGGAGCAGAAGGAGCTCGAGCTACTCGCCGCGAAGGTTCGCCGCGACGTCGTCGAGATGCTGCTGCACCGTGGCTACGGCCACCTGGGCGGCTCGCTCTCCATCGTCGAGGTCATGGCCGTGCTGTACGGCAAGCAGCTCAAGCACGATCCGAAGAACCCCAAGTGGGAGGACCGCGACCGTCTCGTGCTGTCCAAGGGCCACGCCGGCCCCGCCTGGTACTCTGTCCTCGCTGAGCGCGGCTTCTTCGACCGCGACATGCTTTTCACGCTGAATGACGGCGGCACCAACCTGCCGAGCCACCCCGACCGCACCAAGACCCCGGGTGTCGACATGACGACCGGCTCCCTCGGTCAGGGCTGCTCCACCGCTGCCGGCATCGCCACCGCCCTCGCCAAGAAGGGCTCCGACGCCTTCACCTACCTCATCGTGGGCGACGGCGAGCTCAACGAGGGCCAGTGCTGGGAGGCCTTCCAGTACATCGCCAGCTACAAGATGGACAACCTCATCGTCTTCATCGACGACAACAAGCGTCAGCTTGACGGTTGGACCAAGGACATCATGAACCCGTTCGACTACGTCGCCAAGATGCAGTCCTTCGGCTTCTACACCCAGAAGGTCAATGGCCAGGACGTCGTCGCCGTCGACGCCGCTATCACCGAGGCCAAGCAGCACAAGGGCGAGGCCCTCTGCATCATCCTCGACACCGTCAAGGGTGCTGGCGTCAAGGCCTTCGAGGAGATGGAGAGCAACCACGCTCCCAAGTTCAACACCCCTGAGCTCAAGAAGACCGCCCAGGATGCTGTTGACGCCCTTAACGCCCAGGTCGAGAAGCTCGAGGAGGCGCTCGCTTAATGTTCAAGCTCGCTGAAGATCGCAGCGCCACCGGCGCTGACCTGCGCAACGTCGTCATGGAGACCCTCCAGAGCCTCATTGCCGAGAATGACAAGATCGTCATGCTCGAGGCCGACCTGGGTGGCGCCTCCAACTCCCTGAAGATCAAGGCTTCCAACCCTGACAACTTCATCGAGTGCGGCATCTCCGAGGCCAACATGATGGGCGTTGCTGCCGGCATGTCGTCCGAGGGCTACATCCCGTTCGTCCACACCTTCGCGCCGTTCATCGCGCGTCGTGCGTTCGACCAGGTCTTCCTCTCTGGCGCCTACGCTCACAACACCATCAACATGTATGGCTCCGACCCTGGCTTCTCCGTCGCTGCCAACGGTGGCACCCACACCTCCTTCGAGGACGTTGCCATCATGCGTACCATCCCGCACGCCCGCGTCTTCGACGCCGCAGACGCCGTGCAGATGGCCTGGATCGTCAAGACCTGCGCTGGCCTGCCCGGCATCAACTACTTCCGTGGCGACCGCAAGGCCATCCGCAACGTCTACGCCGAGGGCTCCGAGTTCGAGCTCGGCAAGGGCAATGTCCTTCGCGAAGGCTCCGACGTGCTGATCATCTCCGCCGGCCGCCTCGTCTCCGACGCGCTCGACGCCGCCGAGAACCTCGAGAAGCAGGGCATCTCTGCCGAGGTCATCGACATGTTCTGCATCAAGCCGCTCGACGAGGAGCTCATCCTCTCCGAGGCCAAGGGCAAGAAGGCCATCGTGACTTTCGAGAACCACGGTGTCATCGGTGGCCTGGGCGACGCCGTTGCGTCCGTCCTCGCCGAGAACGCCGTTGCTGTGCCCTTCAAGCGTCACGGCATCGTTGAGCAGTTCGGCCAGGTTGGCACCGCCGACTGGCTGCAGAAGGAGTTCAAGCTCACGGCCTCCGACCTCGAGGAGACCGTCAAGGGCCTGCTCGCCTAAAGCTCTTGCATCTCGCATGCGAAGGGGCTCGTACCAGTTGGTACGAGCCCCTTTTCGTTGCCTATGCGAGGGGCGCTGCAGGCGGCGGGAGCTGGATGCAGCGCCGCATTGCGGCCCGCTTAGTGACGAGCGGCGCATTCGAGAAGCCTGTGTCCCCGGCTTCCTCACTCGGCTGCGCGGTCGCGGGAGCCTCTGCGGCTGACCCTTCTCGTAGCGATGCGGGGCAGGCCGCGCACATCCTTGCTCCTCAAACGGGCGAATCCCAGCGCCCCAGAACTCCACTACTTGGTGGAGCCGAGCCAGCGCGTGTGACAGGCGAGGATTTCCTGGCGCGGACGCTTCTCGCTGCCCTCGAGCAGCTCGACGAGCATCTGGCAGGCCATGCGGCCCTCCTGGCGCACCGGCTCCACGACGGTCGAGATCGTGGGGGCCGTGAGGTCGGTCCACTCGGTGCAGTTGAGACCCAGGATGCCGATGCGGTCTGGGATGAGGTGGCGCGAGGGCTCGAGCGCCTGGAAGACGCGGGGGAGGGCCCACTGGTTCTCGACGAAGATGAGCGTGCGGTTGGCCGGCGAGATGCGGAACTTGAGCAGCTCGCGCAGCTCGGCCACCGTGGGCGTCTCGTGGTCGATGTTGATCTGCTCGAAGTCGAGGCCGTGCGCCGAGAGCGCGTCCGACATGGCGCTCGCGCGCTCGAACCGCGTGCGGAACTGGCCCGTGGCCGCCTTGGCCTCGGCGCCTACGGCCAAGAAGCGGTCGTATCCCATCTCGACGCAGCGCTGGATGGCCGAGTAGATGCCATCGTACAGGTTTGCCTTGATCCAGCTCGTGCTGAGGTCGAAGGTGTCGCAGTCATAGAAGACGACCGGCCGCCCCGCGCGCTTGATGCGCTCGTGGATGGCTTTGAAGTTCGAGGTGGGCTGGATGATGAAGCCATCGACCCCTAGCGACAGCAGCTTCTCGACGCAGGCCTGCTCGGTCGCGCGGTCGAAGTTGGTGCCGCACACGACCGTCTGGTAGCCGGCCTCGCGCGCGACGCTCTCAACGCCCAGCTGAATCTGGCCGGCCCATAGGTTGGTGTTGTCGAGGATGATCTCGCCGATGACGTGCGTGGGCTTTCCCGACAGCGCCTGGGCCTGCGCGTTGGGGACGTAGCCCGTCTCGCGGATGGCCGCGGCGATGCGCTCCTGCGTGGGCTTGCCGAGCTTCTCGAGCTTGCCGTTGAGGAAGTAGGAGACGGAAGCCGTGGAGGTTGCGGCGAGCTTAGCGACGTCTACGATCGTCACCCTACCAGCCATGCGGGACCCCTCTCGACGAAGAAAACTGCGTTGGCGGAAAACCAGAAGTTGTTCTTGACTTTGGTTACCTTCATCAAAGTAAGAGTATATGCGAATGGTTAATCGCATAACAAGAAGAAAAAACAGGGGTATCTACCAGCCCGTTTACCGATGGGGTATCGCAAATGATTACCGAGTGGTATACATTTAATTTGCAAGATGACGGGCCAGAGGGGCCAACCTCCAACGCCCATTTTTCTTGCGAACAATAAGACCACGCAAAGGCGTGGCGCCGCACACATGTGACTGGAGGGCAAGCGAATGAAGTTCTTTATCGACACCGCCAACCTTGACGAGATTCGCGAGGCCGAGACCTGGGGTATCCTTGCCGGCGTGACGACGAACCCGTCCCTGTATGCCAAGACGGGTGGCAAGCTTGCCGACTTCGAGGGCCACATGGCCAAGATCTGCGAGATCTGCAAGGACATCCCCGTCTCCGCCGAGTCCACGGCCGAGACCACCGAGGAGATGGTCGCCGAGGGCCGTCGCCTGGCCGCCATCGCCCCGAACATCGTCGTGAAGCTCCCGATCTGCGAGGCCTCCCTGCCGGCGTGCCACACGCTTGCCACCGAGGGCATCCGCGTCAACATGACGCTGATCTTCTCCGCCCCGCAGGCCCTGCTCGCCGCCAGCGCCGGCGCCCGCTACATCTCGCCGTTCGTCGGCCGCTTCGAGGACTGCGGCGAGGATGGCATCGAGCAGCTCGAGACCGTCGTGACCTGTGTCAAGAACTACAGCTACGGCTACTGGGAGCAGGAGGGCGGCCCCGAGATCATCACCGCCTCCGTGCGCACCCCGCACCACGTGACGCAGGCCGCCCTCATGGGTGCCGACATCGCCACCGTGCCGTTCGCCGCGCTCAAGAAGTGCGTGCACCACCCGCTCACCGACAAGGGCCTCGCGTCCTTCGCCGCCGACTGGGATAAGGTCGTGAACGCCTAGGGCGTCCCCTCCAACTGATTTGGCTTTGGGCGCCGGCCTCGGATGGGGTCGGCGCCCTTCTCGTGCCTGGGCGCCATGGCTCGTCCTGGCGCTCCCCTTGCCTGCCGCGACGCCGCCTGGCCACCGTGGCGAGCGGCCGCGCCGCATGCCGAGAAGGGCGTGCATGCGGCTATCAGGGCTATGTGGCCTATGTGGTGCCTATCTCGCATTTGCTATGATTGAGCGCGTATCTGCCTTCCTATCGCGCGAAAAAAGGAGCAATAAGTGGCCAACCACTTCCGCAGCAGCGAGGGACAGGACGGAATGGCCCCGGTCAAGCAGGCCGAGGGCACCATGCCGTACGAGGCACAGCCTGCGCCGGCCGACCAGGTCGACCAGACGCAGAGCTCTGCTCAGACCCAGGCGCCGGCTCAACCGGCGGTGCCTGCTCCCCAGCCCGAGGCCAACGTCGCCTCGAGGGTCCCCTCCATGAACATCCCGGTTATGAACTCCCAGCCCACGCAGGCCCAGCCCGTCTCGGCACCCCAGCCCGACGACTCCGGCCTCACCGCCATGCCCGCAGACGTCCGCGCTGACGCCTCATTCGACCCGTCAAACCAGCCGGGCTTCACGACGGCGTTTGCCCCCATCACCTCGGACGTTGACACGACCAAGGTCAACGAGGGCTCCACGCCCGTCATCTCGTTCCAGGACGTCTCGATGATCTATCCCGCGCAGCCCAACAAGCCGGCGCTGCAGGGCGTAAACGTCGACGTCTACGCGGGTGAGTTCGTCTTCCTCGTGGGCCACTCCGGCTCGGGCAAGTCGACCTTCCTCAAGCTCATCACCCGCGAGCTCAAGCCCACGCACGGCCGTGTGATGGTCTCGGGCCAGGACCTCACCAACATGCGCAACTGGAAGGTGCCCTACCTGCGCCGCCAGATTGGCTGCGTGTTCCAGGACTTCAAGCTGCTCCCGGACAAGACGATCTTCGACAACGTGGCCTTTGCCCTCGAGTGCATCGGCAAGCCGCGCTCCGTCGTGCGCGCCCAGGTTCCCGAGGTGCTTCGCCTCGTGGGCCTTGGCGAGAAGATGGACGTCTACCCCGACCAGCTCTCCGGCGGCGAGCAGCAGCGCGTCTCCGTTGCCCGCGCCATGGTGAACCGCCCGCCGCTGCTTGTCTGCGACGAGCCCACCGGCAACCTCGACCCGGCCATCTCGCTGGGCATCATGAAACTCCTCGAGCGAATCAACCGCACGGGCACGACCATCCTGATGGCCACGCACGACCGCGAGATGGTCGACTCCATGCGCAAGCGCGTCATCGCCCTCGAGGCCGGTCATGTCGTCCGCGATCAGGAGAGGGGAGGCTACGGCTTCTATGGCTCCTTCTAACCTTGGCTATTCCCTGCGCGAGGCAGGTCACCACTTTGTGCGCAACGGCTCCACGACCTTTGGCGCCGTCATCACGATCTTCCTCTCGCTGTTCATCATTGGCCTGTTCGCCATGGGCTCCGTGCTGCTCAACGGCATGGTTGGCACCGTGGAGGACCAGGTCACGATTCAGGCGTTCCTCTCCGACAACGCCTCGCAGGACGACGTCGACGCGCTGCAGTCCAAGATCTCGGGCTGGGGCGAGGTCGAGAGCGTCTCGTACAAGAGCAAGGACGAGGCGCTTACCGAGTACCGCGACACGATGACGAAGCGCAACGCCGCCGACGCCGTCGCCGCCCTCGACGACCGCAACCCGATTCCCGCCTCGCTCGTCATCAAGCTCCACGACCCGCAGGACGTCGAGGGCGTGGCCAAGCGCCTTGGCTCCGACGATGATTTCGCCAAGGTCGCGGACGTCGCCACGAGCGACGACGGCACCACGTCGGACCCGGCAGACCAGGTCCAGTACGGCCAGGGTACCGTCGAGCGCCTGTTTACCGTCACCAACTGGATTCGCGTGATCATGCTCGTGCTCGTCGTGCTGCTGATCTTCGTGGCCTTCGTGTTCATCAACAACACGATTCGCCTGTCGATCTCTGCCCGCCGCCGCGAGATTGCGATCCAGCGCCTGGTGGGTGCGTCGAACGGCTTCATCCGCGGGCCGTTCATCATGGAGGGCGTGCTCCAGGCCGTCATCGGCTCGGTGCTCTCCATTGGCGCGCTCGAGGTCATCCGCCGCTTTGGCCTGCCGATGCTCGCCGAGCGCATCTCGTTCCTCAGCTTCGTCGTGAGCACCCGCGCCACGCTGTCGACCTACGGCCTGCTCATCGCCATGGGCCTGGTCATCGGCCTGTTTGGCTCCGCCATCGCCATGAGGCGCTACCTCAAGGTCTAGGTGCAGATGGGTCGAAGGCGTCACAAGACATCGAGCTATCGTCATGCCGGTCCCACGCGGGGCCGGCATGCGGCGTATGTGGGCACACTGCACGTGGCGCGCCCGGGGTCTGCCACGGTCGAGACGGCCGAGGGTACGTTTTTGGTGGCCCGCGGCGGCCTGCGCGAGGGCATGGACGGCGACGAGGCGACCGTGACCCTCGTGCGCCGTGGCCCCGGCGAGCCCCAGGCCGTGGTCCAGGGCGTCCTGCGCCGTGCCTGCGAGCGCTTCGTGGGCACGTTCGAGTGGGCGGGGCCGCTGGGTGCGGTCGTGGCGCTCGACGAGCGCATCCGCCGCGACTTCTTTGTGCTTCCCGACGACAAGGCGCCCGAGCGGCTGCATGTGAGCGAGGGCGACATCGTCGAGGCGCGCATCCTCACCTACCCGGCCCGTCGCGAGGCCGGCGTGGTAACGCTCGAGCGCAGAATTGGCCGCCCCGAGGGGCTCGACCTGCCCATCGAGCGCGTCATCGCGAGTAATGGCCTGGCAACCCACTTTGGCCAGGCGGCGCTCGAGCAGGCCGAGCAGATCCATGACGACGTGGCCGAGACGATCGCGGCCGAGCCCAAGCGCCATGATCTGCGCGAGCTGCTTTGCGTCACGATTGACCCCGCTACGGCGCGCGACTTTGACGATGCGGTCTCGTGCGAGAGGCGCGAGGGCGGCGGCTGGCGCCTGGGCGTGCACATCGCGGACGTCTCGCACTACGTGAGGCCGGGCTCGCCCATCGACCTCGACGCCCGGGTGCGCACGTGCTCGGCCTACCTCGTCGACCGCGTGCTACCCATGCTTCCCGAGCGCCTGTGCGACGATCTGTGCTCGCTCGTTGCGGGCAGGGACCGCCTGGCCATGAGCGTGTTTGCCGACATCGACGAGGGCGGCGAGGTCGTGGGCCACGCCGCGTGGTGCTCGACGATCCGCTCCAAGGCGCGCCTGAGCTATGACCAGGTCGATGCCGTGCTCGAGGGCGCGTTCCCGGCCGCCGAATTGCCGCACGAGCCCGAGGCGAGCGCCCAAGACCTTGAGGAGCTGCTGCGCATGCTCGACGAGGTGGCCCGTCTGCGACGCCGCGTGCGCCGCGAGCGCGGGGCGGTGGACTTCGAGACCGTCGAGGCCAAGGTGGAACTCGACGGCGAGGGCGTGCCCACGGGGGTGAGCGTGCGCGAGCGCACCCGTGCCACGTCGCTCGTCGAGGAGGCCATGCTCGTTGCCAACGAGGTGGTGGCCCAGATGCTCGCGCCGCATGCCGAGGAGGTGCCCTGCGCCTTCCGCGTGCACGAGCGGCCCGCCCCCGACTCCATGGGCCAGGCGCTGCCTGCCCTGCGTGAGCTCGACCTGCTGGAGCCGGGCGAGTACGAGCGCCTGCGCGCGGCCGACCCGTTTGCCTTGCAGGACGTGCTTGAACGGGCAAGCGGCACGAGCGCCGAGGTTCCGGCCAACTCGCTTTTGCTGCGCGCCCAGAAGCGCGCCGTCTACCTGCCCAGAAACGACGGGCACTATGCGCTGGGGGCTTCGGCATACTGCCACTTCACCTCGCCCATCCGCCGCTATCCCGACGTAACGGTGCACCGCGCGCTCAAGGTGCGCATCGGGATGGCTGCCGATGCCGGCTTTGACGTGCGCGCCCGCAGGGCGGAGCTTGCCGCGATACCGCAGCTGTGCCACACCTGCTCCGAGCGAGAGCGCGCCGCCGACGCCGCCGCCCGCGAGAGCCAGCGCGTCAAGATGGCGCAGCTCATGGAGCAGCATGTGGGCGAGAGCTTCTCGGGCGTGGTCGTGGGCGTCGAGCGCTTTGGTCTTTTCGTTCGCCTTGACGAGACGTGCGCCGAGGGGCTGCTGCCCATTCGCGCCCTGGGGGACGAGTGGTTCGCCTACGATGAGGGTACGATGTGTCTCACCGGCGAGTCCACGGGTCACCGCTGGCACCTGGGGCGGCGCGTTGCCGTTACCGTGGCCGGCTGCAAGCCCGAGAAGGGCCAGATAGACTTCACTCTTGCGCGCGGTGCCTGCCTGCAGGCCGCCGCCCGAAAGGACGTGCAATGAACGAACGCACCAATATGACCGACGAGCTCGATGCTGCCGAGGGCCTGTTTGCCGGAGGCCAGGGGGAGCTCGCCTGCGAGCTGCTCGAGCGCCTTGCGGCCGATGCCGAGGAGTACGTTGACCGCAACTGCCCCACCACCGACGAGGTGCAGTGGTTCAGCTTTCCCACGGTCTTCGAGCGCCTGTGCTACCGCCGCGTCGAGAAGGACCCGCGCGAGCTGCGCGACGTTGGCGAGCCTCTCGACCGTCTCTATGCCGACCTCGCGTTTGTGCTGGTGAGCGAGGGCGACTACGCCGCCGCCACCGAGGCGCTGCGCCAGGCCGTGCGCTGGAACCCGATGGGCTGCGGCTACCGCCTCGACCTCGCCGAGCTCTATCGCACGAACGGGGACATCGACGAGTACCTGGGTCTTACCTTCTCGGTCTTCGAGCGTGCGAGCGACGTGCGCCACCTCGTGCGCGCCTTCTGCAACTTTGCTCGCCACTTCATGGACACTGGCGCCGACTCCGCCGCCGCGGCCTGCCTGCGCTGCGCCCGCAGGCTCGACTGGTCCGACAACGTGCTCGATGGCCTCATCGACCGCGTGAAGGGAACGCCCTGCGATCCCGATGCGCTCACTGACGAGCAGACATCCCAGGTCATGGCCGAGAACGGCCTGCCCGAGGGTGCCAACGCCGAGGTGGCCCTGTGCCTGCTCATGTGCGCCACCGACGTGGCGTCGAAGGACCGCAGCCTCGCCACGAACCTCACGGTGAGGGCCCGCGACCTGGTGGGCACCCCCGCCGTGAAGGCCCTGCTCGAGCTCATCCGCAGCACCGACGCGGAAGGGGAGGGCAGCCATGCCGATGCCTAAGAAGCGCGAGCGCAAGAGCATCGCGCGCAACCGCTCGGCGCGCCACGAGTATGCGATCGAGGAGACGTTCGAGGCGGGCCTCGTGCTCAAGGGCACCGAGGTCAGGAGCCTGCGCGAGCGTGCGTGCCAGATCACCGACTCGTTTTGTCTCATCCGCAACGGCGAGTGCTGGATGCATGGCGTACACATCCCACCCTTCTCGCACGGCACGATTTTCAACGTCGACTCCGACCGAAAGCGCAAGCTGCTGCTGCACCGCAAGCAGATTGACTACCTCGACGGCAAGCTGCGCACGAAGGGCATGGCGCTCGTGCCGCTCGAGCTTTTGTTCGACGACCGCAACCGCGTGAAGGTCGTCATAGGCCTGGGCCGCGGCAAGAAGCTCTACGACAAGCGCGCCGACATGGCCAAGCGCGACACCGACCGCGAGATCGCCCGCGCGCTCAAGGAGCGCAACCGCTAGATTGTGACGACGAAGTCCCCTGCGGGGGACTGGATGGGTATAGTAAGGCGCGACGAGAACGAGCCCGCGCGTTGGGCGCTATGAAGGGAGGCCACCATGGCCGAGGAATCTACGTACGACCGCGTCGTCAAGGTGCTGCAGGAGCAGGACGGCCTTGAGAACGTCGAGTTCACTCCCGAGACCACCCTTGCCGACCTTGGCCTGGATAGCCTGGCCGTCGTCGAGGCGATTATGGCCTGCGAGGACGAGTTTGGCGTCGAGTTTGACCCAGACTCCACTCCTCAGACCATTGGCGACTTTGTCGACCTCATCGACGAACTGCAGTAGTTCGGGGTAGAATGCCCTATGCGGCTTGGCCGCATCCGTTCCTTGAAAGCTCGCATGGTGGCCTTGTCCCCATCCACACCCGTGGGGGCGACTGGTTTCGACAGGGTGGTCCTGAGGTGGGCAGCAAGCCGTGGTCTCCTCGCCACGTTAAACAGGGGTACCGTCAAATTGAATTGACGACAACTCTTTCCAGGGCTCTTACGCCCTCGCTGCTTAATTAATTAGCGGCCGTCGAAGCGGGGATTTCTCCTGTTCCCGTGGAGACGTCATCTTAGGGAGATGCGCGCGCGGACGTGGCTGGTATGCCGCGCGCTAAGACCGAACCGGCTGGGACGCCGAGCGCGGGTCACGGAGTGTGACGCGTCCGAGACTTAATCGGTGACTGAGCTTGGAGACACCTGCCAGGGGACTGTTCTGGACCGGAGTTCGATCCTCCGCGCCTCCACCATGTACGCTTCGCCCTGCTCGCATTCGTGTGGGCAGGGCTTTTTTATGCCGAGAATAGCCTGATATGGCAGCTTGGGGGAGGGCGCTTCTTCACCGTCTGGCGGCGGCGTGCCGGATTATGTAAGCCAATGGGGTATAAGAGATGCAATGAAGGGTGCCCGACGGGGCTGGAAGAGGGAGGGCGCATGGCGCTGGGAATCTTTGGCAGGGGCAGGGGCGCCGAGACGCTCAACGCAATGGGCGCGCCCCGCACGGGCGTTGACCTGGTGCTCGAGGGCGGCGGCATGCGCGGCGTGTTCACCGCGGGCGTGCTCGACGTGCTGCAGGAGAAGGGCGTCTTTGGCTTTGACAACGTCTGGGGCGTCTCGGCCGGAGCCATCAACGCCGCAAGCTACCTCTCGCACCAGCAGGGCCGCTATCTGCGCCAGAGCCTCGCCTTTCGAGACGACCCGCGATTCATCAGCCTGTGGTCGCTCGCCAAGACGGGAGACATGACGGGCTCCGAGTTCATGTACCACACGGTGCAAGACGACATCGACCCCTTTGACTACGACGCGTTTGCCCAGCGTAGGAGCCGCTACATGGTCGTGGCGTCGAGCCTGGCCTTTGGCACGCCCACCTATCTCGAGATCAAGAGCCTGCCCGAGGACATCGACAAGGTGAGGGCGTCTGCCTCGCTCCCCGTCATCACACGCACGGTGGAGCTTGAGGAGGGCCTGTTCCTCGACGGCGGCACCACGGACTCCGTGCCCATTGAGCACGCGCTCGAGGAGGGGGCCGACACCGCGGTGGTGGTGCTCACCCAGGACCGCGGCTACGAGAAGAAGGGCGCCTACGAGCTGCAGCGCCTGGCTGACCGTCGCTATGCGGGCTATCCCTACTACCTCGAGGCGATGCGCACGCGCGCCGCGCGCTACAACGAGCAGCGTCAGCACATCTGGGACCTCGAGGAGCGGGGGCGCATCGTCGTGGTGGCCCCGAGCGAGCCCGTCGCGGTGGGCAGCACCTCGGGCTCGGACGGCGAGGGGCTGCTGCGTCTGTACCTCGATGGCAGGCGCCAGGCGCTGGCCACGCTCGACGCGATTCGCTCCCTGGGGGCGTAGGCGCGCAAGCCGCCGCGAACTTGTGCTGCTTTTGAGCAGACGAGGCCAAAAACCCAAGCGTTTTCCTTGAACTTTCCTGCGTGCGCGCTACACTTGGAAAGCTACTTTTGCTGAGCCCCGTAATCTCGTAAAAGTACAGAGCAACACGTAAGCACACGGAGGAGTCAAATGAAGTCGACTCAGTACGCCAAGCCCGGCGAGGTTACCCGCAATTGGGTCCTCATCGACGCTGAGGGCGCCACGCTCGGCCGCCTCGCCACGAAGGCCGCTATGATCCTTCGCGGCAAGAACAAGCCGCAGTACACCCCCAACACCGACACGGGTGACTTCGTCGTCATCATCAACGCTGATAAGGTCCAGCTTACCGGCGTTAAGGCCGACCACAAGCGCTACTGGCGCTACAGCGGTTGGCTGGGCGGCATGAAGTTCGAGAGCTTCAAGGAGGCCATGGAGAAGCACCCCGAGCGCGTCATCGAGCACGCCGTCAAGGGCATGCTCCCCAAGAGCACCCTTGGCCGTCAGCAGTTCACCAAGCTCAAGGTCTACGCTGGCCCCGAGCACCCGCACGCGGCCCAGAACCCCGTTCAGATTGATTGGAGGGCCTAACCGATGGCTGAGAACACCGCTGTCTACTATGGCACCGGCCGCCGCAAGGAGGCTGTCGCCCGAGTCCGTCTCGTCCCCGGCACCGGCAAGGTCACCGTCAACGGCCGCGACGCGCTGAACTACTTCGGCCGCCAGCAGCTCGTCGACGACGCCTGCGCGCCCTTCAAGGTTACCGACACCGTTGAGCACTTCGACGTCATCGCCCTGTGCGACGGCGGCGGCATCTCCGGTCAGTCCGGCGCCCTGCGCCTCGGCATCGCCCGCGCCCTCCTCGAGGCTGGCGACTACCGCGCCGACCTCAAGAAGGCTGGCTTCCTCACCCGCGACGCCCGTGCCGTCGAGCGCAAGAAGTACGGCCTGAAGAAGGCCCGCAAGCGCCCGCAGTTCTCCAAGCGCTAAGTCTTCTTGGAGTTGCCTGGGCTTGCCCCTTGCATCGCATTTTCGAGACCCGTCGGTTTTGCCGGCGGGTCTTTTTGTTGCGGCACGTGTCTATTTGTTGCGGCGCGCGTTTCTTGTTGCGGCGCGTGTTCTTGCTGCGACTCGCGTTTTGACCAGCGTCTTGGATGGCGAAATCGCCAGAACCCGAATTTACGCGTTGAATCTCACCGCGCGCCCATTCCTACGTGCTAGATGGCTGTCTGACGCGTAAAAGTGGGTGCTTGGAGAGCGCGGGCGTAGAAATGGGTGTTTGGGGAGCGGGGCGTAAAAGTGGGTGCTAGTTCAGGGGTGGTAGATTGCCGGAGCGTTAGATAGGCATGCTTTGCTTTGGCTTGTCATTGCGGGCGAGCGAGGGCCAACGGAAAGTAACCATCAACGTCACTCTCTATAGATTTGATGGTTGCTATAACAAGTGAGGAAGCTATACCTGCGGTTTTGTCGAGATGAGTTGTATAAGTTCACCTAGATTTCGTCTCATGTCCCCAATGTGCAGCTAGGGGTCTAGGGTTGGTACCCATGCACCTTCACGCGGGCGCATAACCGGATGCGCCTCACGAACGGGGGAGACCATATGTGCGGAATCGTTGGCTACACGGGCAGCTCGCAGGCGGCGCCCTTCCTTATCGAGGGCCTCAAGACGCTTGAGTACCGCGGCTATGACTCGGCGGGCGTCGAGATTCTCGACGCCTCGGGCAGGCTTCGCGGGGTCAAGTGTGCCGGGCGCGTCTCGGCTCTGGCCGACCGCTGCAAGACCGAGGACCTGCGCTCCACCTGCGGCATCGCCCACACGCGCTGGGCCACGCACGACGCGCCCACCGACCGAAACGCCCACCCCCACGAGAGCTGCGACGGTCGCATCGCCATCGTCCACAACGGAATCATCGAGAACTACCGCGCCCTGCGCGAGGAGCTGCAGGCCCGCGGCCACACCTTCAGGAGCGAGACCGACTCCGAGGTCGTGGCGCACCTCGTCGAGGAGACCATGAGCGGCGCCGCGTCGGGCAACCTGCTCGAGGCGCTGCGCCTCGCCACCCGCAGGCTCGAGGGCACGTGGGCCATTGTCGCCATGAGTGCCGACGAACCGGGCGTGCTCGCCTGCGCTCGTAAGGGCTCGCCCCTCGTGCTCGCCTCGACCGAGGGCGGCGCCTACGCCGCAAGCGACATCACCGCGCTCGCGGGCGTCACCTCCCACGTGCTGCAGCTCGATGACGGGCAGCTTGCCCGCATGCTGCCGAGTGGCGAGGTCGCCGTCTATGACGAGCAGGGCGACGCCGTGGCCGAGCCCGACTCCCTCGACATCGACTGGGACGCCTCGGCGGCGACCCTAGGCGGCTACGACGACTTCATGGCCAAGGAGATCGCTGAGCAGCCGGCTGCCATCGAGCGCCTCCTCGAGGGTCGCTTCGCCGATGGCCGCGTGCTTCTCGACGAGCTCACCCTCTCCGACGAACAGATCGCCCAGATCGACCGCGTCTACGTCGTTGCCTGTGGCACGAGCCTGCACGTGGGCCTGCTCGCACGCCGCCTCATCGAGAGGTGGGCGCGCATCCCCGTCGTGGCCGTGGCCGCGAGCGAGTTCATTTACGAGGACGTGCTCGTGACCGACCACACCCTCTGCGTGATTATCACCCAGTCCGGCGAGACGGCCGACACCCTCGCCGCCGCCCGTAAGATGCGCGCCGCTGGCGCCAACGTGTTCGCAATCACCAACGTGCTGGGCTCCACGGCTGCGCGCGAGAGCGATGGCGTGCTCTACATCAAGGCCGGCCCCGAGGTCTGCGTGGCCTCGACCAAGGCCTACACCGCCCAGATGGTGGCCGCCTCGATTCTGGCGCTGCTGCTGGCCCAGAAGAACGGAAGCATGGCGACGGGCGAGGTGGGCCGCAAGTTCCGTGAGCTGCGCCACGTACCCGACCTCATGCGCACGGTGCTCGACCGCAGCTGGCAGGCCAAGGCCGCGGCCCACGACTTCGAGCACGCGTCGTCCGCGCTGTTCATTGGCCGAGCCGCCAACTCCGCCACCGCCTCCGAGGGCGCGCTCAAGCTCAAGGAGGTCAGCTACCTGCATGCCGAGGCCTACCCCGCGGGCGAGATGAAGCACGGTCCCATCGCCCTGCTCGAGCCGGGCTTCCCCGTGGTGGCCATCTGCCCGCGCGACAACGTGCGCGACAAGATGTTCTCGAACATCCAGGAGGCCATCGCCCGCGGCGCCACCTGCGTGGCCGTTGCCACCGATGGCGACGAGGACGTGGCGGCCGTTGCCAGCCGCGTGATGTGGATCCCGGAGTGCCCCGACAACATCGTGCCCATCGTGGCGGTGCTGCACCTGCAGATGCTCGCCCGCTACGTGGCGCTGGCCCGCGGCTGCGACGTCGATAAGCCGAGGAACCTCGCCAAGTCGGTGACGGTGGAATAGGGACTGGCTGCAAGGCGTCGTTCCCGGCGACGCGTGCTCGCCCCGCGTACCCGTGCGCATCGCCAGCGTCTCTCGCACGCCGGCGACACATATGAACCTCTCGATGGCGGCTCGCGCTCGAAGCGGGCCGCCATCGCGCTAGACTAGGAGAGATACCGAGGATGGGGGAGACATGGCACTGGCTGGCGTTGGCGTCGACATAGTCGAGATTGCGCGCATGGAGCGCATCCTCGAGCGCACGCCGCGGTTTGCCCGCCGTGTCTTCACGGACGAGGAACGCGCCTACTGCGAGTCGGCCGCGCGCCCCGCGGCCCACTACGCCTGCCGCTTTGCCGCGCGCGAGGCCACGCTTAAGGCCCTGGGCTGCGGCTTTGGCCCAGGCATTCGCTTCGACGACGTGAGCGTCGCGGCCGATGCGTCGGGAAGGCCGCAGGTCGAGCTTCGTGGCCGCGCGGCCGAGGTCGCGCGCGAGAAGGGCGTGTTGTCGGTTGCCATCTCCCTGTCGTTCACGCGCGAGATGGCCGTGGCCAACGCCGTAGCCACCACCGCGCAGACGGCCCCCAAGGCCGAGACCGCCCGCGACCCCCGTCGCGAGCTTGCAGAATCATTCAGGGAGGCGCGCTCCGTCATCGATGAGCTCGAGCGCGTCACGGACGGAAAGTGAGTTGGGCATGCAGCCTGTACTGAATATCGAGGACGTCCGCGCCGTCGAGACCCGTCTGGCCGACGCCGGCGTTAGCATCTCTGAGCTCATGCACCGCGCCGGTGCCGCTGCCGCGCAGGAGGTCCTGCGCCTGGGCGACGTCTCGCGCGCCGTGGTGCTTACCGGATTTGGCAACAACGGCGGAGACGGCTGGGTCGCCGCCGAGCAGCTCAAGGCCGCGGGCGTCGACGTGCGCGTCGTGACGCCCTGCGAGCCCGATCAGCTCCGCAGCGACCTTGCCCGCATGGTGGCGAAGGCCGCCGTCGAGGCGGGCGTCGTCTACGTCGCCGGCCCCCCGCGCGACGAGCTCGACGTTCTGCTCGGCGGCTGCGACGCCGTGCTCGACGCGATGCTGGGCACCGGCTTCCACGATGCCCCCGTTGCGCCCTTCTCCATCTGGATCGACGCCCTCAACTCGTCTGGCGCCCGCGTGGTGTCCGTTGACGTTCCGAGCGGCCTCTCCGCCCAGACGGGCCGCGCGCCCGGCGCCGTGGTGGTGGCCGACGTCACGATCACGATGCTCGCCCTCAAGCCGGGCCTGCTGAGCGACGACGGCCGCGACGTCTGCGGCTCCATTGTCGTGGCGCCCCTGGCCGAGCAGACCGCCAAGCTCGTCTATGAGGCCGACCCCGTAGCCTGGCGCTGCGAGACGCCCGACTACCTCGATGTCCTCGTGCCTCCCACCTGCGTGGTCGACAAGTACACGCGCGGCAGCGTGCTCGTCGTGGGCGGCTCCACGCGCTTCCCGGGAGCCGCGATCATGGCCGCCAAGGCCGCGGCCCGCGCCGGCGCCGGCTACGTGACGCTTGCCGTGCCCGAGCCCATCGCCAATCTCTGCCGCGCGCACCTGCTCGAGATTCCCGTCGTGGGCCTGCCGGCAGATGCCGACGGCACCTTCTCCAACGCCGCGCGCGCCCAGGTGGCCGAGCTCGCCGCCCGCCGCTCCGCCGTGCTCGTGGGCCCCGGCATGTGCGTGACGAGCGGCACGGTGGGCGTCGTCTCGACCCTCATCGAGACTGAGGCCCCGCTCGTCATCGACGCCGACGGCCTCAACAGCCTCGCCCGCCTCACGAGCAACCGCCTCGACGAGTTCCCCGAGCTGCTGCGCCGCAAGGCTCCGCTCGTCCTCACCCCGCACCGCCGCGAGCTGGGAAGGCTCGTGGGCCTCACCGACTCCGCCCCCATCACGCTTACGAGCGCTCTCGAGGCCTCGCGCCGCATCGTGTGGGCCGAGGGCGGCAGTGAGCTCGTCGTCGTCGCCAAGGGCACGGCGACTGCCTGCGTGGGCGTCGAGATTGCCCTGCTGCCCAAGCCGGGCCCCGCCTGCCTTGCCACGGCCGGCTCCGGCGACGTGCTCGCCGGCATCATGGCGGGCCTTCTCGCCCGTGGCGTCGAGACCCAGGGCCTGCCGACCCTCGCGGCCTTTGCCTGCGAGGTCCATGGCTACGCCGCCTCGATCGCCCAGGAGCGCTACGGCACGAGGGGCGTCATGGCCGCCGATATAATCGACTGCGTGGGCCTTGCCGTCGATGCGGTCGAGGACCGCGCTGCCTTTAGTGGCGCCGATGACGGCGCCGAGCAGGGCGACGACGCTCAGAACTAGCAACGAAGCCGGCCGCAGCGGGCCAATCCTGCGGCCGGCACCAACTCAGGGGGCAATCCCATGGCTCAGCACAGGTGTCCGGACACGCGATGGTCGTGGGTCGAGATCAACAAGGCGGCCCTGCGCCGCAACACACGCGCGTTCAAGGGCCTGCTCGAGCCGGGCGTGCGTATGATGGCCGTCGTGAAGGCCGACGCCTACGGCCACGGCGCCGTCGAGTGCGCCAAGGTCATGCACGCCGCTGGTGCCGACCAGTTTGCCGTGGCCACGGTGGCCGAGGGCCTCGAGCTGCGCCGCGCGGGCATCACCTGGCCCATCCTCATCCTGAGCGAGCCGCCCATGGAGTGCGTGCAGACGCTCGTCGAGAACGACCTGATGCCCAGCGTCTACACCCAGGAGTTTGCCCTGGCCTATGGCGAGTGCGCCGCGGCCTTCGACAGGGTGGGCAAGTACCACCTGGCCCTCGAGACGGGCATGACGCGCATTGGCGTCGACTGGCGCGAGGCCGTGGAGTTCCGTCGCGGCATCGACTTCCACCGCGGTCTTGCCTGCGCGGGAACCTTTACGCACTTCGCCACGGCCGACATCCCCGGCGACTGGACCTACGCGCTGCAGTATCGTCGCTTCTCTGAGGCGGTGGCCGCGATGCGTGGCGCCGGCATCGACTGCGGTCTCGTGCACTGCGACAACACGCCCGCCACGATCCTCTACCCCGAGACCCACCTTGACATGTGCCGCGTGGGCGTGGGCCTTTACGGCATGCAGCCGGCCGACTCCACGCGCCCGCACATCTCGCTCGAGCCGGTCATGAGCGTGCGCGCCCGCGTTACGCGCGTGGTCTACCCAGCCGTGGGCACGGGCGTGAGCTACGGCCAGACCTACTCGGTGGGCAGGCAGAACACCCAGATCGCCACGATCCCGGTGGGCTATGCCGACGGCCTGTCGCGTGCCCTGTCCGACAAGATGGACGTGCTGGTGCACGGCAGACGCTGCCGCCAGGTGGGCCACATCTGCATGGACCAGTGCATGTTCGCCGTCAACGTCGACCCGCGCAGCGCGTCGCACCCCATGGACGAGGTGAGCTACGGCGACCTCGTGACCATCATGGGCTCCGATGGCGACCAGTGCATCACGGCCGACGAGCTCGCCGACATCAGGGATACGATCAACTACGAGGTCACGTGCAACTTTGGCGCGCGTCTCGAGAAGGTCTACGTCTAGACGAGGAGGAACGCATGTCAGTCATGCAGATCCCCGGTCACGAGGGGCAGAAGCCTGGCGAGGTCATGCTCGAGGAGATCGAGAACCTGCTGGGAGACTGCAAGCGCTGCGAGTTGGGGCAGACCCGCTCGCACATCGTCTTTGGCGTGGGCAACCCACATGCCCGCGTCATGTTCGTGGGCGAGGGGCCGGGCAGAAACGAGGACCTCAAGGGCGAGCCGTTCGTGGGGGCTGCGGGCCACAAGCTCGACGCGCTGCTCTCGGTGGCCGGCCTTACCCGAGACGAAGTCTACATCGCCAACGTGGTGAAGTGCCGTCCGCCCGGAAACCGCAATCCCAAGCCCGGGGAGATCGAGGCCTGCTCGCCCTTCCTGCGCGAGCAGATCCGCTCCGTGTGGCCCGACGTCATCGTGTGCCTGGGCAACTTCGCCTCGCAGTGGGTCCTCAAGACCGACAAGGGCGTCATGAGTCTGCGCGGCAAGCTCTACCAGCAGGGACACTTCGTGGTGGCGCCCACCTTCCACCCGGCCGCATGCCTCTACCACGAGGACTGGCAGCCGCTGCTCGAGGAGGACCTGGCGCGCGTAGGGGCCTGGCTTGCCGCCAACCCCGCGTCCGCCGCGGGCGAGGAGGGGGCAAGGTGAGGGAGCTGACGCTTCGCTCGGTCTCGACCGAGCAGACGAGGAAGATTGGCGAGCGCCTGGGCAGGCTGCTCGAGGCGGGCGACGTGCTGGTGCTCACGGGAGACCTGGGCGCTGGAAAGACTCAGCTCACCAAGGGCATCGCCCGCGCCATGGGCGTCGAGGGCGAGGTCACGAGCCCCACGTTTGCGCTGGAGGCCGTGCACGAGGGCACGCAGATGCCCCTCTACCACTTCGACCTTTACCGCCTGCATGACGCCGACGAGCTGGGTGACGCCGGCCTGTGGGACGTGCTGGGCGGCGATGGCCCCTGCGTCATCGAGTGGGGCGAGCAGTTCGCTGACGAGATTGGCGACGAGCGGCTCGACGTCTTCGTGACGCGCCTCGAGGAGCAGGCCGCCCCCGGCGAAGAGCCCGAGCGCAGCGTTCGCCTCGTTGCCCACGACGCTCGTGGCGAGCAGGTCATCGACGCGCTCGCGGACGAACCACTTGTGGCCGCCTTTCAGGTGTTTGCCAAGGATAACTAAATAGTAGAAAATTCCTATTGCTAATAGTTCTCAATAAGCTTATAGTCTTAGACAGCAAGCGGGGACGGACGGAAAGGAATCGCCATGCCAGCCAGGCAGACCATTCAGCGGGAGCTCATCGCAGGTGAGTTGCGCTCCATGGCCAATCACCCCACGGCAGACGAGGTCTTTGCGTCCGTTCACGAGAAGCACCCCACCATCAGCAAGGCTACGGTCTACCGCACACTGGGTAGACTTGCGGATGAAGGCGAGGTCCTGCGCGTCAAGATCAACAACGGCGCGGATCACTTCGACCACCAGACGCACGCCCACTACCACGTGCGCTGCACGAAGTGCGGCAAGGTCGACGATGTCGAGGTGCCCGTGCTCGAGAACATCGAGCGCACCGCTGCGGCGGGAACTGATTACGTCATTACGGGTCACACGCTGCAGTTCGACGGGATCTGCCCCGCTTGCCAGAGGGCTCGTGAGGCCCTCGAGCAGAAAAAGGGCGCATAGGCGTCTCGGCGGCAAAAGCGCCGCCGGTTGGAGAGGACGAGGACGGTTTGGGAGCCGTCCCCAAAGAAGGAGGTCCGTTATGGACAAGTGGGTCTGCAAGGTTTGCGGTTACATCTACGAGGGCGCCGAGCCTCCTGCGGAGTGCCCGGTCTGCCACGCTCCGGCCAGCCAGTTCAAGAAGGTCGAGGGCGAGCTCGAGCTTGCCGCCGAGCACGAGTACGGCGTCTATGACAAGACGGTCAAGGACAACCCCAACATCTCCGACGAGGACAAGCAGTACATCCTCGAGCAGCTGAAGGCCAACTTCAACGGCGAGTGCTCCGAGGTTGGCATGTACCTCTGCATGGCCCGCATCGCCCACCGCGAGGGCTACCCCGAGGTTGGCCTGTACTGGGAGAAGGCCGCCTACGAGGAGGCCGAGCACGCCTCCAAGTTCGCCGAGCTCCTCGGCTCCGAGCTCGAGCCCAATATGAAGGCCTCCACCAAGGAGAACCTCGCCTGGCGCGTCGACTGCGAGTTTGGCGCCACGCAGGGCAAGACCGAGCTGGCTGTCTGCGCCAAGAAGAACGGCCTGGACGCCATCCACGACACCGTCCACGAGATGGCTCGCGACGAGGCTCGTCACGGCAAGGCCCTCAAGGGTCTTCTCGACCGCCTGTTCTAGATTATGGGTGCCAAGACTTCAAAGAAGAAGCCTGGCAAGAAGGTCAAGCCCTCAAGGCCCGCATATGCGGTGCTCTGGGGGCTTGACCCCTCTTGCGGCAAGGGCGCGCAGGTGGCGGCGGTGCTGCGCGAGGTCGGTGCGTCCATGAGGGTCGCCACGCCCAATCAGCTGGGCATGCCCGCGGGCCTCGTTGCGCGCGCGGGCGCGGGCGTGGCGGGCCCCGCCTATGACGGGCCGGTCCCCACCTGCGAGTTCATGTTGCTGTGTGGCTTCTCGAATGAGCAGGTCAACGGGCTCATTGCCAAGAGCCGCGAGGCGGGCTGCACCGTGGGGGCCAAGGCCCTGCTCACGCCGGCCAACAAGAACTGGTCGCTGGGCCGGCTCATCTGCGCCGTGGCCGGCGAGCACGAGGCCATGACCGGCGGCGAGCGGCAGGAGTAGGCGGCGGCGTCGCGACGGCCGCGCGTTGCCGTAAGCGTGGCGCCGCGTGGCGTGAATGCACACTCTCTTGCCGGCGCGCTTTGCGGTACGGGCGTGTGCCCTCGCGCCGCCATGCTCTCGGGCAGACGGCTAAACTGGATGGGTTAACCAAGTGCAAGAGAGGTTCTCACCCATGAGCGAAGCCAAAGCCGCCAAGACCATCCTTGCCGTCGACACCTCGACGGACATGCTCGCCTGCGCCGTTGGGCACATGGACGAGCAAGGCGTCGAGGTGCTCGCGACGGGCGACCACCTGTGCCGCCGCCATGCCAATGAGGAGCTGGTGGATACCTGCGCCAACGTTCTCGAGCGGGCGGGCCTTGCCCGCGGCGACGTCGACGCGGTGCTTGCCGGCCGCGGTCCCGGCTCGTTTACGGGCGTGCGCATTGGCATCGCCACGGCCAAGGGCCTCGCCTGCGGCCTCGAGTGCCCGCTCTATGGCACCTCCACGCTCGACGCCGTTGCCTGGACTGCCTGGTCGGCGGGCGTCCGCGGCCTGGTGGGCGTGGTGGCGGACGCCATGCGCCGCGAGGTCTACCCCGGCCTCTACCAGGTGGGGGAGGCCGGCCCCGTGCGCCTGTTCGAGGTCGAGTCCGTGGTGAAGACGCCCGCTGCCGTCGAGGCGTGGGCGCAGCGCACCGACCATGACCAGATCTGGCTCACGGGCGACGGCCTCAAGAAGTACCGTGCCCAGTTCGAGGCTGCGGGCTTCTCGCGCTTCGTCGACGAGGGTGCCTGGCACCCCACGGGCGAGGGCCTGTTGCGCGCCGCCGCAGCGAGCGGCGTGGCGTTTGGCAAGTCCGACGCCGCCGTCGACTCGGGAGACCCGGCACTGGTGCTGCCCGTCTACACCCGCCTCTCCGACGCCGAGGAGAACGAGGCCAAGCGTCTGGGCCTCGCCGAACCGGCGACCGTTGCCACCACGGGCTGCGACGATGCCCTGGCAGACCGTCACCTCCAGCTTCGCCCCATGAACGTCAACGACCCGGTTGCCGTGGCGGCGCTCGAGGCCGAGGTCTTTGCCCCCTCCAACCACACGCCCTGGAGCGAGCGGCTCTTCTCGGACGACCTTGCCGAGCCGGGCCACATCTGGTGGGTCGCCCACGACGAGGGCACCATCGTGGGGTATGCTGGCGCCGTCGTCGCGGGCTCCGAGGTCCAGATCTCCAACGTTGCCGTCGTCGAGTCGCGCCGTCGCGAGGGAATCGCGGCGAGGCTGCTCGCGCGCGTGACCTACGACGGCCAGATGCTGGGTGCCGCCACCTCGGTGCTCGAGGTCGAGGCCGATAACTCAGCAGCTCAGGCACTCTATGCCAAGCTCGGCTACGTCGAGTGCGGCCGCCGCCCCAACTACTATGGCCAGGGCCACGACGCCCTCATCATGCAGGCGGAGCTGCCGCTCGTGACGCCGAGCCGCCACGACACCCCAGACCCGCACGCCTCGCTTCGCCCCTGGCCTATCGTGGCCGAGAAGCGCGGCGACGACGTGGCCTCCGCCATCGCCGCAGCCGCCCCGCTTGTCCTTGCCATCGAGAGCAGCTGCGACGAGACGGCCATGGCCATCATCGACGGCTTGGGCGCCATCGTCTCGAGCGTCGTTGCCACCTCGATTGACTTCCACGCCCGCTTTGGCGGCGTGGTCCCCGAGATCGCCAGCCGCAAGCACGTGGAGGCCCTGGTGGGCGTCTACGAGGAGACCATGGCGCAGGCCGGCGCGCACTTTGGCACAGGCACGCTCGTGCCGGCAGACCTTGCGGCCGTGGGCGTGACTCAGGGTCCGGGCCTGGTGGGCGCCCTTGTGGTGGGCATCGCGTTTGCCAAGGGCCTCGCCGGTGCCGCCGACCTGCCGCTTATTGGCGTCGACCACCTCGAAGGACACCTCTTTGCCAACCTGTTCGAGACCCCCGACCTCAGGCCGCCCTTCGTGGCGAGCCTCGTCTCGGGCGGCCACACGATGCTCGTGCACGTGAGGGACTGGGGCAGCTACGAGGTGCTGGGCGAGACGATCGACGATGCCGTGGGTGAGGCCTTCGACAAGGTCGCCAAGGCCCTGGGGCTGGGATACCCCGGCGGCCCCGTCATCTCGCGCCTGGCCGAGAAGGGCAACCGCAAGGCCATTCACTTCCCGCGCGCGATGATGCACAGCGGCGACTACAGCTTCTCGCTGTCGGGCCTCAAGACGAGCGTCATCACCTACATCAACAACGAGAGCCGCGCCGGCAGGCCCATCAACCTGCCCGACCTCGCAGCGAGCTTCGAGGCCGCCGTCATCGATGTGCAGGTTGCCAAGGCTGCCGAGGCCGTCGAGCGCACGGGCGTGAGCGACTTCTGCGTGGGTGGCGGCGTTGCGGCAAACCCGCAGCTGCGTGAGGCGTACAAGCGCAAGTTTGGTCGCATGGGCGTGCGCGTCACGGTGCCGCCCCTCACGGCCTGTACCGACAACGCGGCGATGATTGCCCTCGTGGCCAAGCGCAAGTACGACCTGGGCGAGTTCGCCACCCTGCGCATGGACGCCGACCCCAACATGAGCCTGTAAACCAAGGGCGAGCAGCCCTCGACCTCGCTGCTAAGGAGAGCCAATGAGAGACGGATTCGTGCAGGTGGCGGCGCTGACGCCGACGGTTCGCGTGGCCGACGTCGACTACAACGTCGAGGCGTGCTCGGCCGCGGCGCACGCGACGGACGCGAGCGTCATCGTGCTGCCCGAGCTTGCCATCACGGGCTACACCTGCGAGGACCTCTTCTGGCAGGACTCCCTTCTCGCGGCTGCCGAGCGGGGCCTGGCGATGCTCGCCGCCTCCACGGCGGACCTCGACGCACTCGTGCTCGTGGGCGTACCCGTTCGCGTGGCCGCCAAGCTCTACAACTGCGCCGCTGCCCTCTGCCATGGCGAGCTGCTGGGCCTCGTTCCCAAGCTCAACATTCCCACCTACGGCGAGTTCTACGAGGGCAGGCGCTTCTCGCGCGGGCCGCGCGACGTGACGCTCGTGCGCTTTGCCGGCTACGACGAGGTGCCGTTTGGCGCCGAGCAGCTCTTTGAGTGCGAGAGCGTGCCGGGCCTGGTCGTTGCCGCAGAGATCTGCGAGGACCTGTGGGTTCCCAGCCCGCCCAGCACTGCGGCGGCGCTTGCCGGCGCCACGCTCGTCTGCAACCTCAGCGCGTCCAACGAGCTCGTAGGCAAGGCCGACTATCGCCGCGGTCTTGTGAGCTCCACGAGCGCGCGTCTCGTTTGCGCCTATGCCTACGCAAGTGCTGGCTGGGGCGAATCGACCCAGGACGTTGTCTATGGCGGCCACTGCCTGGTGGCCGAGAACGGCCGCGTGGTGGCCGAGGCCAAGCCGCTCGATGACGCTGCGCTCGTTGCGGCGGGCGAGGCGGGCGGCGTTCGCGGCGCCGTCTCGGTGGTTGACCTGGGCCTTCTTGCTCGCGACCGCATGCGCATGTCGACCTTCGAGGTCGACCCAGCGGCCGCGGGGTTCGTGACCACCCTCTTTGACCTCGACGTCGTCGATGAGTCGCTGGATGGTCGCTTCGTCGACCCGCATCCGTTCGTGCCGGCCGACCCTGCCCGCAGGGCGGAGCGCTGCGAGTCGATCTTCTCGATCCAGGCGCACGGTCTGGCAAAGCGCCTGGCCCACACGCACTCCAAGCGCGCCGTCATTGGCGTGTCGGGCGGCCTCGACTCGACGCTGGCGCTGCTCGTCTGCGCGCGTGCCTTTGACCTGCTGGGGCTCGAGCGCTCCGGCATCCTTGCCATCACGATGCCGGGCTTTGGCACCACGGACCGCACGCATGACAACGCCCGCGCCATGAGCGAGGCGCTCGGCTGCGAGCTGCGCGAGATTGGCATTGCCGCGGCCGTGCGCCAGCACTTCGCCGACATCGGCCATGACGAGGCGGACCACTCCGTGACCTACGAGAACGCGCAGGCCCGCGAGCGCACGCAGATCCTCATGGATGTGGCCAACCGCGAGGGTGGCCTCGTGGTTGGCACGGGCGACCTCTCCGAGCTGGCGCTTGGCTGGGCCACCTACAACGCCGATCACATGAGCATGTACGGCGTCAACGCCGGCGTGCCCAAGACGCTCGTGCGCCACCTCGTGCGCTACGTGGCAGACGACGCGCGCGAGCAGGGCAACGACGCGCTTGCAGATGTGCTGCTCGACGTGCTCGATACGCCCGTGAGCCCCGAGCTTCTGCCTGCGACCGGCGACGGCAAGATCTCCCAGAAGACCGAGGACCTCGTGGGGCCGTACGAGCTGCACGACTTCTTCCTCTACCAGGTGCTTCGCTGCGGGTTTGGCCCGCGCAAGGTCTATCGCCTGGCGCTCGAAGCGTTTGGTGGCCGCTACGCGAGCGGTGCCGATGCCGACGATGCCGCGGTTGGGACCTATGATGCCGAGACGATCCTCAAGTGGCTGCGCAAGTTCTACTGGCGCTTCTTCTCGCAGCAGTTCAAGCGCAGCTGCCTGCCCGATGGTCCCAAGGTGGGCAGTGTCGCGGTGAGCCCCAGGGGCGACCTGCGCATGCCGTCCGACGCCTGCGTGAACCTCTGGATTCGCGAGCTCGACGAGCTGGGGTAGTGGCGGCGCATGGAGGGTTCCCAGCGGGTGGGTCTCGGCGGCGGTTGGAGGGAAGCCCTACCGCTTCTGGGGGTTTCCCTGATTCTGGGCACTCCACAGGTGCTTGCTCTGCCGGCGCCCTTTGCGAGTGATGGGCTTTCTCTGGCGCTTTCCTCGCTGCTACCTGTCGTGTCTCTGGCGGGGCTGTTCGGCGTGTCCGTTGCCGCCGCAAAGGGCGGCGGCGGGTGTCGCGAGCGCCTGGTTGCATGTGCTGGACTTGCCGCGACGGCAATCTATCTTGCGTTGTCGTGGTGGGTGGTTCTTAGCTGGTCGTGGGGTGTGGCTGTTCCGGCCTTGCTCCTGGCGCTCGCGGGTTCCTTGCTCGCTGTTTCCTGCCGTTCGCATCGTCTTGGCGCAGCGAAGGGCGATGGCGGCGAGCCGGCCTCGTCGCTGACGGGCGTCCTCTCTCCGCGAGAGTCGGAGGCGTTGCACCTACGCTTGGACGGGCTCTCTTCCTCGGAGGCCGCCGGGAAGATGGGCGTGAGCGCCTCGACGGTGAGGAACCTGCAGGCGCGAGCACTGGATAAGCTTGGCGTCGGGTCGCTTGACGAGCTCCGTGCGGGCGGGGCGTCCGATCTCGGTACTTGCGGATTGAAGCCGGCTTCATTGGGCGTCGCGGTGTCCCTTTTGCTCGCCGTGCTAATCGGTGCGGTGCTCGTGGCGTTTTCCCGAACACAGAAGACGTGGGCTGACGCCGTCTCGGAAACTATGGTTCTCGGCATCTCCTTGAGTCTCTGTTCTCTGCTCCGTGGCGCTGGCTGGGACGAGCGGGTACCGCTCGTCTGGTTCGAATTCGGGGCCTGCGCCTTCGTGGGCTTTCTGGCGGGTCTTGTGCCTTTGGTTTCTCTGGCTGCAGCGCTGCTTGCCCTGTTTGTGATGGTGGGCGAGAGGGGCGGCGAGCGCCTCGATTCGTTCTCTGGCCTGTTCGTTGCATTTGGCCTGGGCGTATGCGTCGGGGGCTATGCGTCCGGGTTGTTGCCCCGGCTGCCCGCCTTGCTCGCCTTGGCGAGCAACAATGAGGGCGCGATGCTGCTTGCCGTGCTAACGGGAGTCGTTGCGGGTGCGCTCTGCCTCGTCGGGGTGACCTCGTGTGTGCTTGCGCTGCGAAGCGCGTCCGACCATTTCGCTACGCCTGCGGAGGAAGCCGATGGAGGCCAGGGCATCCGCAGATTCTCTGCGTATCTCGTGAGCAAGGGCCTCAATCCTACCGAGGTGGATGTTGCGCGCCTGGTGCTGCAGGGTTTGGCGAGCCCGGAAATCGCCTCGAGGCTCAACCTCTCGAGAGGTGCCGTCAACTCCGCCCGCCGTGGAGCCTATCGAAAGCTGGGCATTCATTCCCGCACCGAGCTTGCCGAGATCCTCAAGGACCTTGCGAGTTAGATTCGGTCCGCCTCATAAAGCTCGCGATAACGGGTGGCGCAGGAGCCGGGATGGTTTCGTGGATGGTCGTGGCACTCGATCTTGCCGTGAACGATGAAGGCAACGCCGTCGCAGGACTGGTCGACGTTCGCAAGGTTGTGGGTGGACATGACGATGGAGCGTCCGCCTCGCACGTACGAGCGCATGGCCCTCGTGACGACGCCCACGTTGGTGGGGTCGAGCGCGCTCATGGGCTCGTCGAGAAGCAACAGTTTCGCTCCGGTTGCCATGGCCGTGGCTATGGCGGCGAGCTGGGCCATTCCCTGCGAGCACTTGCGAACGGGTAGGTCGAGGAACGCCTCGATGCCCAGGCGCGAAGCGAATTTGCCGACGTCTACCTGGGACCTCCAACAATCCCTGGCGAACTCGATGTTTTGACGCACAGTGGCTCGCGCGCTGAGAATGCCGGGGGAGGGCAGGTAGAAGACGCCTTGCCTCCAATCGGCTGCGGTGGGTGCGCCTCCGTTGATGCTGGGGCCAATCGTGCAGCTTACGCGCTCGTCCCAGGGTTCCCAAATCGATTCGAGCAGCGTTGTCTTGCCGCTGCCGTTGGGCGCGACAAGCCCCGTGACGGTTCCCGAGGGGATGTCGATGCGCGCGTTATCGATTACTAGGCTATTTCCTCGGCGAACGGAGAGGTCAAGGAACGTGGTCACGAGAACCTCCTCTGCAGCCGCCCTGAGCGGGATCTTTCTTGTAACGAGTCAACGAGAAGAGCCGCGAGAACCAGCGCCGCCGCAAATGCCAAGAGCGTGGCGCAACCCAGCTCCCACGTCGTGCCCGAGATGACGCGGATGTCGAGCCCGTTGGCATAGACCGGCATGCCCACGACGCTTCCACACGAGAGGTACGAGCTGGGAAGGTGGCGCGCAATCTTCTGCCATTCCGTCTCCCGCGAGGCATACAGGGGAAGGAGCGGCGCAACGAGTAGGGCCAGGGAGAGCCCAAGGCCACAACGCGGCAGGATGGCCTCCGCCGTGGCGGCGAGCGCGGTGGTTACGAGGGCTGCCCCCATGATGAGCGCCATGTCCTTTGCGAGAACCTCCCCCACGGTGGTGCTCGTGACGTTTCCGTCGACAATCTGCACGACGGGATAGGCGAGGTTCCCAAGCCCGTTCCTCACCAAGGCGAGCAATGTGGCGGGTGCAAGCTCCAGGGCGAGCGCGGCCAGGGCAAGGGCGAGTGCCACGCCAAGGGCCGTCGTGCGCTTCTTGGCTCGATGAATCGGTGTCGCTTGCTCAAGCGATCTTGTGGCGAGACGGCGTTGTGACGCGCCCGCAAGCAGGGCAATGGGAAGCAGCGGCACGATACCGGGCATAAGGCCCAGAACAAAGGCGAGGTAGTAGGTGGCGGACATCTCGGCCGCAGTGTCGTAGACCTCGGGGCTCTCGAGTTGCGCCAGCCGGTGGATGAGCTCGGAGCGGGCGTAGAGGCTTGGATCTGGCTCGCTGTAGCCCGCCTTGACGCTTTCGAGCTCAATGTCGTAGTAGCGTGCGTAGGCGTCGAAGAAGTCCCTGCTTGGATAGGGTGTGGACGCAGCCTCCCCAAGGACAGTGAGCTCGCGGGCGTTGATGTCCTTGAGGTCTGCCGGTGCGGAGTCGTAGACGCCGTTGGCCGTGCTTGTCGACAGGATTTCGCGCGTCTGGCGTGCCTGTTCCTGACCGATTGCCTGGTCTGACAAGGTGGGGTATCCCATGAGCGCGGGAAGCAGGAGCAAAATCTGAACGAGGACAAGAACGGCGAGCGTTGGCCTGTCCCAGAGGCATACCCTGAGCGTCGAGCGCGCGAGTGCGGCGAGCGGGCTTCTCATCTTGGACGCCGCGATGTCGAGCGTCGCTTTGGCGGGCTGGTGCATCTTCTCTCCCTTCTCCGGGTGAGTGCAGCATCCACTATTTGTGATCTGATGTCTGTAGACGGAGCATATGAAGTTGTGAAGCAGGGCGTCTACAAGCCTTTGACCTCGCGTTTCTTCTCGAACCCATTTGTACGCGCCAAGAGTCGTTCAGCACCCACATATACGTGCTAGGAGGGCGTCTAGCGCGTATATGTGGGTGCTCGTTGGCTGGGCACGTAAATGTGGGTGCGCGGCTCACGAGCGTCCGAGGGCGACGGCTCTTCTCGGCGGCGCAAATTCCCTGCGCCGTGGCGCTGAGATTGTGCCGTTCGGTTGCACTCACAAAATCTAAGCGCGATCAAAGAAGATTTTTTCATTTCTCGTTGTTATATCGAGAAGTGCTGGGTACCATTTCTAGCGTTGGTAACTAGCGCGCGGCACGCCGCCGCGCCAGCGACTGGCGTCAACGCAACCCGCCAGCGCTCAAGAAGGAGGTTCTTGGATATGACTCTGAAGCCGCTTGGAGACCGCGTTCTCGTTAAGCCCGCCCCCAAGGAGGAGAAGACCTCGACCGGTCTGTACATCTCCAGTGGCGCCCAGGAGAAGCCGCAGCGCGGCGAGGTCATCGCCGTTGGCGCTGGCAAGTTCAACGACAAGGGCGAGCGCGTCGCCATGGACGTCAAGGTTGGCGACCAGGTCTACTACGGCAAGTTCGGTGGCAACGAGGTCAAGGTCGACGGCGAGGACTACCTGCTGCTTCGCGCCGACGACATTTACGCCGTCATCGAGGACTAGCTCCGTGCGGGTCCATCCCGCTTGCATCTGATTGATCGCCGCGCAAAGCGAGACTCGGCCCAGCGCGGCTGCTAGAAAGGAAGCCACCAATGGCTAAGAACATCATGTTCGGCACGGACGCTCGTGCCAAGCTCGCCAAGGGCGTCAACACCCTGGCCGATGCCGTCACCGCCACCATGGGCCCCAAGGGTCGCTACGTTGCCCTCGAGCGCTCCTACGGCGCCCCCACGATTACCAACGACGGCGTGTCCGTCGCCAAGGAGATCGAGCTGAAGGACCACGTGGAGAACATGGGCGCCCAGCTCGTCAAGGAGGTTGCCACCAAGACCAACGACACCGTGGGTGACGGCACCACCACCGCGACCCTGCTCGCCCAGGTCATCGTGAACGAGGGCCTGCGCAACGTCGCCGCCGGCGCCGACCCGCTGGCCATCCGTCGTGGCATCGACAAGGCCGTCAACGCCGTCGTCGCTTCTATGAAGGCCTCCGCCAAGACCGTCGACACCAAGGAGCAGATTGCCTCCGTCGGCACCATCTCCGCCTCTGACCCGCAGGTTGGCCAGAAGATCTCCGACGCCATGGAGGTCGTGGGCAAGGACGGCGTCATCACCGTTGACGAGGACAAGACCAACTTCGGCATCTCCGTCGACACGGTCGAGGGCATGCAGTTCGACAAGGGCTACATCTCCCCGTACTTCGCGACCGACAACTCCGCCCAGGTCGCCGAGCTCGAGAACCCCTACATCCTCATGACCGACCAGAAGGTCTCCAACATCCAGGACATCCTGCCTGTCCTCGAGGCCGTTCAGAAGTCCGGCTCCTCGCTGCTCATCATCGCCGAGGACGTCGAGGGCGAGGCCCTCGCCACGCTGATTCTCAACAAGCTCCGTGGCACCCTGAAGATCGCTGCCGTGAAGGCCCCTGGCTACGGTGACCGTCGTAAGCGCATGCTCGAGGACATCGCCGTCCTCACCGGTGGCCAGGTTGCCATGGAGGAGCTTGGCATCAAGCTCGCCGACACCACCGCCGAGATGCTCGGCCGCGCCAAGTCCGTCAAGATCACCAAGGACAACACCACCATCGTCTCCGGCGCCGGCTCCAAGGCTGCCATCGACGAGCGCGTTGCCCAGATCAAGGGCGAGCTCGAGCACACCGACTCCGACTTCGACCGTGAGAAGCTCCAGGAGCGTCTCGCCAAGCTCTCCGGCGGCGTGGCCGTCATCAAGGTCGGCGCTGCCACCGAGGTCGAGCTCAAGGAGATCAAGCACCGCATCGAGGACGCCCTGCAGGCCACCCGTGCGGCCGTCGAGGAGGGCATCGTTGCCGGCGGTGGCGTCGCGTTCCTCGAGGCTATGCCCGAGCTTGACAAGGTCGATGCCACCGACGAGGAGAAGATCGGCGTCGAGATTGTGCGCAAGGCGCTGACCGCCCCGGTCAAGAAGATCGCCGAGAACGCTGGCTTCGAGGGCTCCGTTGTGGTCGAGAAGATCAAGAGCCTGCCCGCCGGTCAGGGCCTCAACTCCGCCAACGGCGAGTGGGGCGACATGATCGAGATGGGCGTGCTCGACCCGGTCAAGGTCTCCCGCGTGACCCTGCAGAACGCCGCCTCCGTCGCCAGCCTGATCCTCATCACCGAGGCCACGGTTACCGACGAGCCCAAGGACACCACGATCGAGGAGGCCATCTCCGCTGCGGCTGCCCAGGGCGGCCAGGGTGGCGGAATGTACTAAGCCCGATCGCCGGCTCAGTCGTTAGATGACGAAGCCCCGGATCGGCGTTGCCCGCAAACGTCCTCGCGCGCTACGCGCGCTGCGGAATGTTTGCTTGGCAACGCCGACCGGGGCTTCTGCTGTTTTCGCCGTCGATGCTTGTCTTTAGAGTGGGGGAATGCGTTCGTGCGAGCCCGCTGTTCGCCTTCGGCGGCACGATACGGATCCCCGGGCGTGCTGGAGGGTCGAACTCAAGCCTCCGCCTCCCGAGCTCTCGGCATTGTTCGCAAACGTCCTCGCGCACTTTGTGCGCTGCGGGATGTTTGCTCCACAATGCCGAGAGCTCTCTGGGCGGGGTATGATTAGACAGTTATGCCGCCGGGGAGCGGCGTTGCTCGAAAGGGAGAGACATGGCCGAGAAGCGAGATCTGCTCGACGAGTTCATTGACATACGCAACGACTGGCGGGCGCTGTCCAATCCCGTGACCGACGTTGCCAATGCGCTGTCGGCCAACCCCGAAGAGGTCAAGACCTGGAATCCGGCGGACTACAAGGAGCGCCCGCGCGCCAACGTCAACAACTGCGTGGCCTGCAAGGCCGGAAGCGAGAAGGCGTGCACGTTGTGCCGTGACATCTGCCCGGTCAACGCCATCGACATGTCCGAGGGCGGCATCGAGATCGCCGACACCTGCCGCAGGTGCGGCCTGTGCTCGGCTGCCTGCCCGTCCGAGAGCTTCACCGCGTTCCAGATTACCCCGCGCAAGCTCTACGACCGCATCGTTCGCGCCGCCACGGCGTTCGAGCACGCCTATGTCACCTGCACGCGTGCGCTGGGTCGCATGCCCGAGGGCAACGAGGTCGTGCTGCCCTGCGTGGGGTGCGTGCCCACCGAGGTCTGGTACGCCATTCTCGCCGACTACCCCAACGTCTCGGTCTACCTGCCGCTTGGCATCTGCGACCGCTGTCGCAACACGACGGGCGAGGACGCGCTGGCCGAGAACATCGGCGCCGCGGAGGAGCTCGCGGGCAAGGGCATGGGCGTCGAGATCGACGAGAAGGCCCTCGACCGCACCAAGAACCATGAGTTCGAGCGCCGCGAGTTCATCAACAGCATCAGCAAACAGGGCATGAACGCTCTGGGCACCGTGAACCCGGCCATTGCCGCCGCACGCGCCATCACCAAGAAGCTCGACGAGAACACGCGCCGCATCAACGCGCTCACCCGCTCGATCGAGGGCGCCTCGGCCTCCGCTCCGGCACGCAAGCGTCGCATCCTCACGCAGCGCAGGCAGCTGCTGCTCTCGACGCTGCAGCGTCACCCCAAGTATGCGGTGCGCTTCAAGCCCCAGCGCCCGGTGTGCGACTCCGAGCGCTGCACCTCGTGCGGCGAGTGTGTCGACATTTGCCCCACGCACGCCTGCGAGCTGAGCGAGAACGGCATCTTCTCCGTCGAGGCCTCCTACTGCAACGAGTGCGGCGCGTGCCTGCGCGCCTGCGGCGAGAAAGCTCTCACGTTCGAGAGCTACGACGCCGCCGAGCTCGTTGTCCCCGACAAGGAGGAGGTTGAGCGCAAGAAGCGCCAGGCCGAGCAGAAGGCCGAGGTCGAGAAGCTCAAGAAGCAGGGCATGGAGCAGCTCAAGCGCGGCCTCGACTTCCTCGACAAACTCGACCTTGGTGGCGACGACAACTAGGTAAAACCGCCCGATTCGTTGGGCTGAACGTATGGCGCCAGCGCCCCCGCTGGTAGCTGGGCCAGGCGCCCGGCAGCTCGGGAAGGAATGAATGTGTCTCTCTCCATCGGCATCGTTGGTCTGCCCAACGTTGGCAAGTCCACCCTGTTCACGGCCCTCACCAAGAAGGGCGGTCTTGCGGCCAACTACCCCTTCGCCACGATCGAGCCCAACGTGGGCATCGTCGACGTGCCCGACGCGCGCCTGCAGAAGCTCGCCGACATCGTGCACCCGGGCCGCATCGTGCCCGCGACGGTCGAGTTCGTGGACATCGCCGGCCTCGTGAAGGGCGCCAGCGAGGGCGAGGGCCTGGGCAACCAGTTCCTCGCCAACATCCGCGAGACCGATGCGATCTGCGAGGTCGTGCGCTACTTCTCCGACACCAACGTCATGCGCGAGGTTGGCCGCACGGCGGACTTCGTCGACCCCGCGGGCGATGCCGACACGATCATGACCGAGCTCATCCTCGCCGACATCCAGACGCTCGAGAAGCAGATTCCCAAGCTCGAGAAGGAGGCGCGCCGCGACAAGGAGCTCGCGCCCAAGCTCGAGGTGGCAAAGCGCCTGGTAGAGTGGCTGAACGACGGCAACCGCGCCGCGACCATGGACATGACCGATGACGAGCGCGCCGCCGCCCGCGAGCTCTTCCTGCTCACGCTCAAGCCAATCATCTACGTGGCGAACGTCGACGAGGATGCGCTGGGCGAGGACCTGGCCCCCATCGATGGCATCAAGCCCATTCCCGTGTGCGCCAAGATCGAGGCCGAGCTGTCCGAGCTCGACGCCGAGGAGGCCGCGGAGTACCTGGCCGACCTGGGCATCGAGGCGAGCGGCCTGGACGTCCTCGCGCGCGTTGCCTACAGCACGCTGGGCCTGCAGAGCTACTTCACGGCTGGTGAGATGGAGGTCAAGGCCTGGACGATTCCCGTGGGCGCCAAGGCCCCGCAGGCCGCCGGCGTCATCCACTCCGACTTCGAGCGCGGCTTCATTAAGGCCGAGGTCGCGAGCTACGAGGACTACGTTGAGCTGGGTGGCGAGCAGGGTTGCAAGGCTGCCGGCAAGCTCCGTATGGAGGGCAAGGACTACGTCGTGGCTGACGGCGACGTCATGCACTTCCGCTTCAACGTGTAGACGTGTTCGACGACGGGCCTGGTTTGGCCTAGACGCTCGATGGCGGGGCAGAGCATGCCTTCGTGAAAGGACAGATTGCTGCGCAATCTCTCTTAGCCTTTCACTTCGGCATGCTCCGCCCCGCCTGTCGTTTGCGAGGGTTGTCCAGGCCCGCCTGCTGTTTACGGTGTTGCGAGGACGCTGCGTCGCCGGGCTACTACTAGGTCCGGTTGCCGGGGTGTAGGGAAAAATGAGGCTGGCTGGTGCCAGCCTCATTTTTTAGGGATTTGATGCGCAAATCGAAAAAAGACAGCAAGTAGGTAACCTCTGACGATGATGCCGAGCAGCCCCCTTATGTTGGCAGCAGCCAACTGGCGGTTTGCTGGGTGAGAAGCCTGGCCACTTTGGAGGACGCCGAGTGAGGTTACCTATTTGGCGTGTTATTTGGCCGAGCCGCATTCTGCCTAATGGCTACGCCGCTTGTCGAGCCTAGTTTGCGTTGGCGGCGACGCCGGCGGTGGGGTCCTCGGAGCTGTCCTCGTAGGGCGGCAGTCCCTGGCCCACGCGGCTCATCATGGTCTGCCACTTTGCCTCGTCTACACGCTCGTACCAGATACCGCCCTCATAGCTGCTGGTAGTGGGCTCAAGAGCCGAGTAGAGGTTCGTGCTCATGTCGAACCCAACAAAGCGAGCGCTCAACAGCATGAGCTCGATGCCCGTGATGTCGGTGGACACGCTGTTGCTCGCGGTGTTGAGTGTCGCCAGCAGCGTGAAGGGGTTGCCGCTCAGGGCCTTCTTGAGAATGGCGCCCAGCACCATGCGCTGGTTGGCCGTGCGGTAATAGTCGCCTGCTCCGTACTTGTCGTAGGCGTGGCGCGCGCGGCACAGCTTCAGGGCCTGGTCGCCGTTGAGGGTCTGCACGCCGGCCTTGATGTCGGCGCCGGTGTACTCGGGGTCGTAGACGTCCACCGGCACGTTGACCTCGACGCCGCCGATCGTGTCGACCACCGAGATGAACTGGTCGAGGTCGATCTCTGCGTAGTGGGCGATGGGCACGCCGGCAAGCTGGGACACGGTCTTGATGAGCAGGGGAGCCCCGCCATAGGTGTAGGCCGCGTTGATCTTCTGGGTGCCGTAGTCGCCACCCAGGTCTACGGCCGTGTCGCGCTGAATCGAGACGAGCGTTAGCTTGGCCGCGATGGGGTCGACGCGCGCCAGGATGATCGAGTCGGTGCGGTAGACGCCGTCCGTGCTGTTGTTCTCCACGCGGTCGGCCGATTTGTCGGTGCCAACGAGCAGCATGTAAAACGGGGTGCCCGGCAGCGCCGGCGTCAGTGCGCCGCGGGTCTCGAGCGAAATGCCAGACCCGAGCCTCATCGTGATGAGCACCGAGAACGCAAAAAGGGCAACGAGTACGCCAATGAGTGTGCGCTTCGCATACTTGAGGGCGCGGTGCCCGTCAAGGCCATGCCTGCGCTCGGGACTGTCTTCGCTATACGCTTGGGCGCGCTCGCGGTCTTGCGCCGCCTTGCGAATGCGGCCCAGGGGCGTTGCCTCCTCGCGCTGCTGGCGCATCCGGCGATAGCGAGAGGCGTCGTAGACCTCGCCCTCGGAGACGGTTCGGCGCGCCTGCCGGTCGCCCTGTCCGTAGCCGTCCGCCCAACCCTGGGGATGGCGGGCATTGGGGGCGGGATAGCGGCCCTCCTGCGAGCCATAGTCCTGGGAGCCGTAGCCTTGATCGGGATAATCGGCGACGGGATAGCTCACCTGCCGGTTTGGTTCGGCATTGCCAAGCTCGCCTCGGCTGCGTGCGGCGCGCCCCGCGGCACGCTGCTGCTCCGAGCTCATGTGCCTGTGCTCGCGCCTTGCCATGGGGCCTCCCGGTTACGTTTTGGCTAGTGGTTGGCCATGTCGGCGCCGAGGATCACCACGACGTCGGCGGTGCCGGAGTAGGTGCCGTCGTCCGCCACGACGTTGGAAAGCCCCAGCGTGTCGGCCACGGCCTGGGCCTTGGCCTTGTTGGCGTCGCCCACGTACAGGATGCTCGTGGTGCCGTAGTCGTAGGAGTCGGCGGTGTCGGAGGTAGCGTTGAAGCCCTGGTTGTCGAGGGTGGCGGCGATGCGGCCGGCAAGCCCGCTCACGCCTGCGCCGTTGAGGACGGCAACCGAGCCGGAGTAGTCGGTCTCGGCGCTCTCGGACGAGCTTGTGCCCGTCTCGGACGCACTCGTGGTGCCGTTGGCATTCTTGGTTGCAGTGCCCGCGCCTGCAACGCCCAACGTGATGTCCTCGTCCTCGTTCTCGTAAGGGGAGAGGCCCTGGTTCACGCGGGTCATCATCTTCTTCCACGCGGCGGTGTCGCAGATCTCGTACCAGGTGTCGTTGACGTACTTGGAGTTGGTAGGCTCCATGCCGCTGAACATGTTGGTGCTCATGTCAAAGCCTTGGAACTGCGTGGCCAGCGACACGATGTCAGAGATTGAGAGGTCCGTCTGCACGGCATCGGCCAGGGTGGTGACGGTGCTGGCGATGGTCGCGGGGTCGCTCGCGAGGACCTTCTTGAGAATGGCGCCAATGACCATGCGCTGGTTGGCGGCACGGTAGGCGTCTCCGTCACCGTACTTGTCGTAGGCGTGGCGCGCGCGGCACAGCTTCAGGGCCTGGTCGCCGTTGAGGGTCTGCACGCCGGCCTTGATGTCGGCGCCGGTGTACTCGGGGTCGTAGACGTCCACCGGCACGTTGACCTCGACGCCGCCGATCGTGTCGACCACCGAGATGAACTGGTCGAGGTCGATCTCTGCGTAGTGGGCGATGGGCACGCCGGCGAACTTGGAGATGGTCTCGACGGTGTACGAGGCGCCCGAGACGCCCTCCTCGCCGGCCTCCTTGCGCTCGGAGCCAATGGAGTAGGCGGAGTTGATCTTCTGCTTGCCGTAGCTGCCAAAGTCGATGAGGGTGTCACGGTGAATCGAGACGAGCGTCACCTGCTTCTCGGTTGGGTCGACGCGGGCGAGAAGAATCGTGTCGGTACGGTAGGCGCTGTCGGCGGAGCCATACTCGCTGCCCTCGGCGCGGGCCTCGTCCTTGTCGACGCCGATGAGCACCATGTAGAACGGGTCGCCCGAGGTGGCCTCGGTGAGGGTGCCGTGGAGGGCAGAGTCGCCCGACATGCCAAAGCTGCCCGAGAAGCGCGCCATGAAGGCGAAGGCGGCCGTGCAGCCAAGGGCCGCGATGACAACGATGGTGATGAGGAAGACCTTGAGGCCGCGGCGACGACCACGCTTGCGGCGAGCGCCCGAGTAGCGCTCGGTGGCCTGTGCGCGGGAGAAGTCGCTGGTGGCGGGCCTGTTGCCGGCGGCGTTGTTCTTCATGTGAGAGCTGTGAGAGTTCTGCGCGTGGTGCCTGGGCATGTGCGCTCCTTGTTCCTACGCGGGCGGCCGCACCGGCTCGGCGGCATCGGGCGGCTCTGCTCGCGCGCGAGATTTGAATTCAACGAACAAATGGTACTAGCACGGGCGTAAAGCTGCGGAAAGTCCACAGGAAAGCTAAGCGATGTTCACACGTGCGACATGCGATGTCGTATGATTAGACGGATTGTATAGATGCGGCCCGCTGCCGCACGCAAGCAAATTCGCGTTCCAGGAGGGTTCATGCAGACAAGTCAGCAGAAGGTCATCGTTCTCGACTTTGGCGCACAGTATGGCCAGCTCATAGCTCGTCGCGTTCGTGACCTGCATGTCTACTCCGAGATCATGCCCTGTGACGCCACCGCCGAGGAGATCTCTGCGGCCGGTCCCAGCGCCATCATCCTGTCCGGTGGGCCCGCGAGCGTGAACGCCGAGGACGCGCCGCGCGTTGACCCCAAGATCTACGAGCTGGGCATTCCCGTGCTGGGCTTCTGCTACGGCCATCAGATTACGGCCGTGACGCTGGGCGGCACCGTGTTCCACCCCGAGGTGGGCGAGTATGGCCGCGCCGAGCTGCACGTGAAGGCCGACAGCAAGCTGTTCGCCGACGCCCCGGCGAACCAGACGGTCTGGATGAGCCACTTTGACGCCGTGAACAACGTGCCCGAGGGCTTTGTGGTGACGGCGAGCACCGACGTGTGCCCCGTGGCCGCCATGGAGAACGCCGAGCGCAAAATCTACACCACGCAGTTCCACCCCGAGGTCAAGCACACCGAGTACGGGCAGCAGTTGCTCAAGAACTTCCTGTTTGGCATCTGCGGGCTCGAGGCCAACTGGTCCATGGACAACCTCGTGGAGACCATGACGGCGCAGTTCCGCGAGAAGGTCGGCGACGACCGCGTGATTCTCGCGCTGTCCGGCGGCGTGGACTCCTCCGTGGTGGCTGCCCTCGGCGCGCGCGCCGTGGGCAAGCAGATGACCTGCGTGTTCATCAACCACGGCCTGCTGCGCAAGGGCGAGCCCGAGCAGGTCGAGGAGGTCTTCACCAAGCAGTTCGACGTTGACTTCATCCACGTGCACGCTGAGGACCGCTACGCTGACCTCCTCGCTGGCGTTACCGAGCCGGAAGCGAAGCGCCGCATCATCGGTACGCAGTTCTGGAAGGAGTTCTTCGCCGTTGCCCAGCAGCTCGAGACCGATGGCAAGCCGGTGAAGTACCTCGCCCAGGGCACCATCTACCCGGACATCATCGAGTCTGGCGCGCGCAAGACGGGCGGTAAGGCGAGCACCATCAAGAGCCACCACAACCTCATTCCGTTCCCGGACGGTGTGCACTTTGACCTCATCGAGCCGCTGGACCACTTCTTCAAGGACGAGGTCCGCGCGCTGGGCCTGGCGCTGGGCCTGCCCGAGCACATCGTGTTCCGCCAGCCGTTCCCGGGCCCGGGCCTTGCCATCCGCATCATCGGCGCGGTGGACAAGGAGAAGCTCGAGATCCTGAAGAACGCCGACGCCATCGTGCGCGAGGAGCTCGACGCCTACAACCAGCGCCTCTTTGAGGAGACGGGCGACCGCAACTCCGAGCACAGCTGCTGGCAGTACTTCGCGGTGCTTCCTGACATCAAGTCCGTGGGCGTCATGGGCGACGAGCGTACCTACCAGCGCCCGATCATCCTGCGTGCCGTTGAGTCGAGCGACGCCATGACGGCCGACTGGGCCAAGCTGCCCTACGACGTGCTGGCGAGGATCTCCGGTCGCATCGTGGCCGAGGTCCCTGGCGCCAACCGCGTGTGCTACGACATCACGAGCAAGCCGCCCGCGACGATCGAGTGGGAGTAGTCTGACAGGGTTCTGACCTGTATTTTTGAGTGCCGCACTGTGCTGCTGAGTTTCGTTTTGTACGAGAGTCACGGCAAAGCCGCCAGCGACATTGGTGAGTAAATCCGATTATCGAGCCTCTGTTCCCGCGTCGGAACGGAGGCTTTTTCTTTGGCTATTTACTCCCTTTCACCTGCAATTTCGCGATTTACTCCCCGTGTTTCGAGACGGCAAGGCACGGGGCGGTATTCGGAGGAATGGGAGTAAGGATTTATCCCGAGTGAGTAGACGCGCGATTTTTGTCCCCGAGAACGAAAAGGGGCCGTTTTAGGTCCTTTGAAACTCAAATCGAACTCAATAGGCCTTTTGACGGTCTCTGTGCGGCGTTTTCCCAGGTCGTTAATGGGGAGTAAAGAATCTCACCGTCTCAAGGAAAGCGGGAGTAATCAGGGGAAATGCCGCGGGGTACCGCCGTGTGCCGCCATGTAAGCCACCGCGTCATTTACTCCCCAGGTGCGCCGAAAATGCCTTTGCATG
>NZ_CATVTL010000013.1:0-35702 GCF_958346945.1 uncultured Parolsenella sp.
CGGCAAGCCAGTCATCCAGCCCCGCCGTCCAAACAGCCGCCTGGACAAGGTGCGCCATATGTTTCAGAAGGTAATGTAAAGATACCTACCGTCAACGCCGAGAAATTTATGGGCATTGTCCGCAAGCACCTTGCCTTTGAAGAACTGACCCCCACTCTCTTGCGGGAAATGATCGAGAAAATTGTGGTGCATGAGTGCAGCTATGATGAGAACGGCACCCGCAGGCAGGACATTGAGATTTATTACAGCTTTGTCGGCAAGATTGACTTGCCCGAATAACCGCCCGACCTATCCGACACAATGGCCAAGTGTCGGATAGGAACGGCAAAATTTTTTGCACTTCTATTGCTTCTTTATCACACATAAGCAAACGGACGTGTCGCGCAGCACCGTAGCCGTTCCGCGCAACGAAAAGCCTCACCGCCAGCGATCTCGTGCGCACATCGGCCGCAAGCGGCACGGGAGAGGCCGTCCCGATTAGGGTAGCGGCGCCGCGACTCGGAAACGCGCCTCCGTCTTCCACGCGACGTCCCGACGTAACCCTCGCGAGCGCCCCGGCAACCGCCGACGGGCCGCATCCCATGCCCGGAGGGTCTCGGCGCCCATGGCCGGTTCCATGCCGCACGCCTCCGCCCCTCCGACCCGAAACCCGCCCCGGCGCTCCTTGGACGCGCAGGGTCGCACGCCGGCAGGCGGCCCGCAAGGGCCGCGACACTTTTTCGGGTTCTTCGCCCCATGCGCTGCGCGCGCGAACAACGCGAAAAACTGACGTCGGGAGATTTCTACAACCACGTCCGACTTCGCTTCCTCCCTTGCCGGCACGCCCGCGCTGCATGCGACTCACGCGACGCAAGGCACGCCACAGGGGCGGGCCTCAGAGTCTAAGGAGCAAGACATGAACGACATGAAGGAAAAGGCGATGGGCGCGGTCAAGGCCTTCCTCGAGCGCAAGGGCTACGAGATCGTCGACGAGGCCTGGCAGGGGCCCGAGGGTATCGGCGGGATCGACCTCGTGGCGGTGGACGAGGACGGGACCCTGGTGTTCGTCGACGCCACGGCCCGGATCGGGACGGACGGCTTCCCCGAGGCCCACAGGGCGCGCGGGCTGCGCGAGGCGCTGGCGGCGACGTGGCTCGCCGGCAACGGCGACGACTACGCCGACACCCCGGTCCGCTTCGACGAGGTGGCGATGATGGTCGTCAAGGAGAACCGCGCGCTCCTGCGCCACCACGTCAACTGCTTCGGCGAGATGGAGCCGCTCTCCTAGGCGGCGCGCCCGGCCCCGGGCTCCCGGGGCCGGGTTTCCCCGAAACTCGGCCCCTGTACCACGAAAGCGTACATATCCGTACGTTTTCGTGGTACACTCCGCTTGTCGGACAAATCCGTACGATTTTGTCCCGACGCTCCGAGACTCGGGGCGCGCCGGACCGGATGCGGCGAGGCGCGCCCCACGCTAGAGAGGACGCGACCCATGCGCACGATAGCCATTTCCAACTACAAGGGCGGCGTCGGCAAGACGACGACCGCCGTGAACCTGGCGGCCATCTTCGCCGCCCGGGGCCTTCGGACCCTGCTCGTCGACCTCGACCCGCAGGCGTCCGGTGCCGGCTTCTTCGGACTCTACGGCAAGGCCGCCCCCGGGCGGCGCACCTCGGTCGAGTTGCTCTCTATGCGCAGCCACCGCACTTGGTGCATGCGCTGGGGCAGGTGGCAAGGCCGCCAAGGGCCGTTTCGCGCAGCTCAAGCGGCAGCATGCGGCCCACGCGCAGCATGGCCTCGGCTGCCTCATCAAAGGGAACCGAAGCCGCGATGCCGGCCATGGAGAGCTGGGCCGCCGTGAATGCGCAGGCCACGCCAATGGCATTGCGATTTTGGCACGGAGCCTCGACAAGCCCGCCAATGGGGTCGCACACAAGGCCCAGCAGGTTGCCCAACGCAATTGACGCGGCGTTGAGCGCCTGCTTGGGCGAGCCGCCCAGCAGCTGCACAAGCGCCGCGGCTGCCATGGCGGCGGCGGAGCCCACCTCGGCCTGGCAGCCGCCCTCGGCGCCGGCCACGCTCGCGTTGGTCGAGAGCAGCATGCCTACGGCCGCCGCGCACCAAAGGGCCTCCTGAGCTGCGTCGTCATCGAGTCCGAGCGCCTTGCTCGCGGCGATAACGCAGCCCGGGACCACGCCCGACGACCCCGCTGTGGGAGCCGCGACGATGACGCCCATGGTGGCGTTTTGCTCGAGCACCGCCATTGCGCGTGTGATAGCCTGCGTGAGTGGCGCGCCCACGAGCTCAGCCACGGCCGAATCCGACGCCTGGGCTAGCCTCTGCGCCTCTCCGCCAATGAAGCCGCCCAGCGAGGGGCGCGGACACTCGATGGCACGAGTCGACGACTCGCGCATCACCTCGAGCACGCGGGCCATGTTCTTGTCGTAATCGGTGGGGAAGAGCGACTTCTCGCGGCTGTGCATGATGCCGCCGATGCTTGCGCAGTGCTTCTCGCACAGGTCCAGTAGCTGCTCGCCGCTGGCAAACAGGTAGGGAGAGCTCTCCTGCCCGCCCGGACGCGTGGCCCCGGGAATGTGGATGCGGCGCGCCGAGGTAACGGGCGTCAGCCGCGCGAGCTTCTCGAGCACCGCGTCTGCCGGCGCATCGTCCATCTCGAGCACGGTGTAGGCCATGCCGCCGCGCTCGGAGCGGTAGGTCTTCATGAAGGCGATGTTCACGCCGTCGTCTGCCACGCAGGCAATGATGCTCGCGAGTGCGCCGGGCACGTCGCGGTGCGAGACGAAGACCGTCTCGTACTCGCCCAGAATGTCGACTGTGACGCCGTTGATGCGCGAGAGGCGCACGCGCCCGCCGCCCAGGCTCTCGCCGCGAACCTCGAGCGTGTGGCCCGTGTCCTCGGTGATTGCGATGTCGACGGTGTTGGGGTGCAGGGCGCTGTCGTCGCCGGCGATGTCGAAGCGGTAGGCAAGGCCGCGTTCCTTGGCGATTTGGAACGAGTCACGAATGCGCTCGTCGTCGGTGTCGAAGCCCAGCATTCCGCCGAGAAGTGCGCGGTCGGTGCCATGGCCGCGATAGGTGTGGGCAAAGCTGTTCCACAGGGTGAAGGTGACCGAGGCGGGCGCGCTGGTGCATAGGGCCAGCGCCGTCTGCGCGCACCTCAGGGCGCCGGCGGTGTGCGAGCTCGAGGGGCCAATCATGATGGGGCCAAGGACCTCGAAGGCGGACATCTGGGACATGTGACCCTCCAGCTCGATAAACGATGGGACCGCGCCGGGCGACGCGGCCTCTATGACTGTATCAATTGTGGCCCCGGATGGGCGGCGGGCGGGGCGCGGAGCGGGCAGGCGGCGGTTGAGCCGTCGTGCCGGCTGGGATGCCAGCGGTCGAGCTGTGCCAAGCGAGCGGCTGATGGGCTGGCGTCGAATCGCGTGAACGGTTGGCTACAGCGCCGTGCCGTGCGTCGGCCTGGTGAACGAGTCTCGCAGAGCGCCCTCATGTGCGAGCAGGGCCACCTTGGCATCGATGCCGCCGCCAAAGCCTGTGAGGTTGTCGTGGGGGCCCATGACGCGGTGGCAGGGGACGATGATACAGAGTGGGTTGTGGCCAACGGCTCCGCCGACGGCGCGGGCACTTTGGCGGGCGCCCGTCTTGTGCTCAATAGCTGCGGCGATGTTGCCATAGGTTGCCGTGGAGCCATAGGGGATGGCGAGCATGGCCTCGCGCACGCGCGCCTGGAACGGCGTGGGCGCGGGGCGAGCGGCAGCTCGTGCGGGTTGGGGCGGTCGCCTGCAAAGTAGTGGTCGAACCAGCTGGCGGTCTGGGCAAATATTTCGAGGTCGGGGGCATCGTGCATGGGTTCGCCGATGCCATGGCCAACGTAGCGACCATGCTTGAACCAGCAGCCCAGCAGCGCGCCGCCATCGCTTGCGAGCAGAAGTGGCCCCACGAGCGTCGACGCGTATTCGGTGCGATAGATCATCTGTGGCCCTTCTCGCACGCTGGCTCTTCTCGCACTGTTCTTGCCATTGGTTATACATGTTTATCGAATCGAGCCATCGATTGCGCACGTCTGCGGAAACGTGCCATTGGTCTGGCGCGTTTGTGGGCCCCGGGGCGTGTAAAACCGATGGCTCGAACTGGCGGTGGAGCGGAGCCATCGATTTTGCACGTTATGGAGCGCTGAAACGTGTAAAACCGATGGTTCGAACTGATGGCGCTTGGAGAAGCATCGGGCCTCATGTCGCAAAGAAAGACGCCGCGCACCGCGCATGGTGTACGGGGCGTGGCGTCTCGTGAGTTACGAGCGAGAGGTGCTGTGGCTTGTTGCGAACAGGCGTCGTTGCGACTACTTGCTCAGCTTGCGCACACGGCAGCAGGCGTAGAAGTCGTACAAGGCAAGCAGTGCCTGGCCAAAGGCGGTGCCCATGGGGTTGCCGGACATGGCCGCGTTTGCGAGGTTCACGAGGCAGGCCGCGGAGAAGATGCCCGAGAGCACAATGCCGGGCATGATCTTGCTCGGGTCCTTGGCGCCGAGGTAGGAGAACAGCGCAACCACGAGGTTGAAGGCGTAGCCAACAATAAGGATGCCGCCGAGCAGGGACATCGATGCCTGTGCGTCGAGGCCGCCGAACATCTCGGGCGTCACGTCGAACAGGCCGTAGGCAAACTCGGGATCAACGCTGCCAAAGGCAACGACGCCACCAATGATGATGAAAATCGCGTCGATAATGGCGAGGCAGATGGCCGTGACCCTGAGGTAATTCTGCCACTTGGTCAAATCGTTCATGGGAAATCCTCCGTTGAGAGCGGCCGCGCGTCTGGGCGAGCGCTGTTGAGCCTGCACATTATAGGCACCCAGCTGTCAAAATGAGGGCCCTGCATTGAGAAACGCGGGGCCAGATTAGCAAAGAGGCCATATAGCAGCTACTGCTTGCTGCTCTGGTGGACCTTGAGCGAGCCGTAGAAGATGAGCCGGCTCACGATGGCCTGGGCAATGAGCGACGTGCTGAAGCCGTTTGCCACGATTCTGCCAATGACGCCAAGCGTGTCAAGCGCGGCGAGAATGCCGCACAGGACCATGGCGGGCTTCATCTTCAAGGATGTCGCCGCAGGCCAGGGCGTGGAGCTCGACATCTGTGCCTATCCCGCGAGTGAGCTCGAGGAGCGCATCCAGCGCGTCGACGTTGCCCTGCTGGGCCCGCAGGTTGGCCGACTCAAGACTAAGGTCGCCCCGGCCTGCGAGGCGGTGGGCGTTCCCATGGACGTGATTCCCATGGTCGGCTACGGCATGTGCAACGGCGCAAACGTCCTCAAGCTTGCCTAGCAGCTTGCCGCCAAGTAGGGGAGGTGTCGCCACATGCGAGACGGGTGACGTCTGCTGCAACAGACGCCGCCCCAATGGAAACCCGCACCTTCGCGTAGGAGCAAAGATGAAAGACTTCCTCAACAACAAGCTTGCGCCAGCGATCATGCGCTTTGTAAATACCAGGGCCCTGCGCGCCCTCAAGGACGGCATCATGTACTCGATGCCCCCGCGCTTGCCCTTCTCGGCCTTATCGACCATGGCGATGGCGTGGTCGGCGTAGCTGACGATGGACTTGCCGCGGTCGTTGAGCGTGAACTCTTCGCCGGCGAGGCGGTTGGGTCGCAAGTCCCAGGGACCTCTCGTCCTTGTGCACTGCGCCCGTGTGCGAGGGTGCATAATCGAACGGCTTGGAATGCGAGAGGGGAGAGCCGCGTGGGCAAGGCGATCGATCACATCGAGGTGCGCGGGGCACGCGTGCACAACCTCAAGAACGTCGACGTCGACGTTCCGCTGGGCGAGCTCGTGGGCATCGCGGGCGTCTCGGGCTCGGGCAAGAGCTCACTGGCGCTGGGCGTGCTGTATGCGGAGGGCTCGCGGCGCTATCTCGAGGCGCTCTCGACCTATACGCGCCGACGCATCTCGCAGGCAGGCAAGGCGTCGGTCGACGACGTGCGCTATGTCCCGGCGGCGCTTGCCCTGCACCAGCGCCCCGCTGTACCTGGGGTTCGTTCGACGTTTGGCACCTCAAGCGAGCTGCTCAACAGCCTGCGCCTGCTCTTCTCGCGCGTGGGCAGCCACATGTGCCCACACTGCGGCGCCCACGTGCCTCCCACCCTCAACGTTGCGGCCGAGCTGCCCATCACCTGCCCCGAGTGCGGCGGCACGTTCTATGGTCCCGGCGCCGAGGAGCTTGCCTTCAACAGCGGCGGCGCCTGTCCCACCTGCGGCGGAACCGGCATCGCACGCACCGTGAACCGCGCGGCCCTCGTGCCCGACGAGTCAAAGAGCATCGACGACGGAGCCGTGGTGGTGTGGGGCTCGCTCATGTGGGACCTCATGAAGCAGATCTGCGGAGCCATGGGCGTGCGCACCAACGTGCCGTTTAGCGAGCTCACGGATGCCGAGCGCGCCATCGTCTTCGATGGCCCGGCCGAGAAGAAGCACATCCTGTACAAGGCCAAGAAGGGTGACAACTTCGCCGAGCTCGACTTTACCTACTTCAACGCGGTGCGAACCGTGGAGAACGCGCTTGCCAAGGCCAAGGACGAGAAGGGCCTCAAGCGCGTGGCCAAGTACCTCACCGAGGGCCCGTGCCCCGACTGTGGCGGCTCCCGTCTGTCGGCCGCGGCGCGTGGGCCTCTCGTGCGCGGCATCAACTTGGCGCAGGCCACGGCTATGACGCTCGACGAGGCGGTGGCCTGGGTGGCCGGCGTGCCCGCCTCGCTTCCCGAGGAGATGCGTCCCATGGCGGCCTCCATCTGCGATTCGTTTGAGAGCACGGCCCATCGGCTGCTACAGCTGGGCCTGGGCTACCTCTCGCTCGACCGCGCGGGGTCCACGCTTTCGACCGGCGAGCGCCAACGCGTGCAGCTCGCGCGCTCGGTGCGCAACCGTACCACGGGCGTGCTCTATGTGATGGACGAGCCCTCGATTGGCTTGCATCCGGTAAACATCGACGGCCTGCTTGGCGTCATGCGCGACCTCATCGCCGACGGCAACTCGGTGGTGATGGTCGACCATGACACGCGCCTCCTGGCCCAGGCAGACCACCTCATCGAGATGGGACCAGCTGCGGGGGCGGGCGGCGGCACCGTGGTGGCGCAGGGAAGCGTGGAGCAGCTCGCGGGCAATCCGGCCTCGCTCATCGGCCCGTACCTCCGTGGCGACTCCCGCGTGGTGGCGCGGTCCCAGGCAAGTGCCGACGCCATGTTTGACCTGGGACGCATTCATCTCGAGTCGAGCGGGCTGCATACCGTGAGGCAGTTCGTCGTTGACATTCCCAAGGGCAGGCTCGTGGCCGTGACGGGCGTGTCGGGCTCGGGCAAGACCACGCTCGTGCTCGAGACGCTCATCCCGGCGCTTACGGCAACTGCGGCGGGCGAGCCGCTGCCGTCGCACGTTACCGCGCTCGAGGCGGCGGGCATCAGTCGCGCGAACCTCATCGACGCCACGCCCATTGGCATTAACGTACGCTCGACCGTCGCCACCTACAGCGGCGTGCTCGACGACTTGCGCCGCGCCTATGCGCGCACCGATGCGGCGCGCGAAGCTGGGCTCAAGCCGGGCGCCTTTTCGTACAACACGGGCAGCCTCAGGTGCCCTACCTGCGACGGAACGGGCCAGATCTCGCTCGACGTGCAGTTTCTGCCCGACGTCGACATAGCCTGTCCCGATTGCCGGGGCACGCGCTATGGCACGCTCGCCGGCACAATCAAGCGCATTGAGAAGAGTCGGGCCAAGGGCGAGGCACTATCGTTGCCGCAACTCATGAGCCTGTCGGTCGACGAGGCCCTGCCGCACGTGGTCGACCTCAAACGCGCTCGCGAAAAGCTGCAGACCCTGCACGACCTGGGGCTTGGCTACCTTACGCTCGGCGAGGCAACGCCTGCGCTTTCGGGCGGCGAGGCGCAGCGTCTCAAGCTCGCAAGCGAGATGGGCCGCGGCCAGGACGATGCCGTGTTCGTGTTCGACGAGCCTACGATTGGCCTTCATCCGCGCGACGTCGAGACTCTGCTGCGGGTGTTCCAGCGCCTGGTTGAGCAGGGGGCCACGGTTGTGGTGGTCGAGCACGACCTCGATTTCATCAACAACGCGGACTACGTGATCGACATGGGTCCGGGTGGCGGCGAGGCCGGTGGCCGCATCGTTGCGTGCGGCACGCCCGCGCAGGTCGCCGCGTGCCCCGAGAGCGTTACCGGCCGCTACCTCTAGCTGGGGCGATGGGCGGCACGTGTGCCTTTCGGCGTTGACCCTCTGCGGGTGTCTGCTTGCCGATTGGTGCGTGCGGATGGCCGCGACCCCAAAAACATCGTCAAATTGGTAACCTACTTGGGCCTTGCCGAGTAGACGCTGTTGTCTGGCGGCAAAAGCCCGGGTGACGAATGGCGAAACGGGGGAGCTGCTCGCCGTTCTCGCCAGAGGTTACCGACTTGACGTGACTTTTATTTGCGGACTGCCGCCTACCGCCTAAATGAGCGCAGGTGCCGTTTTGGCTCCCAAACGGCATTTCTACCCCCCCCTCGAATGTCGCAACATGGTGGGAGGTGGCATCTCTTTAGGCTGCCTTAAGAACACGCATAAGAACTACCAGGTAAACGTAGCCAAAACGTAGCAGCCAACCAGTGGGAGACAACCATGAGTAAGAGATTGGCCGCATTGTTCGCCATGCTATTCGCGGTGCTCGTGTGCCTGCAAACGCCGGCGCTTGCAGACGGCCTGCCCGTGGCGATGATTGACGTTGCCAACACGGCGAACGGCTATTACAAGGCGGACGGCAGCGAAGGCACCTCGAGCGACTACTGCTACAAGATCGAGGACGCGCGCATCCTTCTGTCCAAGACCGACGTGGTCTACGAGCTTACGGGCCTCACGAACAAGTCCGTCACCATCATCAACTCTTCCAAGCCAACCGACGCCTTCAACATTCGCCTGAACGGCGCGACGCTTTCGGATGGCATCAACATCCAGAACAGCGGCTACTTCACGCGCGTGAGCGTCGAGACAGCCGCGGGCAGCTCAAATACCGTGAACAAGCTCATTGCCCGTGATCTCACCATCTTTGGCGCCGGCTCAGTGAATGCCCAGTACGTTGGTTCCTCCGGGGGCGCGGACGCCAAGCTTCACATCACCGATGCGAAGGTCACCGTGAACGTTCCCACCAACAGCAACGAGTTCAATGGCGCGTGCGTCATCGATGGCTCTGCCGAGGTTAGGTTCATCGCCACGAAGGACTATGCCCCGCTGCAGGTGGAGAATGGCGGCTCCCTCACGCTCAAGGACGGTGCCAAGCTCTATTGCCTGCACGACAATCCCAATTTGGCATCCGGTAGCTATGTGGCCGGCCTTGAGATGTTCTCTGCAAACCTGAGGCTCGAGGGCAACAGCTACCTCGAGGCCGAGGCCAGGCCCTGCACCAACCCTGATTACAACGGCGACGCCATTGTGAGCTATGGCGGTGTTGACGTTCTCGACAACGCTAAGGTCGTTGCCAGGGCCAACGGCGCGGGTCTCAACGTTGGTGCCCTCACCGTCTCGGGCGAGGGGGCGCGTATTGATGCCGAGAGCAAGGCCGCGAGCGGCGTTGCTGCCGACTCCGTCACCGTTGAGAACGGTGGCACCATCGACGCTTCCGGCTCTTGGCAGGCCATCTATTCAAGGGGAGATTTCAAGGCCGGCGCTGGTGCGTTCGTGAACCTCGAGAGCGGCGGCTGCGCCCTTTGGGCCGAGGGCAACCTCGCCGCTGACGGCGCGCTCATTCAGGCGGTTCCCAACAACGACGTTGCGCTCTTCTCCAAGGGCGATGTCGACATCAAGAACAGCACCATCATCGCTAGGGCCGAGAGCGGTGACGAGGCCATCAGGGCCTGGGGCGACATCACCGCCGATTTCTCTTGGCTCGACCTCAAGAGCACCAGCGGAGAGGGCGTTACCGGTACCATCACCAACAGCGTGGTCTTCAACAACAACGTGGGTACTGTCATTGGCGACGCGGTGACCAATGTCAACAATTTCATCGACCGCAACGCCTCCCTCACCATTCCCGAGGGCGCCTCGCTCATCGTGGGTGACGGCCTCGACCTGAGAAACGATGGAGTTGTGAACGTCCTGGGCACCTTCAATGTCGGTAATGGCACGCTCACCTGTCTCAACCACTCCGGTGGGCTTGCTACCTGCGCAGCGGGCCCGCTCTGCGACCTCTGCCAGACCGAGTATGGCGTCCCTGACCCCACCAACCACGCGCATCTCGAGCACGTCGAGGCCAAGGCCGCAACGACCGAGGCCGAGGGCAACATCGAGTATTGGGTCTGCAGTGGCTGCAGCAAGTACTTTGCCGATGCCGCGGCTCGGGAGGAGATTGAGCAGGCCAGCACCGTGCTTGCCAAGCTCCCCGAGCAGAAGCCTGCGGGCAACAACTCCGGCAACGGCGGCGGCAACGACAATGGCGGAGACAAGAAGCCCCAGCAGGCTGCCAACAAGAAGGGCACCAAGTCCCAGCTTCCCGCAACGGGCGACGCCCTCAATGCCGCGCTTCCGCTCGCGGCTGCGCTCACGGGCGTCATCGTTCTCGCAAGTGGCTTCGTCGCCTCCAAGCGCTAGCTTATCTACCAGCACTTAAATGGTGCGAGAGGGGTGCTGCGGCGCGTTCGCGGCGCCCCTCTCTTGTGTGCGTTCGGCGCGTCCTACTCGCCCGAGTTGGCGGCCATGATCTGGGCCAGGGTCGCGTGCTCGTTGTGCCAGCGCGCGTGCAGATGCTGCAGCCCTTGCAGGCGTTGGCGTCGATCGCGAGGAAGCCTCCCAGGTCCTCGGGCTCAAACTTGACGCCGCGGTTGAGGAACTGCACGTGCGCGGCGCGGTCCTCGTCGCTTACCGGCTCGGTCCAGCGCCTGCGCGCCTCGATGTCGCTGCGAATGCGCGCGGCGGATGAGCGCGCGTACCATGTGGGGCATCATGTGCCCGTAGATGGGATAGACAATGCCAATGCGTCGTCTGCGTAGGACAGCTCGTCCCCGCGGCGCATCTCCTGAGGGATGCTGCGAATGTCGTCATCAAGCTGCTGTGCCACGTAGCGGCAGTTTCCTGTTGCACTGAAGTAGAAGATCATGGGCCCTCCCCGTGGGTGTTTGCGCACCATAGGCGGTTATAACAACCGGTAGCAGCTCACGGTAAAGGATCGTTTAGGATTTCCGCGCCTGCAGCGGGACTATGCTGGTAGGCGATTGCCGGCATCCAACCTGATCCGAGGGGCCCTTCATGTGGATTGCGTTCGCGTGCGGCTCCGCGTTCTTCGCGGGCATCACGGCCATCCTTGCCAAGTGTGGCATCCGTAAGACCGACTCGACGGTTGCCACCGCCATTCGCACCATCGTGGTGCTCGTCTTTGCCTGGCTCATGGTCTTCGCGGTTGGCTCGGCGGGCGGCCTGCTCCTCATCGTGGCGGGCACCCTGCTCATGGTCTTCATGCACTAAGCAGCAAGGCTGGAACAATGAGCCCGCGGGCTATTGCCCCAGCCTTTGATAAAACCGCAGATAAAGTGGGACAGAATAGCTCCGGGTTCTATTGTCCCAAGATGGCGGAGGCGGTGGCCATGTGGCTGTCGCCTCCGCTTGCGTCGCTAGGCCCAGGTGAAGTTCTCCGCGCCGGCGGCAACCTCGAAGTGGTACTTGACGATGCCCAGGTCGACCTTGGAGAAGAATGCCGTTGCGGCCTTAGCCTGCACTTTGTTGCCCGCAAGCGTGAGGGTGAACTTCTGCTGGTTCATGGCCGTGGGGGCGAGCAGGGCGGCCTCGACGCCGCGGCGGAACCACGCGGGGGAGCTCTCGGTCACGTTCGAGACCTCGCTGGTGGCCTTGACCTTGTGCACAACGCCCTGCGTGGTGCCGTACCCCAGCGAGATCACGATGCAGAGCTTCTCGTCTAGTGCCACCTCAAAGGCACCCTTGACCCTCTTGAACGTCATGCCCACCCAGCAGGTGTTGAGGCCCAGCTGTTGAGCAAGAAGCACGAGCTTTTCGCCCCAGTAGCCGCAATCCTCGTCGAGGCTGGGGCCCTTCTTGCCCACGAGGGCAATGTAGTTGCGCACGCCACTGAACTCGCGGCATTTGGGCCAACGACGGCATCTCCTTTGGCACTTCTCGCACGATATAAGGATGGACGAGGCGTGCGGCTCGCAAAAGAGCGCACAAATCTATTACCTAGTTACCTAAAGGTGACTAGGTTTCAGCCTGGGCGCGCCGTGGGATATTACAGCGTGAGGAAGGGAGACCCATGCTTACCAAGGACGAGCTGCCGCCGTGCCCGGTGGTAACGTGCTTTCAGCTGTTTGGCAACAAGTGGAAGATCTGCGTGATTCAGCAGCTCGAGGTGAGGCCGTTTGGCTTCAACGAGCTGCGCCGCGCCATTTCGGGCATCAGCCAGAAGGTGCTGTCGTCGAACCTCAAGGAGATGGAGGTCGCGGGGCTCATCAACCGCGAGGTCGTCCCCGAGACACCGGTCCGCACGGAGTACTCGCTGACCGAGCTAGGCGCCTCGCTCATGCCGCTCATCGAGTCGATGGTGACGTGGGGCACCAACTATCAGGAGCTGGTGCGCGGTGAGTAGGCCGCGCGTGGTGTTTGTCTGCGTGCACAACTCGTGCCGCAGCCAGATTGCCGAGGTGCTGGGGCATGCGCTTGGCGTTGGCCTCCCTGCTGGTCCAGTGGCTTGTCGCTTTGTCGAACTGTTCTGGTGTCATGACGCGATGCTGCCTCGGATGTAGGTTCTCCGGAGCCATTTTCTCGCTCTGGACCGGGGACGCTACAATCGTGTCCATGGAACCCATCGCCCACATACGCACGGACCTGCCACAGAAGTTTGGCATCCCGCGCAACAGCTTTCTGGCCCCTCACCTGCAGGGACGCATCGTCTTCGAGCCGGCGTACGCCAGTGCGGCGGCCGTCTCGGGGCTCGAGTGCTTCTCGCACCTGTGGCTTATCTGGCAGTTCGAGAACGGCGTGTCGGGTGGTGCCGCTGCCGACGCTGCGGCCGACGCCTCCGCCGCCGAGCGCGTTGCGGCGCCTGCCAAGTGGTCCAAGACCGTGCGGCCCCCGCGCCTGGGCGGCAGCGAGCGCGTGGGTGTCTTTGCCACGAGGAGCCCCTTCAGGCCCAACGGCCTGGGCCTCACCTGCGTGAGGCTTGACCATGTCGAGCTCACGGACGCGGGCCCCGTCATTCACGTCTTGGGCGCCGACCTGCGCGACCGCACGCCCATCTACGACATCAAGCCCTACATTCCCTTTGCGGACTGCCACCCAGACGCCACGGGCGGATGGATTGACGAGAATCCCTGGCACGAGCTGGCCGTTGACTTCCCGGAGGGCCCGCGCTCCCGCGTTCCTGCCGAGAAGGTCGAGGGACTCATCGAGGTGCTGCGCCAAGACCCGCGGCGCGCGGGCAGCAAGCACGAGCCCGAGCGCGTCTACCACCTGGCCTACGCGGGGCTTGACGTGTCGTTTACCGTCGATGGCGACGACCTGCACGTTATTGGCGTTGACGACGGGTTGGGGCGCTAGGCTCGCAATCGGGGCGGCATCGTGTCGCCGGTGCTTGCTGCTGCCGGGCCGCGGGTTCTAGTGCGCGAGCAGCAGGGCCAACAGCAGGCAGAGCTGCCCTGCGGCGTTGATGAGCTGCTCGATTCAGTTGGAGCGGGCGTCGAACTGGTTGCGGTGGCCGGCAAATTTACGAGAGGCAATGGCAGCGCTCGTGGTTCTCGCGCAGAAGTTCTTGGGCTATGACGGGCGGGTTTGGAAATACGTCCGGCCCGCCTGCCAAGCGAATGAGCTTTTGCTTTGCAAGCTGGCGCCGTTAGGCGAGGCGTTGGGGCTACGGCTTCCCGAACTTGTCTTCTGGTGCTGCGTACCTCCGCCTGCCGCTCTATTCGTGCGCTCATATGTTAGATAAGCCATTAGTAAGCGTGCTGCTATGTAATGACTTATACTAATGCCAAGGCCGATAAGGCCGCCAAATCCAACTCGGGAGGCATCGCATGGGCCCGCTTCTGTTCAACACCAACTACATCGCACCCATCTGGTCGGGCGACCGCATCAACAAGGCTCGTGGCCTTGAGGGCGACACCCTCTACGGCGAGAGCTTTGACCTCACCGCTCACCGCGGCATGGTTACCTCGGTCAAGGGCGGCGAGTACGACGGCACCCCGCTCGACGAGCTCATCCGCACGCACCATGCCGAGGTCATCGGCGACTCCGACGATGACGGCGTGACCCAGACGCTGCTGCTCGACTCCAAGGAGACCGTCTCGGTGCAGGTGCACCCCAACGAGGCCTATGCCCAGGAGCACGAGGACGATCACGAGAAGGCCGAGGCCTGGTACGTGTTCGAGGCCGATCCGGGTGCCACGCTCATCGCGGGCTCGATCACCGACGACGTCGAGGCCCTGCGCGCCGCTGCCGCCGACGACACCATTGGCGACAAGTACGGCCGCCGCGTCGCCGTTACCGAGGGCGACTTCATCGTCGTGCCCTCTGGCACGCTGCACGCCTATGGTGCGGGCATCTTCGCCGTCGAGATTGGCACGCTGGGCTTTACGACCTATCGCCTGTGCGACTGGGGCCGCGGCCGCGAGCTCCATGTCGAGAAGGGCTTTGACGTGCTCGACGTGCGTCCCCAGCCCGAGCCCCTTCACCTGGGCGCCTTCGATGCCGCGGCTCCCGCCAAGACCGTGCGCGGCACCGCCGACGACGACCTGTTCGTCATCGACATCCACGACATCCCGGAGAGCTTCACTGAGGAGATGAACGGCTGCTATCGCGTGCTGACCTGTGTTGCGGGCGAGTGCGAGGTGTCCTCCGCCGAGGGTAGCGTGCACCTGGGCTTCACCGAGTCGTGCCTCGTTCCCGCGAGCGCCGGCGGCTACACCGTAACGGGCGCTTGCCGCATCGTCTCGAGCCGCATGAGGCACTAGACCGCTGAAATCGTTTGACGAATAAGGGCCCGGAGCCGCGCCGCTTGCGACTCCGGGCCCTTATTCGTGCCTCGTGATGGACCTTGGGGCGTGTCCGTGGCTGTCCCTTATAAAAAAGTGCATCAAATAGGTAACCTAACCATCGTTTGGCCGAATAGGCAAGAATGCGCTCGCTCTCTACCTGCGGTTTTGCGGGAACAAAAGCGGTGCTACTCAGCGGGTGCCAAAGAGGTTACCGACTTGACGCAAAAACTGCTGTTGGAGCCTGTACTTCCTACTTCTCCTTGATCTGCTTGCCCGTGAGGTGCTCGATCTCGATGACGTAGAGCTGCATGCCGGCGATACCGCTTGCGATTTCTGCCTCGACCTCCTCGGCGGTGGGGTAGTAGCGAAGCGCGAGCTTGCGGACCTTCTGGACGGCGAGCTCGGGGTCGTTCTCGAGATGGCAGCGGCCAAAGACAACCGTGCTGCGCACGTAGGGCGCCCACTCGCCCTCCTTGTGGAAGTCGCCGCCAAAGACGGTGAAGCAGACCTTGTCGCTCTTGGCGAGCGCATCGACCTTGTGACCCTGCTTGGCGCCGTGGAAGTAGATGCGGTTCTCGCCCGGCTCGTAGAGGTAGTCGAGCGGCAGCGCAAAGGGGTAGCCTTCGTCGCCGTTTACGGCAAGCACCCCGCGCTTTTCGTTAAGCAGCAGTTCGCGGGCCTCGTCGTCGGTGATGGCGCGGCTCTTCCTGCGCATCGGTCGAAATTCCGTCATGGTCTCCTCCAGGTTGTCGGGGTGGGCTACGGGGCATTATGCCATCGCACGGCGGAGCGGGATGCCCTGCCGCTCGTCTTGGCGCGTGCCGCATGCCGCGTTGGGCACCCCCGCTTATACCCCGTCATACTTCCCACAGGCCGCTTGTCGCTATCTACGATTAATGTCCGATAGCGTGCAAAAATCTCTTGCTCCATCCAGGGCGGCATGCTAGAGTGCAACCATACGTTCTCCCTCCCGAAGGCGCACGTCGGCGCATGGAGTTGAGGGAGCGATCGCGCCCCGACGGTGCAAGTCGGCATCTGGAGTTGGCGCCAAACAATTCAAGGGAACCCAACCGCATAGATGGCGAGAGCCGATGACGCATACCGCTGTGCCGCAAGATGGCCATGGCGGTGTCGCTGGCCCCTGCCGCATACCCATGCACGCCAATTGCGAAAGGAACCGCCATGTGCAACTCCATCACCTACGTCCCGCAGGTCCTGCGCGAGACCGCCGAGGGCATCACCCGCTTCGACATCCGCGACGAGATGCTCGCCTCCCGCGAGCTCGAGCTCACCTGTGCCGTCGATGCCGAGTCCTGCGCCGCCGTCATTCGCGGCCTCATCTACCTGCAGCGACAGGACGCCAAGGCGCTCATCACGCTCTACATCAACAGCCCGGGCGGTGAGGTCCAGAGCGGCCTTGCCCTCTATGACGCCATGCGGGCCGTGAGCTGCCCCATCCGTACCGTCTGCCTGGGAATGGCGGCGAGTATGGGCGCGCTGCTGTTCATCGCCGGCGATGAGCGCGAGATGCTGCCCCACAGCCGCGTCATGATTCACGACCCGCTCATCGGTGGGGGCATCGGCGGCAGCGCGCTTTCGGTCAAGGCCCGCGCCGACGACCTCATGCGCATCCGTGACATCACGGCCGAGGTCATCTCGCGCCACAGCGGCATGTCGCTGGAGCAGGTCTTCGAGCTCACCTCGCGCGACACCTACTTCGAGGCCACGGCCGCCGTCGAGGCGGGCCTCGCCGACCGCGCCGTCACGACCCTCTAGGCGCTACGCCGGCCACCGCAGCGCACCACATCTACCAGCACAAACACCAACGCGTGCACGTCACGCAGATTGCGAGAACCACCATGATCAACACCATCGCCACCACCTCCGAGGACCGCTCCGCCCACGCGGGAGACCTCATCCTCACCGCCAATCGCACCTCCCCGCTCGACTCGTGGGAGACGGGCCTCAACAACAACGTGCTCGTCCTGGGCTGCTCGGGCGGCGGCAAGACCCGCAACCACCTCAAGCCCAACCTGCTCGAGGCGCGCGGCTCCTACGTCGTGCTCGACTCGAAGGGCCGCCTCGCCTCCGAGATGGGCCCCTACCTGCGTAGCCAGGGCTACGAGGTCGAGACCATCGACTTCACCACGATGGAGGGCACCATCGGCTACGACCCGCTCAACAACGTGCGCTGGAGCCACGGCAAGCCGCTCGCGCAGGACATCATCGCCATCGCGAGCGCCATCTGCTCCAAGGACGGCATGGGCAACGATCCCTTCTGGGGCGTTGCCTCGGCCAACTACCTCGCGAGCTACATCGCCTACGTCTTCGAGGCGCTGCCCGACCACGAGTGGAACACGGCCTCGGTCGTCAAGGTCTTCGAGGCCGCCTGCGCGGGCGATGCCGACGAGCTCTTCCGCGACTTGCGCCGCCAGGACCCCGAGTCCTACGCCGTGTCGCTCTATCGCCGCGCCAAGGCCACGGCGCGCGCCGAGAGGATGCACGCGAGCATCATGGGCATCATCGCGGCAAACCTCCTGCCGCTGACGTTCGACAGCGCCCTCGCGTCGTTCCGCAACCCCCGCCAGCTCAACTTCCGCGAGCTGGGCGTGAGCAAGACCGCCGCCTTCGTGACGATGGACGACCTCGACGACAGTCTGGTGCCGCTCACGAGCCTCTTTGTGCGCCAGGCCTTCTCGACCCTGTGCGACTTCGCCGACACGGAGTGCGAGGGCGGCCGCCTCCCGGTGCCCGTGCGCTTCATGCTCGACGACTTCGCGAACCTCACGCTGCCGGGGTTCGACCGCGTGCTGTCCGTGGTGCGCAGCCGCGAGATCAGCTGCACCGTCATCTGCCAGACGGTGAGCCAGCTCGAGGCCTGCTACGGCCAGGCCGAGGCCAACTCGATCATTGGCAACTGCGACCGCCAGCTTGTGCTTGGCTTCCAGGACGAGGCCACGGCTCGCTACTTCTCGCTGCGCGCCAACCGCACCCCTTCGAGCCTGCTCGAGACGCCGGCCGGCAGCTGGTGGTACTTCGAGCGCGGCCAGCGTGGCGTCTGCGAGCCTGCCTACGTGCTCGAGAGCCACCCGAGCTACGAGGCATGCCTCCTGAGTGAGGAGATGGGGGCTGACCCGTCCGATTGCGCGCTCGACGGCTGGGAGGAGATCGATCCCGTGGACTACTGCATTGACTCTCGCGGCAACGTGTGCTTCTGCCCCGACTGCGACCTTGAGGGCCGCTGCCTTGGTCCCGGCGCGACGTTCGAGCAGAACTGGGAGGCCGTCCATGCCGCCGACGTTGCGTAAGGGGGCGAGGAGGGCGTCCGCGCTCGAGGACGCGAGCCGCGGGCGCGGGGCGGCCGCCGCGGGGGGGCGCTCGGGTCTTGTCGAGCGCCTTGAGCGGGCGAGGGCGTCGCGCGGGCGGGAGGCGCGCGATGCCTCCCACGCCGAGGAGCTCGAGTGCTTGCGGCGCAAGGGGTTCGAGGAGTTCCCGCTTCTGCGCGGTCACGAGGACGAGCTGCTCGCCGTTACGGGAGAACTCGCCCGCGTGCTGCCCACGCGTACCGAGTACCGCCTGCACACGGGCGAGGAATGGGACGACGCCGCGGCCCTTGGGAGCGAGGCCCTTGCCAGGCGTGCCGTGATCGAGAATCCCGCCCAAACCTTTGTCTGGGAGGTGAGGCACAACCCCAGCGGCATGCTCGCCGCCAGCTCAAATCGCGAGTACAAGTGGGCACTCGAGAGCACGAACGCCATCTGCGACCTGTGGGAGAGCAACGCGGTCGCGAGCGAGGCCGAACTCGCGAAGGCGCTTATCGTCCAGACGGTGCTGCGCGACGACGACCTGCGCGCCGAGGTGCTCAAGCGTGCGGGCGCCCTTGCCCGCACCGCCGCCGGCACCCTTGGCCCCTACTTCTCGGACTGGAAGCGATAGCGCGCGCAAGACAAACTCATGGCGGGGCATGACAGAGGGGACGGGTCCTCTGTCATATGACAAAAAGCACGTCCCCCTGTCATGGGGCTTCGGCCCCTCCTGTTGCTTGCCGTGCGCTACTGTTAAACCATTGATGAACCTCCAGGGAGGACCCATGGCCCAGAACTTCTTTGACCTGCTCTACAACGGCTACACCGGCGAGTACCAGCTCATGAGCTCGCTGTATCGCAACGGCCTCGACGCGCTGCGCCCGCCTGCAGACATGGGCATCGACGTCGTGTCTCTCAACCTCAAGGCCCGCCTCGAGAACCCCTCGGTGGTACCCGAGACGTTCTTCTTCCAGGTGAAGACCGCCGTGACCGACGTGCGCGAGGAGGGCGACAAGCCCGGCGCCATCACCACCGTCTACTTCAAGCTCAAGGCGAGCGAGGTCGATCTGCTGGCCCGCGGCCATGACCGGGCGCTCTTCTGCTACGTCTACAACAGCGAGGCGGACGCCCCCACCGACTCGTTCGAGGCACCGTTCATGTGCTTCTGGATCGACGGCGAGCGCTTGGCCGCCCTGCGCGACGGCGGCGCGTTCTTTCGCGTGGAGGGCGAGACCAAGCTCACCCTGGCCTGCCAGCTGCGCAAGCCCACTCACGAGTGGGGCCACTGGTACGCCGTGGTGGTGGGCGAGAAGGGCCAGCAGATCCCCGAGGGCTACCTGGGCGTCGTTGGCGGCTCGGGCAACCCCGCCTCGGACGGGGCGAATCACTACAGCGTGCGCGGCTACCTCGACCACGCCCGGGCGTAGGGGGTTGGCATGATCTTGTCGCTGGCGCCCATGGAGGGCGTGACGGGGCACGTGTTCCGCGCAGTCCATGCCCGCTGCTGGGAGACTCGACCGCTACTACACGCCCTTCCTCATTCCGCCGCGCGTGGGACACCCCTTTGCGAGCCGCTATGCCAGGGAGCTCTGCCAGGAGGGCGACCGCGACCTCGACGTGGTCCCGCAGCTGCTCACCAAGGATGCCGACGAGTTCGTCTGGGCGGCCGGGCTGCTTGCCGAGATGGGCTATGCGGAGGTCAACCTCAACGTGGGGTACCCGTCGGGCACGGTGACGGGCAAGGGCCGAGGGGCGGGGCTCCTGCGCGACCTGCCCGCCCTCGAGGCGCTTCTCCAAGACGTCTGCGAGAGGTCGCCGCTGCCCGTCTCGGTCAAGACGAGGATCGGCTTTGCCTCGGACGACGAGTTCGATGAGATCCTCGCGCTGTACTGCCGCCTTCCCCTGGCCGAGCTCATCGTGCACCCGCGCGTGAGGGAGGACTACTACCGGGGCGCCGTGCGGAGGGAGGCCTACGGCGAGGCGCTGGCGAGGGCGCCGTTTCCCGTGGCGTACAACGGCGACATCTTCTCGGCCGGCGACTTCGCGAGCCTGGTGGCGGCGTTCCCGCAGACGCGCCACGTGATGCTTGGCCGGGGCCTCGTGGGCAATCCCGCCCTTGCGCGCATGATCGGGGGAGGCCCCGCCGCCTCGATGCCCGAGCTCGAGCGCTTCCACGACGAGCTCTATGGCGCCTATGAGGCCGAGATGGGTGGCAACGCCGTCTTTCGGATGAAGGAGTGGTGGAGCTACGCGAAGGGCCTCTTTGCCAATCCGCGCGCGATAGAGCGCGCCATGAGGAAGGCACGTAAGGCGGCCGAGTACGAGGCCGTGGCGAGCAAGGTCTTTCGGTGCGAGGGGCTCGCGTCCCCTCGCCGCTAGCCGGTGGCGCGCGGCCATGCTCGCGGCCCCTCGTCGCTAGGGTCTGCCGCAAGGCTACGGGGTGAACTCCACGCGATCGAGCTGGGGAACGTTGAGGCGGATGAGCTTCTCGGCGGTTTCTCGCTCGTGTGCGTCGAGCGGCTCGTCGGTGGCTACGCGGGCGACGGTCTGCCGCGTGACGGCCCCGTCATCCCCGCTGCCAGAGGAGACGTCCACGCCAACCGTATAGTTCTCGAAGCCGGGGAGAATCGCCTGGAGCTCGCGCGTCGTCTCCGTGACGCCGTAGCCGTCCTCGACGCCCTCGCTCGCAGAGCCAATCGAGCCTGCCGTGAGTGCCACGCAGGGGATGGCGAAGACGATGGTTCCCAGAACCACGCAGCGGCGCACCCTGCGCGAGAGCTTGTCGGTGAGCCAGGCCTCCTCGGGGTCGACGATGCCGTCGTCGTTGAGGTCGCGGTGGAGCGGCACGCGAAGCGCCAACAGCACCGCCTCGGCTGCGAGCGCGATGAAGACCACGTTAATGCCAAACTCGTAGAGGGCGGCGAGGAAGAACGACGCGTCCGAGATCGAGATGCCGTAGCCCGCGGCGCACAGCGGCGGCATGAGGGCCGTGGCCACGGCGACGCCCGAGATGAGCGTTGCGGGCTCCTGGTTGCGCGAGTTGCCCAGGCCGCCCGCGAAGCCTCCGGCCAGGGCGATGGAAAGGTCCCAGACCGTGGGGGTCGAGTTGTCGACGAGGGCTGCCGTGGTCGAGGCGATGGGCGAGAGCCTGAAGTAGATCGTCGAGGTCACGAGGCAGAGCGCCATCTGCACGACGAGTCCCGCGACGGCCTCTGCCGTGAGGCGGCGGTCGAGCGTGGCGACGCCGTAGGCCATGGCGAGCACCGACCCCATGAGCGGGCAGATGAGCATGGCGCCAACGATGGCGATGTCGGAGTTCGTGTCGAGGCCGATGCAGGCGATGAGCATCGCCACGATGAGGATGCACAGGTGTGTCCCGTTGAGGCGGGCGCCGTTCACGAAACGCTTGCGGATGACGGCGTAGGGTGCGCGACCCTCCCGAATGTTGAACGTGCGCCTAAAGAAGCTGCGCGCGTGGCCGAGAAGCTCGCGCGCGAGCCCCCGCGTCTCATTGTGTTGCGCCTGTTGCTCAGAATCCATGGGTCGCCTCGAGTGCCTTTGCGGTTTTGGGACAATCTACCCTTGCCAGGGAAACGATAACGCAGGGCGGCAAGGGGACTGGACCCTTGCCGCCCTGCGCTTGCTTGGCGTTCCCGTTCTGTTGTTTGCGGCCTAGAGCGCCTTGACACGCTCGATCCAGGCGTCGACGTCTGCCTGCGGTGTCACTTGCTCGTCTCCGCCGGTGGAGTCGAACTGGACCTCCATGCTCGGGCCAAACGCGGCGCCTGCGCAGGCGCCCTCGATGTCGTCGATGACCGAGCCGGGCCAGCCGCCGTTGGTTTGGAAGGCCACGACCGTCTTGCCCGCAAGGTCGTTCTCGGCCAGGAAGGTCTTCACGGCCGGGGCCATCGTGTACCACCAGGTGGGCGTGCCCACGGCGATGACGTCGTAGTCCGCCGGATCGTGCTCGAGGCCCTCGATGGCTGGCATGACGCCCTCGTTGACCTCGCGGTGGCCCTGCTCGACCGTCTCGTCGTAGTCGTCGGGGTAGGGCTCGATGGTCTCGATGCGCTCGAGGTCGGCGTCGCAGACGTTGGCCAGCTGCTCGGCGATTCTCTCGGTGTTGCCATTCGACCAGCTGTAGTAGACAACCAGCGTCTTCTTGCTGCTCATGCATGCTCCTTGTCCAAAGTGGGACAAGGAGCCTACGGGGCCATTGTCCCACTCGTGTTCGTTACAGGGCGTTGTACTGCTCGTCGTCGACGGGCTCGAGCCACTCGTTGGAGCAGTTCTCGCCCGGGAAGCCAAAGGCGAGGTGGCTGAACCAGCAGCCCTTCTTGGCGCCGTGCCAGTGCTTGACGTTGGCCGGAATCTCCACGACGTCGCCGGGCTTGAGGCTCTGGGCGGGCTTGCCCTCCTCCTGGTACCAGCCCTCGCCCTCGACGCAAATGAGGACCTGTCCGCCGCCGGCCGTGGCGTGGTGGACGTGCCAGTTGTTGCGGCAGCCCGGCTCGAACGTCACGTTGTGGATGGGCAGGTAGGCGTCGGGGCCGGTGAGGGACTTGAGGTAGCTCTGGCCAATGAAGTACTGCGCAAAGGCGTCGTTGGGCTCGCCCAGGCCAAAGAAGCCGCCGTGGCCCTCGGCCTCGGCCGCGTCGTCGGCGTAGACCTCCTTGGCCATGTTGAAGGCGGCCCAGGCGTTGGGCCAGCCGGCGTAGAAGGCGATGTGAGTGAGGATTTCGGCCATCTCGGACTTGGTGACGCCGTTCTTGCGGGCGCTCATCAGGTGGTACTTGAGCGAGCTGTCGACGATGCCCTTGCCGATGAGCGCGCTGATGGTCACGACGGAGCGCAGCTTGAGCGAGAGCTTGTCGTCGCGGTTCCAGACCTCGCCAAAGAGGATGTCGTCGTTGAGGTGGGCGAACTCGGGTGCCCAGTCTCCGTGGGCGTCGTGGCCGGCGGTCTGCTTGATGTTTGCCATGGTGGTTTCCTTTCTTTGCTGCGCGTTTCGCGCGCTGTTGCTTCGTGCGTGCGTTGCTCGGCTTGGCTCTTATGGAGTCGGGCCGCGTTGTCGTCCTACAGCTTGCCGCCGTAGACGGGGAAGAAGCTCGAGTCTCCGTAGTCCTTGATGTGCTCCGCGGCCTTGAGCGCCTCCATGTCCTGCTCTGAGATCTCGAAGTCGACGTCGGCGTCGTTGGTCATGTGCGCGGCGTTGGCCGTCTTGGGCAGCGGCAGCAGGCCCAGTTGCAGGCAGTAGCGCACGCACAGCTGGGCGGGGCTCACGTCGTAGTGCTTGGCGACCTCTGCGACCTGCGGGTTATTGAGCACCATGCCGTGGGCGATGGGGGAGTAGGCCTCGACGAGGATGCCCTGCTCCTTGCAATGGGAGATGAGCCCGAGCGGCGTGTTGGAGATGTGGGCAAGCACCTGGTTGACCTGCGGCTTTTCGCTTGCGTTGTCGATGATGTTCGCAAGGTCGTGCTCGTTGAAGTTCGAGACGCCGATGACGCGGACCTTGCCGGCGGCCCGGGCCTCCTCAAGCGCGCGCCAGGCCTCGAGGTTGCCCTGCTCGTAGCGGTTCTCGGACTGGTTGACCTCGGCCCACGGCTGCGGGCTGTGGATGATCATCTGGTCGAGGTAGCTGAGGCCCATCTTCTCGAGCGTCTCGTCGATCGAGGCCTTGGCGGCTTCGTAGGTCTTGTGCTCCGCGGCCACCTTCGAGGCAACAAACAGCTGCTCGCGGGGCACACCGCAAGCGCGGATGCCCTCGCCAACACCGGTCTCGTTGCCGTAGGCCTGGGCGGTGTCGATCATGCGGTAGCCGCACTTCACGGCGTCGATGACGGCGCCCTTGGCCTCGGCGTCGTCCATGAGCCAGGTGCCCAGGCCAAGCCTGGGGATGCTGATGCCGTTGGCGAGTTGGTAAGTCTCGTTAAGGATTCCCATGTGCTACTCCTCTTCCCTGTTTCGCAGCGAGTAGATGAGGTAGTCGAGGCAGTCGAGCTTGCGCTGCTCGCCGTGGATGCCGTCGAGCAGGTCGCAGCGATACGCGCGTAACCACTGCATGCGGGCCTCTGGGCTCGTGAGCTGCGAGTACTCGTCAATCAGCACGCTGGGGCAGCCCGCGTCCGCCAGGTTTTGCCTCGTGCGCTCGTCCATCTCTCGCTGCCGTTCTCGTCGCTGCCTATGTTTGAGTTCAACTATGTGGCCGAGGCTTGCGAATGTACAATGCCTATATCGGCTATGTAGATATACGTATTGCGCATGAATGGGGATCGACGTGGAGTTCAGGACGCTTCGCTACTTCTTGGCCGTCGCCCGCGAGGAGAGCATGACCGAGGCCGCCAACGTGCTCCACGTGACGCAGCCCACGTTGTCGCGCCAGATTGCCGAGCTCGAGCGAGAGCTTGGCTGCACGCTGTTCGACCGCACTAACCGGGCGACCGTGCTCACCGAGGACGGCATGCGCCTGCGCCAGCGCGCCGAGGAAATCGTGTCGCTGGTGGACCAGACCGAGCGCGACATTACGGACCGCGGGGGCGAGCTCGCCGGCAACATCCGCATCGGGGCGGGCGAGACGCAGGCCATGAGCGTGGTTGCCGAAGTTTTCGCCTCCATGCGCCGCGAGCACCCGCACGTGACCTGCGAGTTATTTACGGGCAATGCCGACACGGTCGAGGAGCGGCTCGAGCGTGGCCTGCTCGACTTTGCCCTGCTTCTCGAGCCCGTGAAGCTCGAGAAGTACGAGTGGGTTCGTCTTCCGGTGAGCGACCGCAGCGGCGTCGTGGTTGCGTCGGACAGCGAGTGGGCGCGTCTCGATGCGGTGACGCCCGAGGTGCTGGCACGCATGCCGCTTATCGTGAGTTCGAGGACCACCAATCGCGACATCGACTTCGAGGCGTGGTCGGGTGGCGCTCTGCGGCGCGAGGATCTCAACATCGTGGGCTCGCACGATCTCATCGGTAACGCAACGTGGCTCATTAAGGCCGGTGGCGCCTGCGCAACCAGCATCGACCATCTGTTTCACCTCAATGATGACAGCCTGCGGTTCATTCCCCTCGACCCGCCCGTCACGATTGGCTCGTACGTGGTCTGGAAGAAGTACCGGCTGCGCTCGCGTACCTGCGAGGAGTTCCTGCGTCGTCTGCGTGTCGCGTGCGAGGGCTAGGGACGCTGCCGCGCGTGGTGTGTGTGCGTGCTGAGGGGTTCGGCCGCGGGGTTTTGGCAGTGTAAACGTTTACGCGTGCGATGAATCGATCGCATTGCTCATTATTTTGGGTGTCATTGGCGCTAGAGGGCGTGTTGAACTCCATATTCGGCGCCAGCCGGGGCGGTCGGCGCTCCCGAGGGCGGCCGCCAGGCCCCTCGGGGGCTTTCTGGTCGCACGCGTAAACGTTTACACTGACAGCTTCTGCGGTCCGAACCTATTCGGAAGCGCCTCGCCGCACGCGTGCGGGGTGCCGCAGCCTCGTGCTCGGCCGTGGCACCCCGGGAAACAACTGCTACAGCTTGCGCAGCACGATTGCGAGCGTGTTGAGATGGTCAAGCGCGCCCGCCTCGACGGCCGCACGGTCGCCTGCGGCGTACTCGTTGTCGCAGGCAAGCCAATCTGCCCAGGCCTCGCGCGTGCATGTCATCTCATGGATGCCGACGATCTGGGCGCCACGCGAGCGGCTTAGCATGTCATGCCACCAGTTGGCATCGTGCATGTATTCCAGCTGCTCGGATGTCCAGGATGTAAGCAGGCATTCCGGTAGATTGTCGTGGCAGTCGTGCACCATGCCGGGAATTGCGAGGTAGAGCGTCCCGCCGCGACGCACATAGGGCAGCAGACGCTCATCGAGGTAGTGCGGGTCGCGTCCGTAGTAGTTGTACGAGTCGATGCTCACGACGCACTCAAAGAACTCTGGTGCAAAGGGGAGCCCCTGCGAGGCGTCTGCCTTTGCGGGATGAATCGTCGTGTCGTCGATGCCAAGCTTGCGAAAGAAGGTCCGATTCTCCTCGGGGTCGCTCCAGAGGTCGACGGCGTAGGTGTCGAGGCCATATTCGCGGGCGAGCAGGGCACTCGTGATGCCCGTTCCGCTGCCCAGATCGCACGCGATCATGCCGGGCGCGAGCGTGGCGCCGCGAAGCAGCTCCTCGCAGAGTTTGAGCGGGTTGGGCCCATGATCTTGGCACGAACAAGGGATTCGTCAAAGGCGTTCGACTTGGGGAAGTCATTACTCATCGTTGTTCTTCCTGTCATGGTTTGGGGGTAAGAATGACGGGAGGGAACGGCATGACAACATCGGGCCGCCTGCGGACGAGCCCTCGAGCGCTGCTATTCGCCGTTCCCTAACGAGCAATGACCAAAAAGACATCCCCTTGGATGAGTTGGCCGCGAGGCGTTTTGCCTCATAGCCAGCGTAGCAGGCCGTGCCGCACGGGCAACTAACGCTTTTGTAAGCGGGCGGCATGTGCCTATCCACGGCGAAAAGGAGGGCGTAGTGAACGTTACGGTCTACCTGGGCGCAAGCCACGGAAACGACCTCGCGCTCGCCGATGCGGTGCGCGAGCTAGGCGCCTGGATTGGTGAGAGCGGTAACAGCCTGGTCTACGGAGGCTCCCGCGCGGGCCTCATGGGCGAGCTGGCCGACGCGGTGCTCGCCGCAGGAGGCGAGGTCACGGGCGTGGAGCCGCAGGAGTTCATCGAGGCGGACCTCCAGCATGAGGGCATCACGCGCCTCATCGTGACGCGCGACATCCCCGAGCGACGCGCCAAGATGATCGAGCTCGGAGACGCCTTCATCGCCTTCCCGGGTGGCACCGGCACGCTCGAGGAAATCGCTGAGGTCATCAGCAACGTGTGCTTGCGACACATCGAGGCACCCTGCGTCCTCTACAACCTGAACGGCTTCTATGATGAGCTCGAGGCGCTACTCGCCAAGATGGTTCGCATGGGCCTCTCGACCACCGAGCGCCAGCGGGGCATCCACTTCGTTCGGACGCTCGACGAGCTCAAGGAGCTGCTGGGCTAGCGTACCTGCAGTACGCTCGGCCAACGCCAACGCCAACGCCAACGCCAACGCCAACGCCAACGCCAGCGCCAGCGCGCCGCGATCGCAAACGCGTTTTGACTTCGAGAAGGGAAGCACACATGGAATTCAACGACGTGATCCGCAAGCGCTACGCCTGCAAGCGCTATGGAAGCGAGCCCGTGAGCGATGAGGCGCTCGCAAACATCCTCGAGGCTGGGCGCGTGGCGCCCACGGCCAAGAACCTGCAGGAACAGCACGTGTACGTGCTGCGCTCTGCCGAGGCACTTGCCAAGGTCGACGAGCTCACGCCCTGCCGCTACGGAGCCCCGCTGGTTCTCATGGTCGCCTTCGATCGCGAGGACGTCTTCACCTATCCCGGCGGCGAGCGCACCTCGGGCATCGAGGACGCCACGATCGTGGCCACGCACCTCACGCTCGCCGCGGCCAACGGGGGCGTCGACTCCTGCTGGATCAACAACTTCGACCCCACCCGCGCCGCCCAGGTCTTCGACCTGCCTGCCAACGAAGAGGTCCTGATGCTGCTCGACCTGGGCCACGTTGCCGAGGGCGCGGGTCCGCTGTCCAACCACGGCTCTCGCAAGCCCCTCGACCAGACCGTCACGTACCTGTAGGAAACGTGGGGCACGCGGCGCACGACCGCCCCTGGCACACGTGCCGTGCGCCCCACCCGCTACAATACGTGGGGCACATCAGCGCAAGCGCAACAAAGGAACCGCATGTCATCTCTTTCGGACCAGATCTCATCCCGCCGCACGTTCGCGATCATCTCGCACCCTGACGCCGGCAAGACCACCCTTACCGAGAAGCTCCTCCTCTACACCGGCAGCATCCAGACGGCCGGCTCGGTCAAGGGCAAGAGCAGCTCCAAGCACGCGGTCTCCGACTGGATGGACATCGAGAAGGAGCGCGGCATCTCCGTTACCTCCTCGGTGCTGCAGTTCACCTACAACGGCGCCTGCGTCAACATCCTCGATACCCCCGGCCACCAGGACTTCTCGGAGGATACCTACCGTACCCTTATGGCCGCCGACGCCGCAGTCATGGTCATCGACGGCGCCAAGGGCGTCGAGGCCCAGACCAAGAAGCTCTTCAAGGTCTGCACCCTGCGCCACATCCCTATCTTCACGTTCGTCAACAAGCTCGACCACGACGCGCGCGACCCCTTCGAGCTCATGGAAGAGATCGAGAACGTCCTGGGTATCAACACCTACCCCATGAACTGGCCCATCGGAAGCGGCCGCAACTTCCGCGGCGTGTTCGACCGCCAGAGCCGCCGCGTCATCGCCTTCGAGGGCGACGGTCACGCCAACGCCTCCAAGAAGGTCGCCGAGATCGAGTGCGAGCTGGGAGACCCGGCCATGGACGAGCTCATTGGCGAGGAGAACCACCGCAACCTGATGGACGACATCGAGCTGCTCGATGGTGCCGGAGATGAGCTTGACCTGGATGCGGTTGCCTGCGGCAAGCTCTCGCCCGCGTTCTTTGGCTCGGCGCTCACCAACTTTGGCGTGGAGCCCTTCCTCAAGGAGTTCCTGCGCCTGGCGCCTGCCCCGCGCTCCTACACCGACGTCATCTCGGGCGAGCCGGTCGAGCCCACCCGTGACGACTTCTCGGGTTTCGTGTTCAAGATCCAGGCCAACATGGACAAGAACCACCGCGACCGCATCGCCTTCGTGCGCATCTGCTCGGGTAAGTTCGAGCGCGGCATGACGGCGCGCCACGTGCAGGGCGAGCGCAACCTCAAGCTTGCGACGGGCACCTCGATGATGGCCGACGACCGCGCCATCGTCGACGAGGCCTATGCCGGCGACATCGTGGGCCTGTTCGACCCGGGCATCTTCTCGATTGGCGACACGGTCTGCACGGGCAAGCAGCCGGTGCGCTTCGCGGGCATCCCTACGTTTGCCCCCGAGCACTTCGCGCGCATCTCGCAGGTCGACACCCTCAAGCGCAAGCAGTTCGTGAAGGGCATGGAGGAGCTTGCCCAGGAGGGTGCCATCCAGATCTTCCGCGAGCTGGGTGCCGGCATGGAGAGCGTCGTCGTGGGCGTCGTGGGCGTGCTACAGTTCGAGGTGCTCGAGCAGCGCCTCAAGAGCGAGTACCACGTCGAGGTCTACCGTCAGCCTCTGCCCTTCTCCGAGATTCGCTGGATCGAGGGCGACATGGACGAGAAGGAGGTCCGCGCCCTGTCGCTCACGCGCGACACCATGCGCGTCGAGGACATGCGCGGCGGCAAGCTGCTGCTGTTCACGAGCGAGTGGAACCTCAACTTTGCCATCGAGCACAACGAGGGGCTCAGGCTCAGCGAGTTTGGCAACGTCACGTTCTAGCGTTGGCTGGTTTTCGATAGTTTGATGCGGGTTTGTGCGAGCGCCTCTCGTAGAATCAGTGATTCAGGGCTGATTCGCGGGAGGCGCTTTCCATGGACAAGAAGTACCTGTTCTTTGACATCGACGGAACGCTTGCCGTTGGCAGGCCCGGCGATCAGTGCGTTCCCGACTCCACGCGCGAGGCGCTCGAGCGGCTGCGCGAGGTCGGTCACTTCCTGGCCATCGCTACGGGCCGTGCTCAGGCGCTGGCCGTCGACTACATGCATGAGCTGGGCTTTCACAGCATGGTGAGCGATGGCGGCTACGGCGTCACCATCGACGACGAGTTCCTGGGCGTGCGCCCGCTCGACCACAACGCCTGCGTGGCGCTGGTCGACGAGTGTCGCGAGAAGGGCTATCCCTGGAGCATCCAGGTCGAGAACTCCGACACGCGCTTCACGCCCGACGGGCGCTTCGAGGAGTTCACGCGCGACATCTACCAGAAGACGCGCGTGGTGCCGGGACTCGAGCCTCGCGACTACCCAGAGATCTACAAGGTGAACGTCGCCTGCTACGAGCCCGACGAGCGCAGGCTCAAGACGCTGCCCGCGCTTCCGTGGTGTCGCTACCAGAAGGAGTACATCTTCGTGGAGCCGGCCGACAAGGCCTATGGCATCAGGCAGATCCTGGCCCACGAGGGCGGCGCACCCGCGGACGTCGTGGTGTTTGGCGATGGTATCAACGACCTGTCGATGTTCACCGGCGAGTGGACCGGCGTGGCCATGGGCAACGCGGCGCCCGAGCTCAAAGCCGTGGCAGACCTCGTGACGGCCCCCGCCGGCGAGGACGGCATCTTCAGGGCCTGCGAGCGGCTGGGTCTGTTCGAGCCCGTGGAGCGCTAGGCCTTGATCATCCAGGCGGGCATGCACACGGACATCCCGGCGTTCTACCCGGAGTAGCTCGAGCGGCGGATCTGCGAGGGCTACGCGCTCGTGCGCAATCCCTACAACCCCGTGCAGGTCACCCGCTACGACCTCTCGCCCGACGTGGTTGACCTCATCGGTTTTTGCACCAAGAACCCGGCGCCCATGCCGGGGCGCATGGGCGCGTTCGAGCCGTATGGTCAGTACTGGTTCGTGACGATCGCGGGCTGTGGCCGCGAGTCCGAGCCGGGCGTCCTGTGCCATGCTGCCTTTTGCCTGCTATTGGCCTGCGGTTGTCCAGTCGATAGGCTTGGCGCCTGCGTCTACCAGCAGCTTATTGGCGCGCGAGAAGGGCCTCGAGCCCATGAAGGCGGGCAGCTCTCCTGCTGCGCGCGTGGCCGAGAGGGGCGAGGGGTGGGTGCTTGCCAGGCAGTACTTGTGCGTGGTGGCGCCTGCGCCAGTGCGCGCGAGCGCCCCCTCGACGAGGTTCTGGGCAAAGCGACCCCAGGCGAGGAACACCACGGGCTGCGGCAGCTCGCAGCAGCGCTCGATGATGTGATTGGTGAGCGTCCGCCATCCCAGCTTGGCGTGCGCATTGGCCTTGTGCTCGACCACCGTGAGCGTGGTGTTGAGCAGAAGCACGCCCTGCCTCGCCCACGAGGAAAGATCTCCCGAGGCGGGAGCCGTGCAGCCCAGGTCGGCGGCCATCTCCTTGTAGACGTTGCGCAGGCTGGGCGGCAGCTTGGTTCCCGGCTGCACCGAGAACGAAAGGCCCATGGCCTGGCCCTGCTCGTGGTAGGGGTCCTGCCCCAAGATCACGACGCGCACGTTGGCGGGGGCGGTGAGCGAAAGCGCGCGCAGGATGGCGTCCTGCGGCGGGTAGATGACCTGTTCGGCGCGCATGGCATCGACCTCGGCGAGCAGGCGCTCGGTGGTGATGCGCACGTCTTGCGGGGCTTCGGCGAGCCAGTCGTTGCTGGCGTCGGGCATGTTCATGGGCTTGTCCTACCTCGTTGCGATGCTGCGGAATTGGTAGCCGTTGGGGTGGCGCGAGACCGAGTACTCAAAGGGCCGTCCGCCGTCGAGGTACGCCACCTGCTCGAGCTCGAGGAGGGGCGAGGTCGCCCTGACGCCAAGCCGGGCGCACTCGTCAATGGTGGGTAGCACGGCGCGCACGATGCGGTGGGCGCTTGCGCTCCGATGGTGCGTGATGTGCGGTGAGCGGCGTGGCCGTTCAGTTCCGTTTGAGTAGGTCAAAGTATGCCACGTGGCCCGTCGCGTCCGTGTGCGGACTCGGTGAAGCGTCGATGCCCGGGCGCATGGGCGGGTAGAAACGTTGTGTACAACGAGCGCCTGCGCCTGCCGTCGACGCGATTTGTGGCATCGGTGGCAGGCACGAACGCGCAACGAAGGGAGTGCCCATGTGCACGGGTGTTAGGTTTACCGGCAAGGACGGCGAGATGTACTTTGGCCGCAACCTCGACTGGAGCTGCGGCTACGGCGAGCGCGTCCGCATCATGCCCAAGGGGTTCCCGGTCCGCTACCAGTTCCTTGATGATGCCCCGGCCGCCCATGCCGCCATTGGCATGTGCGTTGACTATCTCAACTACCCCATGTTCTTCGATTGCGGAAACGACGCGGGCCTGGCCGTGGCGGGCCTCAACTTCCCGGGCTACGCGGCCTATGCCGACGCTCCCGAGGAGGGCCGCACCAACGTGTGCGCCTACGAGTTCCCGCTGTGGGTTGCCGCGAGCTTCTCGAGCGTGGACGAGGCGGAGGCGGCGTTGAGGGACGTGACCATCGTGGGTGCCTCGGCGGGTGAGGGTCTGGGCGTCTCGTACCTGCACTGGATCATCGGCGATGCCTCCCGCAGCATCGTGGTCGAGGCGCGCGAGGACGGCGTGCATGTGCTCGATGACCCCGTTGACGTGCTCGCCAACCAGCCCTCGCTCGAGTGGCACCTCGAGAACCTGCGCAGCTACATTACGGCCACGAACGACTTCCCCGGAGAGGCCACGTGGCGCGGTGCCAAGCTCGCTCCTTACGGCGCCGGTGCCGGCATGCGTGGCATTCCGGGCGACTGCTACTCGCCCTCCCGATTCGTCAAGGCGGCCTTCCTCAACGCCAACTATCCCGAGAAGGACGGCGAGCGCGACAACGTGATTCGCATGCTGCGCACGCTCGAGGGCGTGGCGATGGTCGAGGGTGCCGCTCGCATGGGCAACGGCGACTTCGAGAAGACCCTCTACACCAGCTGCTTCTCGGCCAAGACGGGCACGTACTACTACACCACCTACGATGACCCCGCGATTCGTCACGTGAGCCTGTCCGACGCCGCGGGTGCTCCCGCCGACAAGCTCGTGTGCCCCGAGCCCAGCAGGGAGTGGTAGCGGGCTCCTAAGTCTCGATCTTGGGCCGAGGCGAGCGTGCGGTTGACGTGCCCGCCTCGGCCCTGTTCTTTGCACGGGCGGCTTTTCGGATCGAGCCGACGCGCGAGGTCTGCGCCGGACCCATGACGCGCGAGTCGGCCCGGGTTGTGGGTATTGGCGGGGGAGAGTGCGGGCGCGCTTCTCGCCCGGCGCGATGATGCACTATTGTTAGCTGGTTATTTGGATGCCCCGCGCATGCGGGGCGTGAAGGAAAGTAGGAACCACATGGCCCTTGCCGGTCGCCAGATCCGCCAGCTCCGCAGCATGGCCCACCACCTCGACCCCATCGTCACCGTGGGCAAGCAGGGCGTTGCCCCGGCCGTCGTTGATCAGACAAACGACGTTCTCGAGACCCGCGAGCTCATCAAGTGTTCCGTGCTTGACAGCTCCGGCCTGTCCGTTCGCGAGGCTGCCGATCAGCTCGCCTCGCGCACCCACTCCGAGGTCGTGCAGGTCATCGGCCGCCGCTTCTCGCTCTATCGCGAGAGCTCCCGCGACGATATCGAGAAGATCAAGCTGGTCTAGCGGGCCGCGGCCCGTGTCGTGCGGGAGTGGCAATGCCGGGGTTATCGGGGCTTGCTGCACCCGCTACCTCGCTGGTTTGTGCGTGAGGTGCCAGCCGTTGCAGTAGGGGCAGCGATAGCAGTGCAGGTCGCGCGAGCCGTGACGCTCGCAGTCGCGTATGGCGAACTTGGCGTCTCTCTGCGTGGGGTAGCGCTTCTTGCGCTCGCAGGCCTTGTGGCGCAGCTGCTGCTCGCGCTGCTCGTCTGCCTGGCGGCGGCGCTCGTCCTCGCGGGCAAAGAGGCTGCCGAGCTCGTCGCCGAGCGACTGCTCGAAGGTCTCCCTCTGCGCCTTGCGCGCCTGTCTCTTCTTGCTGCCCACGGTGGTCCTTCTCGTACGTGTTTGCTGTCTCGAGTCTACTGTATGCTGGGCGGCCCTTGCCATCTTGGGCGATGATGGCGGGCCGCTTGCTTTGAAAGGTGGGGCGCATGAACTACACCGTCGTGTGCGTGGGCAAGCTCAAGGAGCGCTTCTGGACGGAAGCCTGCGCCGAGTACGTCAAGCGCCTGGGCGCCTACGCCAAGATCAAGGTCTGCGAGGTGGCAGACGTCGACCCGGCACGTGCCGGCGGCGTTGACGGGGCGCGTGCCAAGGAGGGTCAGGCAATACTGGCCGCGATTGCGCCGCGCTCGCATGCGATTCTGCTCGCGATCGACGGCAGGCAGCGCTCGAGCGAGGACTTCTCGGCCCATCTCGACGACCTCGCCCTGCGCGGCAAGAGCGACCTCACGTTTGTCATCGGCGGGTCCGACGGCGTGTCGCCCGAGGTGAGGGCCCGTGCCAACGAGACCTTCTCGTTTGGCCCCATCACCCTGCCCCACAACCTCGCCCGCGTGGTCCTGCTCGAGCAGGTCTACCGCGCCTGCAAGATCAGTCGCGGCGAGCCCTACCACAAGTAGTCTGGGACAAATTAGCCCGTAGCCTTTCTGTCCCATTTTTCCTGCGGTTTGGGACAGATGTGCCCGTAGTCTTTCTGTCCCATCTCGATATTGCATCTGCGGCTACCGAATAAAGCGCGAGTCTGGGTTTCTGTGCGCAAGGCCTGTGATAACTTCTCCTGCTAAAACTTAGGGGAGGGGTACGGCATGGGGAAGCGGAAGGGTGCGCGCTCGGGCGTCTATCACGTCATGAGCCGTGGGTCGGGAAAACAAATCATATTTGAAGACAACGCGGACAGGCGGCACTACATCGACGTGATGCGCGCATCATTCTCTGCGGACAGTGGCGTGATCCTAATCGCTTGGTGTCTGATGGACAACCACGTTCATCTGCTCATCTCAGGTGAGCTTGCCGACATCGCAATCTCAATGCGGCTCCTAAGCTCATCTTATGCGATGTACTTCAACAAGAGACACGCTCGCGTGGGACATCTCTTCCAGGGCAGATACAAGAGCGTTCCCATCGAGACGGATGCCCAGCTTGCCGCCGTTATCCGCTACATCCATCAGAACCCCTGGAAGGCGGGCTACTCGACATCCTGCGACTATCCCTGGTCTAGCTATGGCGAGTTTCTCCACTGTGCGGACGACGGAACTCCGGCTACGGAGCTCCTGGAGCTGTTTGGCGGAGCTGAGGGGTTCCGTGAATTCCACGCTCATCTTGGCGGGAGCCAGGCGTGCACGACGGAAGACGCTGAATTTGGGAGCGGGCATAGGGCCATGCCGGCGTCCATTGCCTTAGACGTTGCGAGGGCCGCGCTGGGCGGTATTGAGCCCGGCGCCGTCTCAAGCCTCCCGCGGGCCAAGAGAGACGCATCAATTTCGCGTCTCGGTGCCGCCGGTCTCTCTGTTCGACAGATCGAGAGGTTGACCGGAGTGTCTAAAAGCACGGTTGCCCGCCTATTGGGACACTAAGGCTACGGGCTAAAGTGTCCCAAACCGCAGGAAAAGTGGGACAGAAAGGCTACGGGCTTAAGTGTCCCAAGACAAAAAAGGCGCCCACAGGTCGTGTGACCTGCGGGCGTCCTACCAGCCGAGTGGCTGTCGTGGTGTCGGTCCCGACTACATCCTGTCGTGGCAGGTGCGGGCGATGACGTCGAGCTGCTGCTCGCGCGTGAGGTCGATGAACTTCACGGCATAGCCGGAGACGCGGATGGTGAAGTTGGCGTACTCGGGCTTCTCGGGGTGCTCCA
>NZ_CATVTL010000014.1:0-31082 GCF_958346945.1 uncultured Parolsenella sp.
GCGATTGGCGGATGCACTAGGCCCAACCGCGTGCAGCCGAGGCTGCGGGGAGGGGCGTGCGGTCCGGAGTGGGTGCGGTTGGGGGCTGCAGCGACGAGCCATCCTCGCGTTGCCAAGAAGTACTCGTTAAAACCCCAGCTAGAGATACGACTTTGGCTAAATTGCAAGAAATTTTGAAATCGTGCTTGCACATCGCTAGGTAACCGGTGTATATTCTTTCTCGCGCGAAAGCGCAACTGACAAGTCGGAGTGGCGGAATTGGCAGACGCGCTAGCTTGAGGTGCTAGTGACTGACTAAAAGGTCGTGCGGGTTCAAGTCCCGCCTCCGACACCAGCAAATACACGGGCCTTCGGGCCCGTTTTTGCTATCTAGGGGTAGTTCACGAGGGAAGGGGTCTTTCGTGGCTTCCGATGATTCCGGCCTCTCCGCAGCCACCAACAACGGCGCTTCGTCGTCCCTCTCGACCACGCGGGCCACCCGCCCCTCGCAGGCGGCCCTGTCGCGCGTCGAGCGCGTGGGCGCCGCGGCCGTTCCCGGCGTGCTCGCCACCCTCATGGAGCTCACCTCCGACGCGGTGCTCACCCTCGACGCAAACGGCACCATCCTCACCGCCAACGCGCAGGCGGCCTTGCTCACCGAGCTCTCCCAAGACGAGCTCGCGGGCGCAAACGTCGCCGACATCCTCTTTGACCCCTCGCGTCCCCACGACGCCGCGGGGCTCATCCCACTGCTGCCCGCCGACGGCTCGCTTGCCGAGATATCGTGCCGCCTGGCCTCGGGTGGGGCCACCATGGTCACCGCACGCTGCGACCGCGCGAGCGCCCCGGGCGAGACCTACGTCCTCGTCATTCGTCCCGTCGACAGGATGCTCGCCGCCGAGCGCGAGCACGACCGCCTGCTCGACGAGCTCTCGCTTGCCAACCGTCGCCTCTCGGGCACGCTGCGCATCATCCTCGACACCATCGACGCCAACGACTTCGAGACGCTCTTCCGCGACGTCCTCGAGCAAATGACTGACACCCTGGACGCCCACGGCGCCCTGCTCTTCATTGCCGAGGCGAGCGGCTACCGCCTGAGTGCCACCACCTTGCGCATCGACGCCGCCCGCGCCCCACAGTTCATGGCCTATGGCGAGGGCCTCGAGACGCTTGTGACCCGCGCGGGCCACGCGCTGCGCCTGCGCCTGCTGCCACCCTCCGAGCGCAGCCTGCGCGCCGGCGCCCTCACCACGCGCGACCTTCTCGATGAGGAGTCAGGCGCACGCTGCCGCATACCGGCCCGCCAGGTGCCGCCGTTCGCGAGCCTCATCTGCGTGCCCGTCTGGTTTGGCGGCCACGTCATCGCGATCATCGAGGTGGGCTGGGCCGAGGCCCGCCCCTCGCGCCGCGACGACGCGCGCCTGCTCGACTCGGTCTCGCAGTACCTCTCGATCGAGTTCGCGGCCGCCATCTCCTCGATGCGCGCCGAGCGCGCCCAGCGCCTCGACGACCTGGCCCAGCGCCTGCACGACATTGTCGAGAACGACCCGCGCCCGCCCGAGGGCGACCTCACGCCCCTCACTGACGCCCTGTGCAAGGAACTCGACGTGACGCTTGTGCCCCTCATCTGCAAGAGCTTCAACGACACGTGCGTGGCCGACCTGCCCGGTCTGGGCGAGGTCACGATCCTCGCGGGCATAGACGAGCTCGTGAGCGCCCGCGCCGATGCGGGCATCGCTGTGGTGCCCATCGAGCGCAGCCGCGCGCTCGTGGAGGCCCTCGAGGTCTCGGGCTGCGACGACACGGGCGTCCTTCTCGACCTGGGCGAGCTTGGCGGCGAGCGCCGCAGCTTCCTCGTGCTGCGTGACGCCGGTGCCGAGCCCATCGACTCCGACGAGCTCGACTTTCTGCGCCGCGTGGCCATCGACGTGCGCCAGGCCGCGGAGGCGGGAGAGCGCCGCATCAAGGACACGCGCATCTCGCAGGCGCTGCAGAGCGGCATGAGAAACGAGCTGCAGCACATCGAGGGCATCACGGCCCACGGGCTGTACTCGTCGGCCACCGAGGCGGCCCTCGTGGGCGGCGACTTCTACGACCTCATCCGCCTGCCCAACCGCCGCGCCTGCGTGATTTTGGGCGACGTCTCGGGCAAGGGCGTTGAGGCCGCGAGCGTCTCGGCCGCCGTCAAGACGGCGCTCGGTGCCTACGCGTGGGAGGGTCAGCCGCCCGCGCGCATGATTCGCTTGCTCAACAACTTCCTGCTGGGGTTCTCGCGTCTCGAGACGTTCGCCACGATGTTCGTGGGCATCGTCGACCTGCAGCGTGCGACCCTCACGTACTGCTCGGCGGGCCACCCGCCCGCGATTTTCCTGCGCGCCGAGCCGCGCGAGATGTTCACCCTCGATGAGCAGTCGGGCGTGGTGGGTGCGTTCAAGGCGATGAGCTACCACGACGGCCACGTGCGCCTGCGTGTGGGCGACCGCCTGCTGCTCTACACCGACGGCGTGACCGAGGCACGCGACCCGCACGGCGCCTTCTTTGGCGAGCAGGGCTTGCGTGACGCGGTGATGGAGGAGGCGAGCGGGTCCGACGAGGGGCTGCTCGACCGCCTGCTGGTACGCATCGACTCGTTCACGCGACGCAGCCTTGACGACGACGTCGCGATGGTGACGTTGCGGTTCGACGAGCTGGGTTAGGGCGGCGCCGTGGGGCGACGCGTGCGGCGATGGTGTGTGGTGCGCAGGCCGCAGTGCGGGTGCGAGCGACGCGTGCCCGTTGCTGGCCGTGCCTGCCTGACGTCCTTCTCGCGCCCTGAGAGGCCTTCTGCGTGCCGTTTGCGGTCAACGTGGGCGCTCGCGCGTTAGAGCGGCGGTCGCGTGGGCAAAATGCCCCTATGACTAACGCTGACGACATACTCGTGATTCCCGTCGAGGGCGACCTCGACGTGAGCTGCGTCGCGCGGCTGCGCCCCTACATCGACGAGCGCATCGTGGGCGGGTGCCGCCGCGTCATCCTCAACATGGCACAGGCGTCCTACGTCGACAGCCTGGGCATGAGCCTCATCTTCTCAGAGGCGCGCCGGCTGCGCGAGCTTGGCGGGCTGCTGTCGCTCGTCAACGTCAGCGCGTCGGTCTATCGCTCGCTCGTGATCTGCCGCCTGGTCGACTTCGTGCCTGTCACGGGCGCGGGCCCCAAGCCGCCCATCCCCGCGCTCGACCCCACGGTGCGGCCGCTGTGGCACGGCACCATGCGGGTCGACCCGTCGCGCCTGTCGATGGCGCGCGGGCGCGTCGAGCAGCTGCTCACGCAGACGGGCCTCACGCCCGACGAGGTGTTCGACATGACGCTCGCGGGCGGCGAGGCGCTGGGTAACGCGATTGACCACACGAGTGCCGAGGGCGTGCTGCTCACGGTGTCGGTCTACGCGGACCGCGCGGTGGTCGAGGTGGCCGACTGCGGCGACGGGTTCGACCCCACCAGGTCCGGCGACGGCGCCGAGGACGCGGCCGATCTTTCTGACGAGACGAGCGGGGACCTCGAGCGCGGGCGCGGCATCAAGCTCATGCGGATGCTTGCGGACTCGGTCGAGATTGGCCGCAAGGCAAACGGGGCGGGAACCGTGGTGCGCCTCGTGAAGCTCATCACGCCGATGGCGGGGGAGCGCGTCGCGGGGATGTAAGCGCGGGCTGCGATGACGCGAGGGCGCAGCGGGGCGCGGGCGAGGACTGCGATGGCGCGGTGGCGCGGGGACGCAGTCGGGACGTGGGCGAGGGTTGCGACGCCTCGTGGCGTCAGGGCTGCTGGTCGGGCGGTAGCCATCTGACCCGGACTGGGTTTTGAGGTTTTGCCCTTCTCGCGCTGTTGACCTGCGACTTTGAGAAACGCTCAAATTTTTTTCGAAAATGATGTTGCGCGAGGGCTGGAGTTTGCGTATAGTACTTTCTCGCACGCGGACATGGCTCAGTTGGTAGAGCACCACCTTGCCAAGGTGGGGGTCGCGGGTTCGAGCCCCGTTGTCCGCTCCATGAATTTGAGAGCCCCGGTTCGCCGGGGCTTTTTTGTTACCTATCAGGTATGTGCGCCTCGTGAGCCGTGGGGAGGCCATGGCTCGCCGGGGCCTATCTGTTACCTATCGAGCACGTTTCGGGCGCCTGCGCGATTGGTGACCTGCATGTGTGCTCAAGCGCGGTTGTAGCTTTTTCGCTTCATTGCCCTGCTTTGCTTGCGCGTCCGAATCCCTGAGCACCCACTTTTACGTCCCTTAAATCATCGAGCACCCGCTATTACGTACCGCGAGACCATCTAGCGCGTAATAGCGGGTGCTCGATGGGGGTACTCGATGGCCGAGCGCGTAAATGTGGGTGCTCGGGGAGTGGGGCGGACTTCTGTGCAGCACTTCTCTAAATCAAACGCTGCTTGCCGCGTCGCTCTTCTAGGCCCCAAATCATGCTGCCATAATTCGTCAAAGATTTCTCTTGGCAACGTGCAATCTTTTCCGTATACTATCTTCTCGCACGCGGACATGGCTCAGTTGGTAGAGCACCACCTTGCCAAGGTGGGGGTCGCGGGTTCGAGCCCCGTTGTCCGCTCCATGTGAATGCGGGGCCGGCCATCCGGCCGGCCCTTTTTCAATGGCGACGTGGCCAAGTGGTAAGGCATGGGCCTGCAAAGCCCCTACCCCCAGTTCGAATCTGGGCGTCGCCTCCATCTAATTCGTACGACCCAATCGCTTCGGTTGGGTCGTTTCTTTTTTGGATACCATAGGGGTAGAGCCGGCGCGCCAACGGCCATCCTGTGGAGGGCTTGGCGCGCGGGTCCGTTCGCGCCGTCCGTCTCGTGAGGGGCTCCCTTGCTCAACGTCCTGATTCTTCTCGCGCTCATAGGGCTCGTCTACGTGCTCGTGCAGTACCTTGCGCGCATGGTGGGCTACCGCTTCGCGCGCGGTCGCAGCTTCCGCGTGCTGGCTCGGCGCGGCAAGGTGCCCGAGGAGCTCACCGAGGCCGCCGACAAGGTCATTCTCGACCGCGCGCGGCGCCGCAGGGCACACAAGAGCCATGACCCAGCCTACGCGGACCTCAAGACTCAGCCCAAGCCCAAGCTCTCGACCGAGCAGGTCCAGGCGCTCAAGGAGGCCCGCTCCGCGGTGCGCGAGGACTACCTCGACCACATGCGGCCGGGGTTCTACCACTACGTGATTATCTTCATGGTGGCGAGCGTGGCGGGACTCGTGCTCGAGATGGTGTGGATGTTCGTGTCATCGGGGCGCACCGAGCTGCGCGTAGGTCTCGTGTGGGGCCCGTTCTCGCCGCTGTACGGCTTTGGGGCGTGCCTGCTCACGATGGTGCTGTGGAACTTCCGCAAGGCGCCCATGGGGCAGGTCTTTGTGCTCTCCGCGCTGCTCGGTGGTGGCCTGGAGCAGACGACGGGCATGCTCATGGAGAACCTCTTCCATGCGCAGTCCTGGACCTACCTTGGCCTGCCCGACGCGATCACCCAGTGGATTGCGTGGCGCTTCATTTTTGCGTGGGGCGTCATCGGGCTCATCTGGTGCCGCGTGGTTATGCCCGAGGTGATCTACCGCATCGGTGAGCCCACGAGTCGCCTGCAGGTGATCCTCGTGGCGCTCATGACGGCGTTTCTCATCGTGGACATGCTCGCGACGGTGTTCTGCTTCTACCGCAAGGCGCAGAGGGACCTGGGAATTCCGCCGGCGAACCCGGTGGACGAGTACGTTGACGCGCACTTCTCGGACCAGTTCATCGAGAACCGGTTCCAGAACCTTGTGGTGGGGGAGGATCTGGAGCCCAACAAGTAGGCGCTTTGGGGTGCGGCTCGCGGGTTGCGCAAGTGTGTGAGGCGCGTGGCTCGCTGGCCGCGTGGGTGCGCGGGTGGCCGCGTAGTGCAGCGTATGGCGAGCGTGGGCGCCACCATGCCGCACTCCATGGGGCGCGGCATGCCCCATCTTGAGGACGTGAGTGCGAGAATGCTGCGGCCTTTTGAGGCTGACGGTGCATCTACCTCGCCTTTCTCAAACTTTTTCGAGCAAATCAAAAAAAGTTGAGATTTGGGGTTGCGTGGGGGCAGAAGCTTCAGTATATTATTCCTCGCGCCGAAACGCGCACCCCAAGCTTCGGGCGTTTAGCTCAGGGGGAGAGCGCTTCCCTGACACGGAAGAGGTCACAAGTTCAAATCTTGTAACGCCCACCAAATTGCCGAGGCCGGAACCAAGTGGTTCCGGCCTCTTTTGGTATGTAGGGGCGATGCATGGGGACAGTGTGGGCGGGCCGATCCTGCACTTAGTGGGGACGAGCACGAGTGGGCCGGTCCTCGCACATAGTGGGGCGGTACGAACTAGCCGATCCTCGCGTAAAGTGGGACAAATGCGAAGTGGCCGATCCCGCACAAAGGGGCCGCTCTATGCGAGATGGCCTACGCGGCATATCGGATAGCGGCGCCGGTGTTCCTTGGGCCACTGCGACCCCCTGGACGCCTCTCCACTCGCGCCACACCTTCTTCTGCCCCTCTTGGCTATTGTCGCAGGCAGAAAACTTGCTCTGGGGCTCTGATGCCATACCCGCCCCCGATTCGGGAGGGCCTTGCCTTCTCGGCGGGGCCGCCCTTTTCGGCCTGACCCCTCTCGCTCTTCTCGTCCCGGGTCTTCGTGGCATAGGGATGCCTGCTACCGTTCTCCAGCTTTACACCTGGTTATCGAACATAGAGACGGCTCGCCTGTGCAACAATTATCAGCACGTGACAGTTTTGGGGCTGTTACGTGCGGTTTTATGTCAATCGTGAACGTGCCGGCGCCGTCGTGCCGCTCGCTTTACCGTGCCGCGTCGCGGCTGAGGACAGGGGGATCCCATGAGCAACATCGTCATCGTCACCGAGTCGGGAAGCGACATCAGTGCCGCCGAGGCCGCGGAGCTTGGCGTCGAGATCGTTCCCATGCATGTCTCCATCGGCGACGTCACGATCGACGACGGCTCGCTCGACCCCGCCGAGATGCTCGAGGAGTGCCGCCAGCTGGGCGTTCTTCCCCACACGAGCGGCAGCATGCCCGCCGACTTTGCGGCCGTCTTCGACTGCATCCACGCCGAGCGCCCCGACGCCCACATCCTCTACATCGCCTACTCCGCGGTGACGACCTGCTCGTTCGAGAGCGCCCGCACGGCCGCCGAGGGCCGCGATTACATCTCGATGTTCGACTCCGCGCACGTGACCATTGGCCTTGGCCTCGTGGTGCGCAAGACGGCCGAGCACCTCGCCGCTAACCCCGACATCACGATCTCCGAGCTGCTCGAGTGGTCTCAGGCCTACGCTCGCCGCGTGCGCATGGGCTTTATTCCCGGCGACCTGGGTTACCTGCGCGCCGGCGGCCGCCTGTCCAACGCCGCCTTCGTGGGCGCCACGCTGCTGCGCATCAAGCCCATTATCGAGCTCATTGACGGCCGCCTGGTGGCCACCAAGAAGCTGCGCGGCAAGATGGAGCCGTGCGCCCTTGGCCTCATCGACCACCTGCTGGTGCAGGGCACACCCGACACCTCGACGGCCTTCCTGGTGCGCTCGTGCGGCCTGCCGCTCGCGATTCAGCAGGCTGCCGAGAAGCGCGTGCACGAGCTGGGCTTCTCCGAGGTTCGCTGGTATGACACGCAGAACGTCATCACCTCGCACTGCGGCCCCGGCTCGTTCGCCTTTGCGTTTGCCCTGGCTGAGTAGCTAGCGCTTGGGGGTCTGCTTGGGTTTGGCCATGGTTGTCTCCTTGGCCTTGGCCTCTGTTGCCGCGACGGCGTTCTTCTCGGCCTTGTGTTTTGGGGTGCCCGGCTTGGCTGCGGCCTTGGCTCCGTCCCTGGCCTTTGCCTTTGCCTTTGCCTCGGCCCTGGTTCGGGCGGAGGCGTCGACCTTGCCATCGTTCTGGGCCATCCCGAGCGTCTCCCACTCCTGAAACAGGTCTCCTCGCAGCGCCTCCTCGCTCTTGACCATGCGACTGGTCTGGGCGGGGAGGCGCTGCCCCAGCTCGCGCTCGACGAGGTCCATGACCACGTTGAAGCTGTCGTGGCTCGCGATTTGGTCATGGCTGACGAGGATAACGCTCACGCCCATCGACTCGAGCGCCGTCGTGCGGTCGGCGTCGGAGATCCTGGCCTCGATGCCGTCGTGGACGCTCGCGCCCTGGCACTCGACGTCGACGACGTGCGTGCCGTCTGGCGAGGTTATGAGGATGTCTGCGATGCAGTAGCTGCGATGGGCGATCTTGCTCGCCGCTTGCGTGAAGCGAATGGTCGCGTTGGTCTCGATCTTGATGCCGCGGCCGCCCAGCGTGCGTGGCAGGCCCATGAGCAGGGCTGTTCGCACCTCGAGGGGCGAAAGTGTGACGCCCTGAAGCATCGCTGCTGCCCGTTCGAAACGGCGCGCCCCGCGATGACCGCGCACTTCGCGCGCAAAGCTCGCGAGCTCGTGGGGCTCGACGAGGTGGCTGCGCTGCCAGAGGCTCGAGGGCCTCTTGTCCTTTGAGGGCGCCCGCTCCCAGCCGTACGCCAGACGCGCGTCGTTGGTCTTAGGGAGGACCTTCTCGACCTCGTCTGACGGGCGGTAGACGACGAACTCGCCGCAGAACTCGTGCATGATCATGGCAAGCTCGATGTCTGTGCAGTACTGCGCGAGCGTGAGGAGCGTGAGCAGGGGAGACGTCACGGTGCCAACGGCGGGGTCATCTATAGTTGCCTGCGGTGGCAGTGGTCCCGACCAAAGATGCTGCTTGATGTGCTTGGCGTTGGTGTGTTCGCTGACGCTTGAGACGAGTGTATGAACCGTTTCGCCAAAGAGTTCTTTAAAGGCTGGACTTGTCGATATGAATGTCTGCGTTGCCCGGTCTTGTGAGATGGGGATGCTTGGCAGCAAGTCGAGCACTTGGGGTGGTGTCCTGAGGCAGCTGAGTGCCGAGGGGCCGCAAATGATGCCTTCCATAGATTCTCCCTTAATAAAAAGTGCACCAATTAGGTAACCTACTTCGGGGATGCCTAAGTAGGTAGGCGCACAGGGCATGAAAATGCCTGATAAGCAGAGGGGAATCCGCTGGCTACTCTTTGAGTTCGGATTAGGTTACCTAATTGATGTAACTATTTGAATCAGAAGGCGATGATTGCGGGCGAGCGGGTCGAAACCGCTTCTCGAGCGGGCGAGTTTTGCATCCTGGCTAACCTCAGGCAGGCGAGTGTCGACCTTAATGGCGCTGTTGGCTGCACGCGGGCTTGACGGTTGGCGGTTTACGAGAAGGACCGCCGCGAGCGCGAGTGCTGGCGAGAGATGGCTTGCGGAAATGCATGAGGCAGCGGTCAACGATTTTTGCGCTCACGGCTATGGGGTGCTAACAACAAAGAAGGCGGGAGCGGCCCATTCGGGCCGCTCCCGCCTTTCCTAGGTGCGTTGCAACGTCGACGCGCGTTTAGGCGACGAGCTCCACGTTGAGCGTGGCGGCGAGCTCGGCGGCGTCGTTGCACTCGCGCAGCTTGGTCTTGAAGTTGTCGTCCATGAGCAGCATGGCGGCCTTCGACAGCAGGCGCAGGTGGGTGGAGCCGGCCTCGGAGTCGGGGATGAGCAGGGCCATCGCGATGTCGACGGGCTTGTCGTCGAGGCTTGGCCACTCGAGAGCGGTGTCGTTCTTGAAGATGACGACGGCGGCGTTCTTCACGGCCGTGCTCTTGCAGTGCGGCACCGCAAAGCCGTCGACCATGCCGGTCTTGTCGATCTCCTCGCGGGCGAGGAAGGCCTGGTAGACGGCATCGGCGTCATCGGCGACGCCGAGCTTGGTGGCGACGTCGGCGATGATGCGCAGCGCCTCCTCCTTGCTGGTGGCGTGCTGGTTGAGCAGGATGTTGCTCTCGTTGACAAAACCGCTCATGGTGAGTCCTTTCTATAGGGGAGGGCGATACGGGCTGGGCCGACCATTGGGGCACAGGCGTTGCGCACTCCGCGAAACAAGGCAGCCCCGTGCGAAAGATTCTCGCACGGGGCCACAGGTGTTGCAAAGCGAGACTACTTGGCGCTGTCCAGCTTGGGCTTCATGACAACGAGGATGGCAGCGCCGACGAGCGCGCCAATCACGATGTCAAGGCAGAACAGACCAACGTTGCTGGTGGCAAGGGCCACGATGAAGCCGCCGTGCGGGACGTAGCAGTCGATGCCCTGGAAAGCGGCGAGGCCAGCGCCCACGGCAGAGCCGATGCAGATGCCCGGCAGGGTGTGGGCCAGGTCCTTGACGGCGAACGGGATGGCGCCCTCGGTGATGCCGATGCAGCCCATGAAGATGGCGGAGATGCCCATCTGGCGGTCGGCGTCATCGAACTTGTTGCGGGCAACGAGCGAGGCGATGCCGCAGGCCAGCGGCGGGACGGCGACGGCGACGCGGAACATGCCGTTGGGGCCGTAGATGCTGGAGGCCATGAGGGCCATGGTGAACGTGGAGGCCGTCTTGTTGATGGGGCCGCCCATGTCGAACGCGGTCATGACGCCAATGACGAGGCCGAGGACGACGGCGGAGCCGCCCTGCAGGCTGCCGAGCGCGGCGGTCAGCCAGTCCATCACGAAGCCGAGCGGGGTGGCCAGGATGTAGATGTAGGCCATGCCGAGCACGAGCGAGGTGAGGATTGGGATGATCAGAATCGGCATGATCGTGTTGATCGTGTCGTTGACCTTCCAGGTCTTCATCCAGCGGACGAAGTAGCCGCAGATGACGGCCATGATCATGGCGCCCAGGAAGCCGGTGGAGACGCTGGCGCCGCTCGGGGTGGTTACCGCGTTGTTAACCAGGTAACCAAGCACGAAGCCAGGGGCGAGGGCGGGCTTGCCGGCCATCGAGTAGGCGATGTAGGCGGCGAGCACCGGGATCATCATCGAGATGCCGGCCATGCCGATGGTGTTCAGCGACACCATGAACGGGTTCGTGACCTCCATGCCCGACGCGCCGGCGGTGCCGGAGGCGAGGGAGAAGGCGAGGAACACGCCGCCGATGACGACGATGGGGATGAAGTAGCTCACGCCGGTGTTGAAGGCGTTAAGCAGGGTCTTGCCCGGCTCGGCGAAGATGGACTTCTTCTCGGCGGGCTTGGGGCCACCAGGAGCGGCGGTGGCGACGGGCTTGGCGTCCTCGGCCTTGGCGGCAGTGGCGGAAGCGTCGATGCCGGCGGCGGCCAGGGCGTCATCGATCACCTTGGCGGCATCGGAGATGGCGTCGGCGGTGCCAACCTTGTAGAGGCGACCCTCGGCGGCCTTGGCCTCGAAGCGATCCTCGCCCTCGATGCCCACGTCGATCGTCTCGATCACGAGGTCCGCGGAATCGACGTCCTCCTGCGTGAGCTCGTCCTCGATGCCCATACCACCCTGGGCCTCGACCTTGCACTCCCAGCCGCGCTTGGCGCACTCGTCCTCGATGGCCTTCTTGGCCATGTAGGTGTGAGCAATGCCGACGGTGCAGGCGCTAACTCCTACGATCTTCACGTTCTCCTCCTTTGACCAGCTTGGTCCCATGCCACGTTGGGCCCGCAGGCGCTGCGGTGCCTTTGCAAGCCTTGGCGTGGCTGCTTGACAGGAAGTGTTTTATCGTAGGGACTAACATATGCGCAACGCGAAATCGGCAAACGTGCAGGTAAACGATTAGTTAGCGAAAATTGTTAATTGATTAACTAATCTCGGAACCTCGGAAAATGCATTGCGCTCGATTTGTCAAGAATAATCTTTGATATTCGATAAAAGCGCGTTGGAAACTCGTGCGAAAACGATTGCCCATTGATTGATGTTCAAGTTCGTGAGCTGCGCGTTCTAGTGAATTTGCTGCCGAGAGGGGCGTTCGTGGGGTTTGTGAGGCGATGCGTTCGAGGCGGTCGGGGCGATGGGGCGCTCGCGAGCATAGGATGGGCTGGTGAGCGCCAGGTGAGCTGCCGCGACGCGGCCGAGAAGAATTCTCGTGGCGCGCGCCGTGGAGCCGCCATGCGCGCAGGACGCGAGGTCGGGCGAGCGGCGTGACGCTGCCGAGAAGGACTCGCAAGGTCCGAGGTGCCGCCGCAATGTGGCCGAGAAGAGCGGGCGACGCTGCGCCCTCACCATATAAGAGGGACACGGAAGCGACGTGTTTGCCGCCTCCGCACCCCTCTCGCGCGAATCTTATGGACTGCCTACCAGCTGGCCTCGATCTCGCGAATACGCTGGTAGAGCCATTCGTTCTGAGGCGTGAGGATGTCATGCTCGTGCCCAAGCCTCACGATGGTGCCCGAGAACTCCTCGACCTCGGTGGGACGGCGCATCACGCGATCCTGGGCCATCGAGGGCATGCCGTCGGGCGCCATCTGCGCGCAGAGCTCGAACATGCCCGTGAGCTCGGCCTCGGTGAGCTCGACGCCCTCGGCCGCGGCCACGGCGCGCACCTCGCGCATCGCGGCGACGAAGCAGCGAATCTGCTCGGGGTCGCTCGTGACGGTGCCGTAGGTGCCGCCAAACGCCATCGTGGTCTGGTTGACGCCCACGTTGAGCATGAGCTTTGCCCACAGGCGGTGGCGGATGTCGTCCTCGATGATGCGGGGGATGCCTGCGCGCTCAAAGAAGCTGGCGACGTCGGCGACGGCCTCGGGCGCGGTCTTCTCGGCCGCACCGATGTGGATGTGGCCGGGGCAGCTGTAGCGCAGGTTGCGGTCGAGGTAGGTGGCATCGAGGCCCTGCGCCACGGCGGGCACGACGCCCTCCCAGCCAAAGCGCGCAGCGCAGGCGTCCTCGCTCGTGATGCCGTTGAGCAGCGACACGATGCGGGTGCCGGGTTCCACGAGAGGCGCGGCGAGGTCGAGCGCGGCGTCGAGGCCACCTGCCTTGACGGCAAGGACGAGCAACTCGGCGGGGTGCGCGTCCTTGCCGCGGACGGTGGGCAGGTCGCAGGGCTTGTCGAGCACGCGGATCTGCTCGCGTGCGTGGCGCTCGAAGCGCTCGTCGTCCATGACGTACTCGACGGCGTCGCTACCCAGCGTAGCCGCGGCGATGCTGCCGTAGAGCAGGCCGATGGCCCCGCGCCCGATGATAGTCATCCTGTTGATGCCCATGGTGCCCCCCGTTTGAGCCGATTCTTCCGCGCGCTAGTGTAGCGCGGCGAAGGGGTGGGTGTGGCGTGCAAGGGGGGTGGGCCTTCTGGCTCGTCACCCCCAGTCGCGTGCCGGCGGACCCGTCCCTTTGGCGCGCGAGACGAGTCGCGCGGCGTAACCCCTCCGCTAGTCCACCTTCACGAACCTGCGCACGAGCAGGACGCATGCCGCAAATCCCGCGACGATCGCGAGCAGGAGGGGGAAGAACGCCGCTCCCGGCGCCACGAAGTCCAGCGCCCCGGCCATGGGCGAGAAGGGCAGGGCGGTTGCCAGCGCCGCGCCCGCGGCGCCCATCGCAAGCAGCGGAAGCGCTGCGCGGCTCTCGAGGAAGGGCGTGCGATCTGTGCGCAGCAGGTGGATGACGAGCGTCTGTGTCCACATGCTCTCGATGAACCAGCCGGCCTGGAACGCCCCCACGAACGCCGCGCGACCCGCCTCGTCGAGCGCGTCCCAGGCACCTCCCGCCACCGCGGGGCACACGAGGAAGAACAGCGCCGCAAACGTGACGATGTCAAAGACCGAGCTCACGGGGCCAAAGGCCAGCATGAAGCGCTTGGTGGCACGCGTCGACCACACGCTGGGGCGGGCGATGCGCTCGTCGTCGACGCGATCCCAGGGGATGGCGCAGCAGGTGACGTCGTAGATGAGGTTGAGCAGGAGCAGCTGCACGGCGCCCATGGGCAGGAAGGGCAGCGCCGCCGCGGCCACGAGTACCGAGATGATGTTGCCAAAGTTCGAGCTCACGGTGAGGCGCACGTACGTGCTCATGTTGGCGAACGTGCGGCGGCCAAACTCGATGCCGCGCTCGAGGACCATGAGGTCCTTCTCGAGCAGGATGATGTCGGCGGCCTCGCGGGCCACGTCGACGGCCGAGTCGACCGAGATGGCGCAGTCGCTCGCGCGCATGGCCGCGGCGTCGTTCACGCCGTCTCCCATGTAGCCCACCGAGTGGCCGAGCTCGCCCAGCACGCGCACCACGCGCGCCTTCTGGGAGGGCGAGAGCTTGGCGAAGACGGACGCCTCCTGCGCGGCCTGGGCCAGCGTGGCGTCGTCCATGCGCTCGACGTCGGCACCGGTGAGCACGTGGTTCGCGTCGATGCCGATGCGCCCGCAGACGTGCGCGGCCACGCGCGCCGAGTCGCCGGTGAGCACCTTGGTGGCAACTCCGCGGCTCGCGAGCGCGGCGACGGCCGCCGCGGCGCTTGCCTTGGGCGGGTCGAGAAACGCGAGGTAGCCCACGAGCGTCATGTCGCGCTCGTCGCCGGCGCAGATGGCGCGGCCTCCCGTGGGGTTGTCCTTGCGGGCCACGCCCAGCACGCGCATGCCCTCGCTCGCGAGCGCCTCGGCGCGTGCCGTGACCTGCGCCGCGAGCGCGCTGTCGAGTGGCCTTGCCGTGCCATCGACCTCGACCGCGCTGCAGATGGCGAGCACCTCCTCGATGGCGCCCTTGGTGATCATGGCGGTGCGGCCCCGCTCGTCTCCCACCACCACGGACACGCGGCGGCGCTCGAAGTCGAACGGCAGCTCGTCGATGGCGTAGCGGCCGGCGGCGAGGTCGCCCGTCTCGGCCGCGTTGCCGCGTGCCCCGCTGGCGGCTGCGGCCTCGGCACGGGCGCGGTCGATGATGGCGTTGTCGATGAGGTTCTTGACGCCCGTCGAGAGGTAGCTGTTGAGGAAGGCCTGGCGTAGCACACGCGCGTCCTCCTGGCCGGCGACGTTGAGGTAGCGCTCGAGGACGATGCGGTCCTCGGTGAGGGTGCCGGTCTTGTCGGTGCACAGGATGTCGATGCCGCCGAGGTCCTGCACGGCGTCGAGGCGCTTCACGATGACCTGCTCGCCCGACAGGTCGACCGCGCCCTTGCCCAGGCAGGTGGTCACGAGCATCGGCAGCATCTCGGGCGTGAGGCCCACGGCCACGGACAGCGAGAAGAGCAACGCGTCGACCCAGTTGCCCTTCGTGACACTCGAGATGACGAACACGACGGGCAGGACGACGAGCATGAGGCGCATGAGCAGGCGGCTCGTGGCGGCGATGCCGCGGTCGGTTGCGGTGGTGCGGCGACGTCCCGCGAGCATGCCCGTGGCCTCGCCAAACATGGTGCGCGCGCCGGTCGCCACGACCACGCCGCGGCCGTGGCCGGAGATGACGGTCGAGCCCATGAGCGCGAGTGTGGGCAGGTCGGTGACGGCGGCGTTGGCGGGCTCGCTGGCCGTGGTGGGCGAGAGGGGCGTGGCGCTCTTCTCGACCGGGTCGGACTCGCCGGTGAGCGAGGCCTGGCTCACGAACAGGTCGCGCGCGGCGATGATGCGCAGGTCTGCGGGCACGACGTCGCCCGAGGAGAGGTGCACGACGTCGCCCACGACGATCTCGTCGACGGGGGTCTCGTTGCCGCCGTCTCCGTCGCGCTCGACGTTGGCGCAGGTCTCGACCAGCTCGGCAAGCGAGCTGGCAGCCGCGGCGCTCTTCTCGTCCTGGATGAAGCGCAGGACGCCCGAGACAAGCACCATGGCGCCGATGATGAGCGGGGTGGTGAGGTCACGCGCGCCGGGGGCGGCGAAGGCCCAGTCGGTGAGGACCGAGACGGCCGCAATGAGCACGAGGATGTAGGTGAAGGGGTCGGCGAAGGCCGCGGCGAGACGCAGCGGAAGCGGGCGCGCGGTGGCGTGGGCCTGGGCGTTTGCGCCCCAGAGCTCGCGGGCGGTGTCGACGCTCGCGCTGTCGAGGCCCCCTTCGGTGGTGTTGAGCTCGGCGAGGAGGTCTGCGGCGGGCGCGGACGCGGCGTGGCGCAGCCAGTCGAGCTGGCCGGCGCATGCCTTGGGGGCGTTTGCGTTGGTGCTGGTGGTGTTGTCGTGGCGGGCGACAAGGCGGAGGAAGAGGTTGCGCAGCGTCATGGCGCACCTCGCAATCCCGGGACTTGCGTGGGGTGGCCGGCTGGCGGCGGCCCCGGGCTACGCACGGCGAGCCGGCCGTGCGCGAGCGCGTGCGGCGGCTACCTGCGTGCGGCGCGCGCCTTCCCGAGGACGCGCGCCATGCCCATGTTGTGGACGAGAATGAGTTGGCAACTGTGACTGGAACCGTCGCTCATGGCGCACCTCCTTGGGGTTGATGGGGCGGGACCGTGTGGCCCGTGTTGGGCGGGACCGTGTGGCCCGCGTTGAGTGGAGCCGTGCGGCCTGCGTTGGCCGGGACGTGGCCCGCTGTAATTTCTGCAGGGGATGATACGCGGCCGTCCGCGTGGTGTCAACGAGATTTATGGCTTCTCGCGTTGGTGGGCGACCCTGCGACACGCTCGCGGGCCGCTGCTACAGGTGGGTGGCGCACATCCAGATGACCCAGGCGAGCAGGCCCATGGCGATGAGGCTCTTCATGAGCGGCACGAGCGAGCGGCGGTCGATCGAGCGGCCCAGGGCATGGTAGATGAGTATCGTGAGCAGCAGCAACGCCGGCAGCCACGTGCCTGTGGAAAGGCCGAGCACCACCACGACGATCGCCACGAACGCGCCGTAGGGGATGCGGTTCCACGTGCGCAGAAACGGGCTCGTGCTGCCCAGGTCTGGCCCGAGCTTCTCGCGCGCCTCGCGCCAGCTCGCGTAGTTCACGCCGTCGACGATGACGCCGCCGGCCCCGTCGGACTCGACGCTGTGGCCCTTTGCGTCTTGCGCGTGCAGGCCCTTGCGGTCGATATGCACGTGCTCATTCTTTGCCTCGTCGTCCACGTGGATGCCGTCCCAGCTCACGTGGACCTCCTCGCCGGGCTTCGAGACGTGGATGCCGTCCCAACCGATACTCACGTGGTCCTTGGACGAGGCGCTGGAGCTGGCGTCGGCGGCACCGTCGGTATCGCTTGCGGCGTCGGCGTTTTGCGTGTGGTCGGCAGCCTTGCACGCGGCGTCGTCGGGGCCGTCGCCCTGCTCGGCATCGGTGGCCTCGGTGGTGTTCGCCTCGGGCTCGGCCGAGCCGCTGCCCTGCTCGTCCGTGCCGTAGAGCAGCTCGTCGAGGGTGACGCCGTAGAGCGCGGCCAGCGCGATGAGGTTGTCGGTGTCGGGCGAGGCCTCGGAGCGCTCCCACTTCGAGACGGCCTGGCGGCTCACGTCGAGCTTGGCGGCGAGCGCCTCCTGGGAGAGTCCCGCCTCGCGGCGGCGGTTGGCGAGCCTGCTTGCGATCTGAACGTCCATGACGGTCCTTTGCGTAGGGCGGGGCGAGCCCGCGGTGGTCGATGGCCCAGATGCTAGGCGGGCGCGCCCGGTTGCGACACCAACTCTGGTTTGAACTTTGCCGCTTGTGTGTCAACTAGCGGTTGCGTGTGGCATCTACCTGCGATTTTACCGAGCCGGGACAGAGGGACGCGCCTTTTGTCCCGCTTGCGGCGTGACAGTAGGCACGTCCTTCCGTCACGCTGGGCTACAGGAGGAAGTCGGCTGTGGGGATGGTGCGGGCGGCGCGGGCGTCGGGCGCGGCGATCGTGTCGGCGGCGTGGCCGATGGCGAGCATGTGGTGGGGGTAGACGCCCTCGGGAAGGGCGAGGGCCTGTGCGGCGACGGACGGGTCAAAGGCACAGACCCAGCAGGTGCCCAGGCCCAGCTCGGTGGCCTGCATCATCATCTGGTCGCAGGCGATCGACGAGTCGATGGTCGCGGCAGAGAGGCCGTCGGCGCGGCGGGTCCAGGCCTGGCCCTCGACCGTGCAGACGACGAGGACGAGAGGGGCGCCAAAGACGCTGCCGTCGCGCTCGAAGCGCGGCTGGGCGCTGGCGGCCGCGGCGAGGCGCTCGGGCGTGTTGCACACGAGCACGCGCGTGGGGTGCTTGTTGCAGGCGGAAGGGGCGATGCGGCCGGCCTCGACGATGAGGTCGAGGTCCGCGCTCGAGACGGGCTCGTTGGTGTAGCTGCGGCACGAGTAGCGCGCTAGCGTGAGGTCTGCGTAGGCCATGGCTCTCCAATCTGGGTAGGCGATGAGACGTGTGAGTCGAAGGGGCTGTCCCTTCGCCTCATCCGGGAGGGTATGCTGAGAACATCATAGGCGAGCCGGGGAGGGAAGCGTCATGGCCCAAGGCAGCGGGATTCTCGAGAAGCAAAACATCTGCACCTATGTCGAGAACAACCTCGACACCTTTGCCGAGCGGCCCCTTTGCGCGCCCGACAGCCTCGTGCTCTCGTGGTTCTCGAACTTTAGGCTCGAGGCGCTTGGCGGCCAGTTCGACGGCTGGGACATCACGTCTGCCGCCGCCCCGCGCCTGCGCGACGCCCTGCGCGCCGAGTGCTTCGACGGCCTCTTTGACCTGTGGGACCCCGAGAGTTGCCGCCGCCTGCTGCAGGCCATGGCCGCAAGCCCGCGCTTTCGCGACATCCGCGTGGGCGGCTTTAGGCTGAGACGCGACACAACCGACCCCGAGTGGCCCAAGCAGTTCGCCGCCGTGACCCTCTTGCTCGACGATGGTACCGCCTATCTGGCCTTTCGCGGCACCGATGCCACCTTTGACGGCTGGCGCGAGGACTTCAACATGACCTTTGCGCGTCCCGTGCCGGCCCAGGCCGAGGCCTTCCTCTACCTGCTCGACGCGGCCGAGGCCTGCCCGGGCGCCCCACTCGTGTTGGGCGGCCACTCCAAGGGCGGAAACCTCGCCGTCTACGCCGCCGCCGAGGCGCCTGTCGAGATTCGCGAGCGCGTCTCGCGCGTCTACTCGCACGACGGCCCTGGCTTTGACGCTGAGTTCCTGGCCAGCGAGGGCTTTTGCGCCATCGCAGGGCGCGTCGACAAGACCCTGCCGCAGAGCTCGGTGGTGGGCATGATGCTCGAGAATCAGGAGGACTACTCGGTGGTCCGCAGCACGAGCGTGGGGATCTTCCAGCACGACCCGTTCTCCTGGGTGGTCGAGGGCCAGTCGTTTGTCGAGGTGGAGGGCCTGTCCGCAGGTGCGCGCCACGTTGACGCCGCCCTCAACGACTGGATCTGCGGCCGCACGCCCGCCGAGCGCGATCGCTTCACGAGCGAGCTGTTTGGCCTGCTGGGTGCAACGAATGCCACCACCATGGCCGAGGCCCGCGAGCGTTGGCGCACCTCGCTGCCCGCGATGGCCGCCCATCTCGCCGACATGGACCCCGAGACTCGCCGCTTCATGCTCAAGACGGTGGGCGCGCTCGTGCGCGACTTGCTGCCCGGCAGCGAGTCCGGCTCAGATGAAGACAGCGCCCCGGCCGATGCGGGCGAGGATGGCACCGAGACGGACGAGGCCGAGTCGCTTGGCTCGCGCATCCTTGCGCTACTGCCTGCCTCCCTTAGCGATACCGAGAAGGGCGAGGGTGCCGCCACCGCACCCTCTGCCAGCGAAAACGCTGCCGAGAAGAACGAGGCGTAGCGAGCGCTCGCGGCGCCCTTCTCGCGCCTCTCATCCCTCTCGCCCTAGTTCTCGATGCTGTCGATGAGCGCCTGGGCCACGCGCAGGCCGTCGGTCGCGGCGCTCATGATGCCGCCCGCGTAGCCCGCGCCCTCGCCGGCCGGGTAGAGGCCCGCGTGGCTTACGCTCTGGAGGTCTGCCCCGCGCGTGACGCGCACCGGCGAGCTCGAGCGGCTCTCGATGCCGGTGAGCACGGCCTCGGCGTCGTCGAATCCGCGCAGGTGGTGGGCCATGTCGGGGATGGCGGCGCGCAGGGTATCGCTGATGTAGGCGGGCAGGCACGCGTCGAGGGCACCCCAGGCCACGCCGCGCGGGTAGGTGGGCGCCACGCGCCCCGCTGCGCTCGACGGCTGGCGCGCCAGGAAGTCTCCCACGAGCTGCGCGGGCGCCACGAAGCCGCCCCCGCCCAGCTCGAAGGCCGCGCGCTCGCACTGGCGCTGCAGCTCAACGCCCGCGAGGACGTCGTCTCCCGCAAGGTCCGTGGGAAGCACGTTCGCGAGCAGGCCCGAGTTGGCGTTGGTGCCCGCGCGCGCCGCGAGGCTCATGCCGTTCGTGACCACGCCGCCCTGCTCGCTTGCCGCGGCCACGACGTAGCCGCCGGGGCACATGCAGAACGAGTAGGCGCTGCGGCCGCTGGGTAGGTGGCTCACGAGCTTGTAGGGGGCGGCGCCCAGGCTGGGGTGCCCCGCGGCCGGGCCGTACTGGGCGCGGTCGATGTCTGCCTGCAGGTGCTCGATGCGCACGCCCATCGCGAACGTCTTGCGCTCGAGGGTCACGCCGGCGTCGCGCAGCAGCGAGAACACGTCGCGGGCCGAGTGGCCGCAGGCGAGCACGAGCCTGCTCGTGGGCACGTGGCGCTCGCTCACGATGCCGCCCTCGCTCGTGGTGGCGAGCCTCACGCCGGCCACGCGCGGCGTTGCCGTGCCACCCTCCCAGTCGATTCCCACGAGCCTCGTGCGGGTGGCGACCTCGCCGCCCAGCTCGCGGATGCGCGCGCAGATGTGTTCGACCACGCCGGGGAGCACGTCGGACCCGATGTGGGGCTTGGCGTCCCAGGCGATGCTCTCGGCCGCTCCCGCCTCGATGAACGTGTCGAGGACGAGGCGGTGCAGCGGGCTCTTGGTGCCCGTGGTGAGCTTGCCGTCAGAGAAGGTGCCGGCGCCGCCCACGCCAAACTGGATGTTGCTCTCGGCGTCGAGCTCGCCCGTCTCGCTGAAGCGGGCCACGGCTTGCTCGCGGCGCGCGGCGTCGTCGCCGCGCTCGACCAGCAGCGGCTCGAGGCCGGCGTTTGCGAGCGCGAGCGCGCAGAACAGGCCCGCGCAGCCCGCGCCCACCACGACGGGGCGGATGTCGTAGCTGCCCCGGATGGGCGAGGGAAGGCGAGGCGTCGAGGCCACGACCTGGCGCACCCCGCGGTCGTCGCGACGGCGCGCGAGGCGGGCGAGCAGGCGCTCCTCGGCCGCCTGGCCTCCGCGCAGCGAGACGCGCGCGGTGCAGGTGAGGTGCACGGCGCTCTTCTTGCGCGCGTCGATGGAGCGGCGGCGCAGCTCGACGCCCGTGACCTCGTCGGGCGCCACGTGGAGGCGGCGCAGGACCGCGGCGCGCAGCTGGGCGCGCTCGTCCTGCGGCGTTCCGTCGAGCTTGTCGAGGTAGAGCTTGATGTTGGAAATCTCGATCACGAGAGCTTCCCTTCGAGGGCGAGTTTGGCGGGGGAGTGGGGCGCGGGCGCGGTGCTGGCGTGCTCGGTGGCTGCGGTGCCGACGGCTGTGACGGACGCATCGCGCTTGGTGTTGGCGCGCTTCGCCCTGGCGTCCCTCTCGGCCTCTGCGGCGCGCACGGTCTTGTCTGAAGAGCGTCTCTCGTCCGTCTCTTGTGCGAGACGGGCGGCCGACGTGCCGGCGCGCATGCCGCTGGCCCAGGCCCAGGCGAGGTTGTAGCCGCCGCAGGCGCCGTCGACGTCGAGCGTCTCGCCGCAGGCAAAGAGCCCGGGGGCGCCCGCGCAGGCGAGCGTGTTAGGGTCGACCTGCCCCACGTTGATGCCGCCGCGCGTGACCTGCGCGTGCTCGGCGTCCGCAAGGCCCGTGACACGCAGGGGCAGGCCCTTCACGAGTGGGGCCACGCGCCAGGCGAGGCCCGAGATGTGAACGCCGCCCGCAAGCTCGATGAGCTCGGAGGCAATCTGCGGGTCGAGGATGCCGTCGAGCGCGCCTGGCTGGCCGGGACGGCGTGCCACGAGCTCGTCGACCGTGCGAGCGTCCACTGCGGGTGCCAGGTCGAGCTCGAGCTGGTCGCCGGGGCGGGCGTGGCGCGAGAGGTTGAACGAGACGATGCCCGAGATGCCGTAGGGGCGGAAGAGCACCTCGCCGGCCTCGCGGTGCACGACGCGCCCCGCGCGGGTGAGCGTGGCGAGGGCGTGCGCGCGCCTGCCGCTCAGGCGCTCGAGCATGCCGGGTACGGGGCCCTGTGCGGCCACGCCGCACAGCACGGGCGACTCGTCTACGATGCGAAGCCCCAGCGTGCGGGCAAGGCCGCTCGTGGCGCCGCCGCTTGCGAGCACCACGGCGTCTGCCTCGAGCTCGAAAGGGCGGCCGTCCCAGGTCTGCGCGCCGTTGACGCGCCATCCGCGGGCGTTGCGTCTGGCGCTCGCGACCTCGCGGCCGCCGGCGAGCACGACGCCTGCCGCGTGCGCCCGGGCGAGCAGCACATTGCGCACACTCGCTGCCTGGCGGCTCACGGGGTAGAGCCTACCGTCCTCCTCGGCCCAGGCAAGCCCCGATGCCGAGAAGAACGAGAGGATGCTCCCGAGTGCTGCGTCCTTCTCGCCCATGACACGGGCCGCGAGCTTGGGTTTGTTGTAGTTTGACGGGTCGAGGTCGACGTTTGCGAAGTTGCAGCGGCCGTTGCCGGTGGCAAGGATCGTGCGGCCGCACTCGAGCGCGCGTTCGAGCACGACGACCTGCGCGCCCAGCTCGGCGGCCGTGATGGCGGCGGCGAGGCCTGCCGCTCCGCCACCGATGACGCACACGCTCGCACGTGCGGGCAAGGCTACGCCCGCCGCTGCCGCTTCGAGCCGCTCGCGCTCGCGGGCGCGAGCGGCGCCGGCTCCGTGTTGCTTGCTCTGCTTTCCTCGGCCGCCCGCCACGCTAGACCTCGCGCGGGGTGACGTCGACGGTGTCTGCGCTGGTGGCAGCCGCGTCATCGGCGGCCTTCTTGGCCTTGTAGGCGGCAGCCGCTGCGGCCGCGCGCTCGGCCATCGTGGGCTCGGGGCCCTGGGGCTCCTGCTCGGATACCTCGAGCTCGGGCAGGTCGAGGGCGAGGGCCACCGCGTCGGGCAGCAGGCCCTCGGGCAGGTCGTCCTCAAAGGTGCCGGCGTCGCAGGCGGCCGCGATGGCGGGGTCGATGGGTAGGGTGCCCAGGACCGGCAGGCCGTAGTGGGCCGCGACCTCGGGCAGCTTGCTCTCGCCAAAGACGTGCAGGTGCTCGCCGCACTTGGGGCACACGGCGTAGCTCATGTTCTCGACCAGGCCCAGGACCGGAATCTGCATCTGGGCGGCCATGTTCACGGCCTTGCCCACGATCATGCTCACGAGGTCCTGCGGGCTCGTGACGATGACGATGCCCTCGATGGGCAGGTTCTGGAAGACGGTGAGGGCCACGTCACCGGTTCCGGGAGGCATGTCGACGAGCATGTAGTCGACGTCGCCCCAGGCCGTCTCGCCCCAAAACTGGCGGATGGCGCCGCCCAGGACGGGCCCGCGCCACAGGACGGGCTGCGTCTCGTCGGCGAGGACGAGGTTGGCGCTCATGACCTTGATGCCGTGCTTGGACTCGACGGGGATGAGGTGTTCGTCCGCCGCGGTGGCGTGGGCGTTGGCCATGCCAAACATGTGGGGGATCGAGGGACCCGTGATGTCGGCGTCGAGGATGGCGACGCTCTTGCCGGCGCGGTTGAGCTCGCGGGCGAGGATGCCCGTGACGAGCGACTTGCCCACGCCCCCCTTGCCCGAGACGACGCCGATGAGGTGGTGCACGCGTGCGAGGTCGCTGAGCTCGAACTGAGCGACGCCCGCCTGGTTGTCTGCCATGTTTCTCTCCCTTGTCGCATACATATATGTGTGGGTTGCTCTGGTTTGCATGCCCATTCTACCCGTACGGCTCGATGTGGCCGTCTTGGGGCTGCCGGTACGGTCGCTGCGGGGCGAGGGGTGGAGTGGTCCTTGCGTGCGCCGCTGCCCTGCTCGCGCGGGCTTTCGCGTGCCTATTGCGACAACCCTTGGGCTTTGCGTGTCTACCGCGACTATCTTGGCCCTCTGGGACGCCTGTTTAGTCGCGTTGGGCACGCGACCGGAAGTTTTAGTCGCGTTGGGCACGCGAATTGATGGGATATGCGAGGGCGAAGGCGTCATTGCTGTCCTTCTCGGCCGGGCAATGACACGTCTCGCGTCGGCCTCGAACCCGCCTGCCACCCGCTCTCGCATGCGCCCCACGCCGGCTTCGAACCCGCCCACCGCTCTTCTCGCGCAAACGCAACTTACGATAAAAGTTGACCTTCAATCGCTGGACAACTAGCCGTCTATCTGCGAAAACGCTCGAAACGCGTTCGTGGGAGCGCTATGGAGACGCACCGTTCGCGCTATTATTAGGCCGTCTGTGAGACCGCGGCTCACCCGCCAAGGTCCCCAATAAGCGCCGCGACGCCGGGGAAAGCGCCGCGGCACGTTCGCGCCGTCGCGCCACCGCGCGCCGGCCTGACGCAAAACAGAAAGGAGAGGCATGCAGTATTCACAGGAAGTGGAGAACATGTGCCCCGTCGCCAAGGGTGCATACCATGGCCCCGCGCCCATCCCCGAGGAGGGCAAGTGGGTCCAGGCTAAGGAGATCTCTGACATTTCCGGCCTCACGCACGGTGTGGGTTGGTGCGCTCCCCAGCAGGGTGCCTGCAAGCTGACGCTCAACGTGAAGGAGGGCGTCATCGAGGAGTGTCTCGTCGAGACGATCGGCTGCTCCGGCATGACCCACTCCGCCGCCATGGCCTCCGAGATTCTCCCGGGCAAGACCATCCTCGAGGCCCTCAACACCGACCTCGTCTGCGACGCCATCAACGTCGCCATGCGCGAGATCTTCCTGCAGATCGTCTACGGCCGCAGCCAGACCGCGTTCTCCGAGGGCGGCCTGCCCGTCGGCGCCTCCCTTGACGACCTCGGCAAGGGCCTGCGCTCCCAGGTTGGCACCATGTTCGGCACCAAGGTCAAGGGCGCCCGCTACCTCGAGCTCGCCCAGGGCTACGTCACCCGCATGGCCCTCAATGACAAGAACGAGATCATCGCGTTCGAGTTCCTCAACCTCGGCAAGTTCACCGACGCCATCAAGGCCGGCAAGACCCCCGAGGAGGCCATCGCTGGCGCCATGGGCCACTACGGCCAGTGGGACAACGCCGCCAAGTACATCGACCCGCGCACCGACGAGGAGACCCACTCCGTCGCCAGCACGTTCCCGGTCAACGAGTAGAAAGGGAGGGAATCAGACATGGCTGTTACTTTCGAAGGCTATGAGCGCCGCATCGACAAGATCAACAAGTGCCTCGCCGACAACGGCATTGCCTCCCTCGAGGAGGCCGAGCAGATCTGCCTCGACAAGGGCGTGAACCCCCGCGAGATCGTCGCCGGCGTTCAGTCCATCGCTTTCCAGAACGCTGGCTGGGCCTACACGCTCGGCTGCGCCCTGGCCATCAAGAAGGGCGTCAAGAGCGCCTCTGAGGCTGCCGCCACCATCGGCGAGGGCATCCAGGCCTTCACCGTTCCCGGCTCTGTCGCCGAGGACCGCAAGGTCGGTCTGGGCCACGGCAACCTGGGCGCCATGCTGCTGTCCGACGACACCGAGTGCTTCGCCTTCCTGGCCGGCCACGAGTCCTTCGCTGCCGCCGAGGGCGCCATCGGCCTGGCCCTCAACGCCAACAAGGCCCGCAAGAAGCCGCTCCGCGTCATCCTGAACGGCCTGGGCAAGGACGCCGCCCAGATCATCGCCCGCATCAACGGCTTCACCTACGTTAAGACCCAGTTTGACTACTACACGGGCGAGCTCAAGGTCGTGGAGACCATCCCGTACTCCGATGGTCCGCGTGCCGCCGTCAACTGCTACGGCGCCGACGACGTCCGCGAGGGCGTTGCCATCATGTGGCACGAGAACGTCGACATCTCGATCACCGGCAACTCCACCAACCCGACGCGCTTCCAGCACCCTGTCGCTGGCACCTACAAGAAGGAGCGCCTCGAGGCCGGCAAGAAGTACTTCTCCGTCGCCTCTGGTGGCGGCACTGGTCGTACGCTGCACCCGGACAACATGGGCGCCGGCCCCGCCTCCTACGGCATGACCGACACCATGGGCCGCATGCACTCCGACGCCCAGTTCGCCGGCTCCTCCTCGGTGCCCGCGCACGTCGACATGATGGGTCTCATCGGCATGGGCAACAACCCCATGGTCGGTGCCACCGTCGCCTGCGCCGTTGCCGTGAACGCCGCCCTGAACGCCTAGTTCTGCTGCGACTCATAGCTCGCTGAGCACGGTTGCGTGCCCCGGCTGCCCCCGTGGCGGCCGGGGCATTTTTGTGCCGCGAGGGTGGAGGAGCATGGGCGCTCTTCTCGGCCACGAAAGGCCCTTTAAGCACGCTCAAGGGATGTGGAGGAAAATGGCAATTCTGGTAACGGTATTGAGCTTAAAAATCGACTAAATTGTTGCGAACGGTAGAGAAATATCGGTGTAAGGTGTTCGGCTAGGTATTATTGGACTCCGTTCGTGCCTGCTGTCGGCACATCCGACGGCGCGTGCGAGCGGAACAGGGACCGAAAGAGGATGTCGGACCATGTTCGAGACCCAACTGCCGTACGACCACAAGACCATGACCATCAAGCTTGAGGACAAGAACTTCGCAGGCCTGCTCGAGGGCCACCAGAACGAGTTCAAGGCCTCCGCCGCCCCCGCCCAGCTCGTCGAGGAGTCGCTTGACCACCCCTATGGTTCGCCCAAGCTCGAGGAGCTGTGCGCCGGCAAGCATGACATCGTCATCATCAGCTCCGACCACACGCGCCCCGTACCGTCGCGCGTGACCATGCCGATCCTGCTGCGCCGCATCCACGCCGCCGCGCCCGACGCCCGCGTTCGCATCCTCGTGGCCACCGGCATGCACCGTCCCTCGACCCACGAGGAACTCGTCAACAAGTACGGCGAGGACATCGTGGCCAACGAGGAGATCGTCATGCACGTGGCGACCGACGACTCGATGATGGAGAAGATTGGCACCCTGCCCTCCGGCGGCGAGTGCATCATCAACAAGGTGGCCGCCCACGCCGACCTGCTGCTGGCCGAGGGCTTCATCGAGCCGCACTTCTTCGCGGGCTTCTCGGGCAGCCGCAAGTCCGTGCTGCCGGGCATCGCCTCCTACAAGACCATCATGTACAACCACAACGGCCAGTTCGTGAACGATTCGCACTCCCGCGCCGGCAACCTCGCCCACAACCACGTGAACGAGGACATGTTCGCCGCTGCCGAGATGGCGCGCCTGGCCTTTGTCCTGAATGTCGTGCTCAACGGCAAGCACGAGGTCATCGGCTCGTTTGCCGGTGACATCCACCAGGCCCACGAGGCCGGCTGCGACTTCGTGCGCAAGCTTGCCGGCGTCGAGCCCGTGGCCTGCGACGTCGCGGTGACCACCAATGGCGGCTACCCGCTCGACCAGAACATCTACCAGGCCGTCAAGGGCATGTGTGCGGCCGAGGCGACCTTGCCTGAGGGCGGCGTCATCATCGACGTCGCGGGCTGCGCAGACGGTCACGGCGGCGAGGGCTTCTTCCACAACATCGCCGACAACGACCCGGCAGCGTTTGAGCGCGCCTGCATCGACCGCCCGAAGAGCGAGACCCTGCCCGACCAGTGGACCTCGCAGATTTTTGCCCGCATCCTGGCCCACCACCCGGTGATCATGGTCAGCGACCTGTGCGACCACCAGATGCTGCGCGACATGCACATGACGCCGGTCAACACGATTGACGAGGCCCTGAAGCTTGCCTTTGAGATGAAGGGTGCCGACGCCAAGGTCGCCGTCATCCCCGATGGCCTAGGCGTCGTCGTGGCTCAGCACTAACGCGGCGCGATGGGGCCGGGGGCGGTCCCGCGCGTGCGCGAGCGCATAAGGAATGGAAGGAACGTACGAAGGAGTTTTGCTCGTGAACGATCTGCTCTATCACATGCTGTGCGAGTTTGGCAGCACCGCACTCATGATCATCTTTGGCGTGGGCGTCCACTGCGACACGGTGCTCAAGGGCACCAAGTACCAGGGCTCGGGCCACATGTTCGCAATCACCACGTGGTCGTTTGGCATCTCTGTCGCGCTGTTCATCTTTGGCGGCGCCGTCTGCATGAACCCGGCCATGGTGTTGGCGCAGTGCATCGTGGGCCTCGTGCCCTGGGCGAGCTGCATCCCCTACATGGTCGCCGACATGCTTGGTGGCTTTGCCGGCGCCGTCATCGCTTGGTTCATGTATGCCGACGAGTTCCGCGCGTCCGAGGGCGTCGTTGACCCGGTTGCCCAGCGCAACATCTTCTCGACCAACCCCACCGAGGGGCTGCAGAACCTTTCGCGCGACTTCTTCTGCGAGGCCCTTTGTACCTTCGTGTTCATCTCCGCGATTCTGGCCGCCGCGAGTCGCGCCGGCGAGAACGTGCTGATGCTCGCGATCTGCGTGGGCCTCATCGTCTGGGCCGTTGGCATGGGCATGGGCGGTATCACGGGATTTGCCATGAACCAGGCGCGTGACCTGGGCCCGCGCTTTGCCTACCAGGTGCTTCCCATCAAGAACAAGGCCGACAACAACTGGAAGTACGGCCTGCTCGTGCCGGGTCTGGCCCCATTCGTGGGTGCCATCGTGGCCGCGCTGTTTGTTCACACCTTCCTTGGCATGTTCTAGTTCGTGCTTCTCGCACGCCTTCTTGAGCGCCGTCGCCCCTTGTGGGTGGCGGCGTTTTTTGTTTGGACGGCGCGGGTGGCCCTGCATGCCCCTGGCGCATCGTCTGTTTGGCTGGCGAGAACGGAAAATGTCATCAATTAGGTAACCTGCCTAGAACTGCTCGAATGGACAGGCTTTCTTTGGCTGAAAAACGCCTGTTGAGGAGAGCCTGTTGCGGATCTCTACTCGGCGTTTATCTGAAAGGTTACCTAATTGGCGGAATTATATATTTGGGGACATTGTGCGAGGGGGTCGACGAAGCCCACGGGCCATCGGTTTGGCGTCTGCTCCAGCAGCAGAGGGCGAAAAACCATCAATTGGGTAGTTTGCTTTGGGCTGCCCGAGTAGGTGTGTTCTCTTTGAAGCGAAACGCCTGTTGGACAGAGCCTCTCGCGGGCTTCTACTTGGCATTGTCCCGTGAGGCTACCTAATTGATGGGAAAAATTAATGAAGGGACACCTCGTTCGTGACTTCCGGCGTGGTCGAGTCCCCGTGGCGGGCCTCCAATCCTGGCGCCGCGCTGCCGCGGCGCAATCTTGGCGTTCGCATGTGGGGACGTGTGGCGGGCGGCGCAACCTCACGCCTCTGTGCGACGCACAAAAACGGCGCCCGCGTGCGGGGACACGCGGGCGCCTGGGAGAGAGGACGTGGTGTGCAGGACACGCACGCCCTGTGCGAGCGCAGGCGCGGGGACACCGGCGGCTCGCGGGCAATCGCGCGGGGACACGATGCCCTGGGGCTTTAGTTCGCAGGGGAGAGGACCTGCGAACATCGGGTAAAGCAAGCTTGGGGGCGGGATGGCGAAGGGATGGCACCCCGCCCGCGGGCGTAAGCCCGCAAGGAGCGGCTAGCGCGTGCTAGCGAAGGAAGCGAAACGGGCTCATGCCGGCATAGGTGGCGGCGTCGCCCAGCTCGTCCTCGATGCGGAGGAGCTGGTTGTACTTGGCCACGCGGTCGGTGCGGCAGGGGGCGCCGGTCTTGATTTGGCCGGCGTTGGTGGCCACGACGATGTCGGCAATCGTGGTGTCCTCGGTCTCGCCGGAGCGGTGGCTGACCACCTGGGCGTAGCCATAGCGCTCGGCGGTCGCCATGGCATCGAGGCTCTCGGTGAGGGTGCCAATCTGGTTCACCTTCATGAGCAGCGCGTTCGCGGCGCCCAGCTCGATGCCCTTCTCGAGGCGCGTCTTGTTCGTGACGAACAGGTCGTCGCCTACGAGCTGCACCTTGTTGCCAATGGCGCGGGTGAGGTTGGTCCAGCCGTCCCAATCCTCCTCGGCCAGGCCGTCCTCAATCGAGATGATGGGGAAGCGCTCGATGAGCTGGCTCCAGTAGTCGATCATCTCGTCGGACGAGAGCGTGCGGCCCTCGCCCTTGAGCTCGTAGAGGCCGGTCTGCTTGTTGAAGCACTCCGAGGTGGCAGGGTCCATGGCGTACATGAAGTCGGTGCCGGGGTCAAAGCCGGCCTTCTCGACCGCACGCTCGATCCACTCGAAGGGCTCGGCGTTGGTCTGCAGGTTGGGGGCAAAGCCGCCCTCGTCGCCCACGCCCGTGGCGTGGCCGCTCTCGGACAGGACGCCCTTGAGCGTGTGGTAGACCTCGGTGCACCAGCGCAGGGCCTCGGCAAAGGTAGGGGCGCCCACGGGCATGATCATGAACTCCTGGAAGTCGACGTTGTTGTCGGCGTGCACGCCGCCGTTCAGGATGTTCATCATCGGCGTGGGGAGGGTGTGTGCGTTGGGGCCGCCAAGGTAGCGGTAGAGGGGCAGGCCCACGGACTCGGCCGCGGCACGGGCGGTGGCAAGCGAGACGCCCAGGATCGCGTTGGCGCCGAGCTTGGCCTTGTTGGGCGTGCCGTCGGCGGCGATGAGGGCCGCGTCGATGTCGCGCTGGTCGGTGGCGTCCATGCCGAGGACGGCGTCGGCGCACTCGTTGTTGACGTGGTCGACGGCCTTGAGGGTGCCCTTGCCGCTGTAGACGGCCTTGTCGCCGTCGCGCAGCTCAACGGCTTCAAACTCGCCGGTGGACGCACCGGACGGAACGATGGCGCGGCCAAAGGAGCCGTCATCGAGGGTGACTTCGACCTCGACGGTGGGGTTGCCGCGGGAGTCAAGGACCTGGCGGCCGTAGACGTCGATGATCTCGCTCATGTGCATCTCCTTCTCGTGTGGGGCGCGGGCGGTTGGCGCCGCGTGACCCGTCGTGTGCGGGGTGGGGCGCTTGGTGCCGCCTGGCCCGCTTCTGGTGGGCGCCCTCGCGGCGAGTCGCCGCCGCGGGGCCGTCCGTTTTGCGTGCTGGACGGCGCTGTTGGTGTCGCGCCGCCTCGTGACGCTTGTTGGAACATATATACCACTAGTTAACCGGTATTTACTTTCAAGAAGGAAAAAATAGCCAAACTTGACGGTTTGATGGAATGCCGGGGTGGGGGAGGGTGGTCTTGCGTCGCTTGCGAGGGAAAGGTCGTTTGCGGCAAACGGCCGATATGTGTGGAGCGGCGGGCTACGCGCGTTGGGTCGTTTGCGACAAATGGCCGGTTTGGGTAAGGCGCTAGGCTGCCGGCCGCGTGCGTTTGCAGCAAACGGCCGGTTTGTGCA
>NZ_CATVTL010000015.1:0-31026 GCF_958346945.1 uncultured Parolsenella sp.
AGTCTTGCCGGCCTTCCAATTCCCCAGTTGGTACAATAGCGAAACCAAAACACCCCCTGTGAACAGGGGGTGTTTTGGTTTCGCTTGAAATAAAAATGAGCTTTTGTATGCGCCGACGAGTCATTCATTGGCCTTTTTCCAAAAAACCGCTTACAGAAAAAGGTTCGCCCGCCACCATCTCAGATAGTGGCGGGCTACGCTTGCTGCCGCCGAAGCGAACAACAAACTACCTTGCGGGTAATCACTCGAAGTGATTCCCTTGTCTAGCCGTGATTCCTTCCAGCTCCCCAGTTGGCACAAACCTTGCTAGACGTTGACATTATAATTCTACAGAGAGGTGAGTTGAATGCCAAAGAGGACGATATGCATTCAGAATGCGGCTTCTCTTTCGGTCAAAAATGCCGCTCTTGCAATAGAACAACAAGGCGAGCTCAAGGGCCTCATTCCACTCGAAGATATCTGGGTCCTCATTATCGAGACCCATCGTGCGCAGATTACTACAGCAGCCCTTTCGAAGATGGTTGATGCTGGTATTGGCGTTATGTTTTGTGGTGACGACCACATGCCTAACGGCCTGCTCCTTCCGCTCGGCGCTCATTCTCGCCATTCTGCAATTGTCGAGGACCAGCTTGCCATCTCGAAGCCGCTCCAGAAGCGGCTTTGGCAGAGGATCGTTAAGGCAAAGATTAACAACCAAGCGACTGTCCTTGATCTTATGGGATTGGATGGAGCTCCAATCAGATCTTGGTCCAAGGACGTCCTATCAGGGGACACGACAAATAGAGAATCTGTTGCTGCAAGTGCTTATTTCAAGAAGCTGATATCCGAGGGCAATCGTAGAAGTGGCCCCTTCTCTTCGGCGCTTGACTATGGGTACACCGTATTACGCGCCGGGATTGGTAGGGCTGCCGTTGGTGGTGGCTGGCTTGTCTCTCGAGGCATCCATCACAACAACAACCTGAATGCGTTCAATCTCGTTGATGATCTGATCGAGCCCTTTCGTCCCGTAGTCGATCTGTTAATCGTTGAGCGGGTCCTTGAGGGCGAGCTAACCTCGGACATTAAGCGCGAGCTTGCCTCGATATTCGAATGCCTCGTACAAATCCCCTCAGGTAAAGTTCCCGTTCAAACGGCCATTGAAAACGAACTCGATTCTTTCAAGAAGGCCGTTCGGGTCGGTGACGCTTCGTTGCTTGAGCTTCCGTCGGTAATCCCGCTTGAGAAGGCGGGCTTGGAATAAGGAGCGATGATGAGAATCATGAGGATGCTTGTGATGTTTGACCTTCCGACGGGTAACAAGAGCGAGCGTAGGTCATATGCCGATTTCCGCAAGTTTCTCATCAAAGACGGCTATCACATGGAGCAGTTTAGCGTCTACTCGCGAGTCCTGCTGTCGCGTGACAGTGCCGATGCCCATCTGAAGAGGCTTGAGGCGAATCTCCCACTTGCGGGAGCTGTGACTGTTCTTACGCTCACAGAGAAGCAATATGAGGGGAGAGAAGTGCTTGTCGATAACAGACCGAGAATGGAACATATTGCCGATCCTGGTTCACAGCTGACGATCTCATTTTAAGTGGTTTGAAGTATGGATGACGCCTCGCATCGTGAAGATGCGAGGCGTCATTAACAGCGGCTACTCGACTCGATATGTTGAACTGTCGCGAGTGATGGCAATGTGTTTGTAGCAATGGCCAAGGCAGTCTTCTTCGAGAACGCGCACCTCGGTGTCTTGCCTCCAGCTGCCAATCGACGGCCAGTCCGTAACGCGTTCTTTGCTGAGCAGATTTAGCATGGTGAGCTGGCACTTTGTGATGCCGATTGTGGAGAAACGAGCTGCGCGATTGTCGACCAATACGACGTCTCCCGGATAGACTGTGATTGGCCCACTGGATTTTGCGCTCTCCGGAATGGGCTGCCAGTTGATTCTCGCCACTTCCTGTTCAATGGCTCTGGGTACGTAGTCCCCATGCTTGATGGAGGGAATGTCTGCATAGTAGACAGGCTCTGCATACCATTTGCCTCTTGTTTGTCCTGTGGCTGGTGCGTCCGGATCGAGCCATAGCCTTAAGAATGCTATCCCATCGATTTTTTGAGCCGTATCGTCGGAAATGAATCTAATATTCCCGCCCTTATTTTGTTTGCCTTTGGCTCGTACGAGCGGGTATTTACCTCTGTCCTGCGTATAGTCATCGATGTGATACAGAGTGTCTTCGAACATACGCCCCGTGACCCCATGACTAACCATGCGGGTCGGAATGACGAGCTCGCGAATAGCGGCGACCTCATCGGCAAAGGTCGGCCAAGGCTGTGTGTTGGAGAGGCGAGCCTTGCGCTCTTTCCTAAATTGCTCGCGACCCATGGAGGTCGTTTTTGCGACTTTCATAACGGCGCTTTCGTTGCAAGCTGCAATGACTGCTGCGTCAACGGCATGGTGTCGATCATCCTTGCGATTCTTTTCACCATGCGCTCCAAAGTTGAGACCCCATACCCAGCGAAGATTGCCCGTAGCGCCACCGGCTACGGCCGTCACGTGCTTCTCGCGCTTTCCTTTGGGGAAGATGAGGCAGTCTTCCAGATAGCTCTTAACGGCGCGAGACATATAGCGAGTGTCATTGAGGTTCCTGTTGATGAACCCCTCCTGAGTATCCTCGTCGAGGAGGGTGTTGAGAAATTTAGCGCGCTTGCGGGGATTCTTCACCTCGGCGATGACGCGGTTGCGGTACTCCTCCCAGTTCGGAGCTTTCTCCTCATCGGAGGTCATCCACTCGTAGGGCGTGCGCTCCCTCTTATTTTGGTTGTTGCTGGCAAAGGTGAGCGTCTTGTTGGATTGATCATCGTCGCAGGTTCGTGAATAAGGAAGCACGTGGTCGATTTCGCAATAGTGCTCGTCAGTCACGAGCCTTTCTAGATCGATTCGATCTCCCGTATAGATATCCTTGCACCCCTGCTCCTCTCTTAGAGCGAGCATACGGATGATGTTCCCCCTCACGGCCTCGGGCTCGACGCCCAAAATGTCGGCGGCGAGTTTTGCGTGCCTCTTATTGTCGGCCTCTCGGGCGTTGCGTCTCTTTGTGACGAGGTCTTTCTCGCGCTTCGACTGCTTGAGCTCACGTGCGAGCTCGACATGAATCTCGTCGGGAACACCGTAGATTTTGATAATCGAGTTGATGATGCGGCGCATGCGGCCCATAGCACGAAGGACCACGGGGTTGCGGCAAGTTTCGTCATATGCATTATAGGGAGGCAGCAACGTTGAGCGCGGGAAGCGCCCCTCGTCCCGCTTACCTTTGAGCCCGGTTGCCACTTCTGCCTCGGTGAGCGTCCTGATTTCCGGCTCCTCGAAGGCTCCGATCAGAAGGTCGAGCGCCTTGCGGCTTCGATTCCCGTAACCCTTGAATAGCTTGCTTGTAAAAGGAACGGAGAGAAGGGTCTCGCGGTCATCTTCAGACAGGTCTATAGTCTCGAGACACTCGGAGAGAGTCTCCTCAGTGCTGGAGTACGCGATGGCCTCGCAAATATCATCCCCGAACGATCTATCCTCAATCATGGACGCTAGCAAGGATGTGGGCAGGATAATTCGCAGTTTGCGCCATGCCTTTGGTGCGAAGACCTCGTCCTTCTCCTTTTCCTTGGCAACCCCCTTGAACATGCTCTTCGCGCTAATGTCGAGGTCTTTCCTGATGGTGTTGTAGGTGACCTTGCAGTCCTTGTTGCCCCTGATTGGGGAGGGTGAGAACAGGATGCCGATGTACTTATCGATTTGCTCGGAAGTAAGCGTCTGCTCTGCACCGTCTTCGTGAACAATGACGAGATGCCCCAGCCTTTCGTAGGCTCGGCACAGCTCGGACGAGACGTCTGCATTAGCGGCACGCTTCTCCTCGGGGAAATAGGTACAAGGGCCTACCAGCTCGTATACCTTCACGTCATGATCGGCTGACTTCTTCTCCCAGGTAAGGCACTCGAAGTAGCTCTTCTCGAGCTCTTGGGTGGCCCTATTGTTGCCGAGCTCTCTCTGGGCTGAAAAGACGACTTTAACCTCGTCTTGAATCTGCGAGTTGTAGACGCAAAGGTCATAGTTGCCGCCGCGATTGCGCGAGCGGCCCTTATCGCTTCGGTAGAGCATCTCTCCGACGGTGCGATAGCCACCGCTCTCCATGGCCTTTGTGTTGTCCGCAATTGCCTTGAGGACTTTCTTGCCTTCGGCGTCGTCCGTCTCGCCGGCCCTGCCTTCCCCGTGTGGAATGTAGCCTCTCTTGCCGCAGAGGGAGTAAAGAACCTGGGCAAATTCGCGGTCACTGAGAGGACGGTCAAGGCCAACCGCGCGCAGCTTGGTAACGGGTTTGTCTCCCTTGCGTGTCTGGAGCCAGGCCTTATCGACGTCGTTGGGAACGAGGCCTGCCTCCTTGAGGAGGGCGAGGCAGTGGCTAAGGCGAGCGGCTGTCCTGCGATTGTTTCTTCTAGTGCTGCGTGCATTTCGACGCACTACGGCAAGACTCATATTGTTTTTGTCCTGCTGTGGCGCCTTGAAGAGATGGCTTCCCATCTCAAGAATGAGATGGTTGTTAAAGTCGATAAGGCAGAAGCCGCAACTTGAGATGCCCGGATCGAGGCCGAGAACGAGATAGGGCCTGTTAGTCAGGTGCTTTTTAATTTCCTGCCATTCATCTCGGTCATGACCAAGGGTATAGGGAGGCTGCTCGCTATCCATGACGACTCCTTTGCTCGGTAATGCTCGTCTCAAAGTATAGGAAGCGGCGGACATAAATCTGGTGTCTCAGACAGCTAAATCGACGGACGGGTGGCCATGGGTGCCCATGAGCTCTCCATGGCGCGGCGCCTGTACGAGGGCGTGGCAGACGTGCCCGGCGTCACCGTCTACGGCGACTGGCCTGCGCTGGAGCTGGGCGAGGCGAGCGCGCGCACGGGCGTCGTGGCGCTGAACGTCTCGGGCCTGGACTCGGCCGAGGTGTCAGACGCCCTCATGGACGGCTGGGGCATCGCGACGCGCCCAGGCGCCCACTGCGCCCCGCTCATGCACCGTGCGCTCGGCACCGAGCGCCAGGGCATCGTGCGCCTCTCCACCAGCTGGTTCACCACGCCCGAGGAGATCGATGTGGCCATCGGCGCCATCCGAGAGATCGCGGAGGAGTAGCAGCGTACTCTGCAGGCTCCGTCTTTGGGACTTTTCATTCCCTTCTCGGTTGAAAAACCATTCTCAAAGGCGGAGCTTGCCGATTGTGATGTGTGGACGCCTCTGGTCCGTGAGCCGATTTGTTGCCGCCAGGACTTGCTATTTCGCAATCGGGGGGGGGTAAGTTGGTGCTATCGAAGGCGGGGCGCGGGCCCTGCCGCCAGTTGATTGAGAAGGGATCAACGATGCTCAATAGAAGACAGTTCATGAAGATTGCGGGTGCAGGTGTCCTCGGTCTTGGCCTCGTGGGCTGTGGCAACAATGCCGCGCAGGAAGCTCCAAATATCGAGGCGGCGGAGACGAGCTCAACGACTGAGGCGGCGACGACAGCTCCAGAGCCGACCGAACGTAAGGTTGCGTTTGTGTGCTCGACCGATTTAACAGATCACAATACAGATCTCGAGCTTGGCTGCGCAGTTGAAGATGCGGCAAACGAACTGGGTTGGAGCATGGACTACCAGGACGGGCTGAGCCCCGATGAGGTGGAAAAGACGATTCTGTGCTATATCGCTGACGGTTATGGTCTTATCTGCGTACCTGAGTACCTCGGCTACATCGTGGAGCATGTTGCTCCAGACAATCCAAACACCGTCTTCTGCGTGTTCGAGGGCTCGGCTGAGGGACAAAACATCATGTCGATTTCAACGGATCGAACGCAGGTCGGTCAACTGGGTGGTTCGCTTGCCGGCCTGCTTACGAAGACGGGATTCGTCGAGATCATGGGCCAGAGTCATAGTCTGCCAAGCTTCCAGGAGAAAGCCGATGCGTTCTGTGACGCGGCCCGTAAGGTAAATCCCTCCATAGATACTGCCTCATATTTGGACTATGCCGGGAAGAATGAGAATGATGTTAGCCAAGGAGCTAACGGGATTCTTAACGCGGGTTATGATGTTCTCTTCTGCGATAACCCCTGTGTCGCTTGTGGAGCAGCGCTGGCTTTGGACTCCTATGACGATTGTTTTGCCATTGGATCTATCGAGGACTGTGGACAGTACTATGGCGCCAAGATTGCATGCTCCGTCGTGATTGATTACAAGGGCATGGTCGAACAGGCCATGAAGAGCGTAGAGGTTGGCAAGTATGGCAACGAGGTGATCGAGGGTAACCTCGCGAACGGCTTCATCAAGATTGGTTCATTCTCGAGCTCCGTCGATGCGAGTGTCCAGGAAGAGTACCTCTCCATCGTGGACCAGATCAAGGCAGGAACGTTCATGTAGAGGTTTCGACGCGCCTCGCTCTTGTCGGGCTTCCTGTGCCATAACGGCTGGGAGGCCCATTTCTTTTTGGAACGGGTGCCTATCTCCCGTTCACGCGTGCTCGAGCGCGCCGTCACGGACGCTGCCGAGAAGGACGGGCGTCTCGCACCCGAGTCCGCGCAACACGGCGGCGAAGCGGCGGGCGGCGGCAGCGCGTTCGGGCGTCTCGGCCTGGTTCACGACGATGACGTCCGGCGCGATGAGCCCGCGGGCCATCTCGTCTGCCATGCCACGGGCCACGAGCTCGGGCGTTGCCGTGTCATAGACGCCGCATCCGACGCGCTCGCACAGCAGGGCGGCGCGGTGGACCCTCTCGCCCACGAGGCCGCCAAAGCCGCTTGCACCCACGACGCACGTCGTGAGGTCGGCGCAGGCGGGCACGACCGGCTCGTGCGAGGCGTGCGCCTTGAGCGGTAGCCGCTTGGAGCCGTCAGCCTCGACCACGAGCAGGTCTGCCGCACCCGCGAGCTCCTCGAGCGGCATCGCCGGTGCCGCGAGCCTGCCTAGGTCGTCGGCGGTGGGCGTGCCCACGCACGCCGGGCTGCGGCTGTCGAGCGCCCGCGTGAGCTCGCGCATGTCGCCCGAGGTCACGAGTGGCATCCCCCCAAACGGCAGGAAGTGCGTCGTCGTGGCGAGCACGACGCGTCCGTCTCGCGCCGCGGCGTCCTCGCCCAGCGCGCGCAGGAGCGTGGACTTGCCGCCGCTGCCGATGACGGCCACGCAGCGCACGTCCCCGGAGGAGATGCGTCCGCCCACGGATGAGAGCAGCGAGTCAAGACAATTCATCAGGCAACCAAACCTATAGTTAGGGTCAAGCTGGCTCGGGCGTTATTCTCGGGAATATACTACGCTGAGCTACACACCAATTCTGACGCATGCCAGGGATGGGAGAGACCATGCTCGTAGAGATTCGGGGGGCGGGCGACATCGCGACCGGCATCGCGTTGCGCCTGCATCGCGCCGGCTGCAAGGTCGTCATGTGCGACCTGCCCACGCCCACGTCCATTCGCCGCACCGTGTGCTTCTCCGAGGCGATCCGCCTGGGGGAGTGCGAGGTCGAGGGGGTCCGCGCACGCCTCGCGCACTCGCTGGCCGAGGCACGCACCATCGTGGTCTCCGGCGAGGTCGCCGTGCTCGTGGACCCCGAGGGCGCAAGCACCCGCGAGCTGAGGCCGGCCGTTCTCGTGGACGCCATCCTCGCCAAGAAGAACCTGGGCACCACGCGCGACATGGCGCCCGTCGTCATTGGCGTGGGTCCCGGCTTTACCGCAGGTAGGGACTGCCACGCCGTGGTCGAGACCAAGCGTGGCCACTACCTGGGCCAGGTCATTCTCGACGGCCCGGCCGCGCCCAACACGGGCATCCCCGGCGTCATCGCCGGCCACTCCGCCGACCGCGTGCTGCGCGCCCCGGTCGACGGCATTTTTGAACCGGTACTGCAGATTGGCGACGTCGTGCGCGCGGGCCAGGTGGCTGCGACGGTTGCCGGCGTGCCCATGACCTGCACCATCGACGGCGTGCTGCGCGGCCTGCTCCAGGAGGGCGTCGAGGTCACGGCCGGCATGAAGTCCGGTGACATCGACCCGCGCTGCGAGCGCGCCCACTGCTTCACCGCCTCGGACAAGGCACGCGCCGTTGGCGGCGGCGTGCTCGAGGCCATCTGCCACTTCACGTCGCGTCTGGAAGGCTAGCCATGGAGGGAATTTCGCTGCTGCGCGCCGCTGCCGGGGAGCTCGAGGCCGGCCGCAAGGTGGTCGAGTGCGTCGTGCTCGCCACGCGTGGCTCGGCCGCGCGCCACGCCGGAGCCCGTATGCTCACGCTCGAGGACGGCACCCTGCTGGGTACCGTGGGCGGCGGCACGCCCGAGCTGCGCTGCCGGGAGATGTCGCGCGAGTGCTTGCTCGACGGCCGCCCGCGCCGCGTCACGATGGAGCGCGGCGTCGTCGACATCGCCTGTGGCGGGGCCCAGGACCTGGGTGTTCGTGCCCTGAGCCAGGCAGACCTCGTGGCGCTCACCGCCGCGCTCGACGCCGCCGACGCTGGGCGCACGGGCCGGCTGCTCGTTGACTGGAGCGCGCCCGAGCCGGTGGCCACCTACGAGCCCGACGACGTGCCGACCCACGTCGGCGACCCCCACCTCGAGGGCGACGTCTTTGTCGAGACGGTCGCGGCCGCCGAGCGCGCCGTGATCTTTGGCGGTGGCCACGTGGGTCGCGCTCTGGTGCCCGCGCTTGCCGCGATTGACTTCGAGGTCACGGTGTTCGACGACCGCCCCGACGTTGCCAAGCCCGAGAACTTCCCGGCAGCGAGCCGCGTCATTCTCGGCGACTTTGCCAACATCGACGAAGGAATCGAGCTTACCCCGTGCGACTACGTGATCGTGATGACCCACGGGCATGTGGCAGACGAGCAGGTCGTGGCCCAGGCCATGCGCCATAACCCCTGCTACCTTGGTTGTATGGGCAGCCGCAACAAGCGCCGCGTGCTCGAGAAGGTCGTGGCCGACGCCGGTGCGACCCCTGAGCAGATCGCGGCGGTCGACCTGCCCATTGGTTACTCGATTGGCGCCGTGACCCCGGCCGAGATTGCCGTGAGCATCGCCGCCAAAGTTATCGAGGTGCGTCACGCCGGCGACGCCGACAAGGGTCCCTCGCACGTCTCGCACGCCTGCCCCAGCATGTAGTTGGCGGGGGACGGGGCAAAAGACCCGTCCCCATCCCGGGCGGGGTTGTGGATTGGCGGACACGGGCCTGCCTCCCCATCCCAGGCGGGGTTGTGGTCCGGCCGGGCTCGCTCGGCTCCCGCCTCTTTCTCAAATTCCTAGGATTATGCCGTTATCAGCATTTAACGGATAGTGTTAACGGCATTTTCCTAGGATTTTGCGGTTGGGGGATGGCTGTGGCTGGCTGCGGTTGGGGCCATGTGCCGGCGGGGGCAAAGGACCCGTCCCCCCTGTCCCGGGCGGCCATGTGCCGGCGGGGGCAAAGGACTCGCCCCCTGTCCCCGTCGCGGCGGGCGCCGTTCGCATAGCGTTATATACCGCTCGCAAGAACGGTTGACCCGTTAGGGCTGTTCTCTTCCCTTAAGGGTTGCCAAACCATTTGTAAGAGTTCAGACTTTGATTCAGTTTCTTATGGCGAGCGTTGTTTAAAATCATACACAACGCCTAAGCGGAAATAAGAATTTCTTGGTATTCAAGCCACACTGGGGCCGAGCGGGGGAGAAGGGAATGCAACATGCGTAACGTCAGCCGCAGGCAGGTTCTGCAGGGAATGGGCGCCGGCATCGTCGCCGCCACCGGCATGGGTCTCGTGGGCTGCGGTGGCTCCGCCGCCACCACCGAGGTCGCCACGACCGAGGCCGCTGCCTCGGGCGAGAGCCTCATCGTCTTCGCTGCCGCGAGCATGACCGAGAGCCTTACCAAGGCCACCGACGCCTTCACCAAGGAGACCGGCACCGAGGTCGCCTTCACCTTCGATTCCTCGGGCACCCTTAAGACCCAGATCCAGGAGGGCGCCGAGTGTGACGTCTTCATCTCCGCCGGCCAGAAGCAGATGAACCAGCTCGACGTCACCGCTGACTCGAGCGTCAACACCGAGGGTCTCGACCTCATCGAGAGTGACACCCGCTTCAACATCCTCGAGAACGAGGTCACCCTCGTTGTCCCCGAGGGCAACCCCGCCAACATCAACAGCTTCGATGAGCTGGCCCAGCACCTCCAGGCCGGTGACATCAAGCTCGCCATGGGCAACTCCGACGTGCCGGTGGGCCAGTACACCCAGAAGATCCTGGCCTACTACAACCTCAACGAGGACGAGCTCGCCGCCGCTGGCGTGCTGACCTACGGCACCAACGTCAAGGAAGTCACGACGCAGGTCTCCGAGGACGCCGTCGACTGCGGCATCATCTACCGCACCGACGCCGTCTCTGCCGGTCTCACTGTGGTCGACGTCGCCACCAAGGACATGTGCGGCCAGGTCATCTACCCGGCTGCCGTCGTCAAGGGCACCAAGCACGAGCAGGCCGCCAAGGACTACCTCGAGTTCCTCAAGGGCTCCGAGGCCGGCGCCTGCTTCGAGGAGGTCGGCTTCAAGCCGCTGTCCGAGTAGCGGGCCACGCGTATGGCGTGAGATAAGAGTCTAAGCGGCGCCCCGGCCGAATTTCGACGGTCGGGGCACGTGTCGTTGGAGGAAACCGTGGACTGGTATCCGCTCATAAACTCGCTGCGCATCGCCGCGGTGGCCACGGTGGTGGTGTACTTTGCCGGCATCGGCGCCGCGCAGCTCATCGCCCGCCTGCCGCGCACGGTCAAGGCGCTGCTCGACGTGGTGCTCACGCTGCCGCTCGTGCTGCCGCCCACCGTCGTTGGCTACCTGCTGCTGCTCGTCCTGGGGCCACGCCGCCCGGTGGGCGCGTGGGTGCTCGAGACCTTTGGCATCAAGCTCACCATGACGTGGTACAGCGCGATCTTTGCCTGCATCATCGTGGCGTTCCCGTTGATGTACCGTACCGCCCGCGGCGCGTTCGAGGCCTACGACGACACGCTCACCGACGCCGCCCAGACCTTGGGCAAGAGCCGCACCTGGGCCTTCTGGCACGTCCAGATGCCCAGCTGCGCGCAGGGCATCCTCGCCGGCGCGGTGCTGGCCTTTGCTCGCGCCCTGGGCGAGTACGGCGCTACCGCCATGATCGCCGGCTACACCCCCGGCCAGACGGCGACCGTCTCCACCACGGTCTACCAGCTGTGGCGCACCGGAGACGACATGCTCGCCCTCAAGTGGGTGCTCGTGAACATGGCGATCTCGGCCGTGGTGCTGCTTGCCATGAACTGGCTCGAGGGCCGCGCCTGCACGCAGGGAGGTACCAAGTGAGTCTATCAGTCGACATTCGCAAGAGCTTCCCGGGCTTTAGCCTCGACGTCTCCTTCGAGGCGCCTGACGCCACCAAGACGCTCGCGCTTCTGGGCGCGTCGGGCTGCGGCAAGTCCATGGCGCTCAAGTGCATCGCGGGCATCGAGACGCCCGACGAGGGCCGCATCGTGCTGAACGACCGCGTGCTGTTCGACTCCGCCGCGCACGTCAACGTGCCTGCGAGCGGGCGCCGTGTGGGCTACCTCTTCCAGAACTACGCGCTGTTCCCCACGATGACCGTGGCCAAGAACGTCGAGACGGGCGTGCGCAGCCGCAACAAGGACGAGGTCCGCGAGCGCGCCGCCGCGCAGATCCGGGCCTTTAGGCTCGAGGGCCTCGAGAGTCGCAAGCCCTCGGAGCTCTCCGGCGGCCAGCAGCAGCGCTGCGCCCTGGCCCGCATCATGGCCAACAACCCCGAGCTGTTGCTGCTCGACGAGCCGTTCAGCGCGCTCGACGGCTTTCTGCGCTGGCAGATCGAGCTTGAGCTCGCTGACACTCTCAAGGCCTTCCCGGGCGGCGTGGTCTTCGTGACGCACAGCCGCGACGAGGCCTACCGCATGTGCGACCAGGTCTGCGTGCTCACGGCTGGCAAGAGCGGTCGCACCGTGGGCACCCACGAGCTGTTCGACGCGCCGGCCACGCGTTCCGAGGCCATCATCAGCGGCTGCAAGAACGTGAGCGAGGCTACTGCGGTGGGCGGGCGCGTGGTGCGCTGCGCCGACTGGGGTGTCGAGCTCGCTTGCGCGCAGGACGTCGCGGGCGCTACGAGCGTGGGCGTGCGCGCGCACTTCCTGCGCATTGTGCGTGCCGACGGCCGCGTGGTCGACACCATTGGTGATGCCGAGACGGGCTTTGGCTCGGCTGCCCATGATGCCGAGAAGGGCGCGCGGGTGGCGGGCGCTGTCGCTGGTGCCGCGGGCGACGACGCGCCCGGCTCCGCATCCGTCTCGCCCGACAACCGCATCGAGTGCCGCGTTGCCCGCGTGATCGACAACGTCTTCTCGACCATCGTTATGTGCGACACCCCTGGCACCACCCAGTTGCGCGTTGAGCTGTCCAAGGACGCCTGGGCCTCCCTTGAAGACCCCACGAGCGTTACCATCGAGGTCTCGCCCGCCGACGTCATGGTTCTGAGGGGATGATTAGTTGAGGGACACCCTGGGCAGGAACATCTCCTACCTGCGTCTTTCCATCACCGACAAGTGCAACTGCCGCTGCATCTACTGCATGCCCGCGGCAGGCGTTGCGCACCGCCGTCACCGCGACTTGCTCTCGTTCGAGGAGCTCGCCGAGGTGGTGGCGGCCGCCGCTACGTTGGGCGTGCGCAAGGTACGCATCACGGGTGGCGAGCCGCTTGCCCGGCGCGGCGTCGAGGAGCTCGTGCGCCTCGTCGCGGCCACGCCGGGCATCGACGAGGTCGACATGACCACCAACGCTACGATGCTCGCCCCGCTCGCGCGTCCGCTGCGCGAGGCCGGCCTCACGCGCCTCAACGTGAGCCTCGACACCCTGCGGCCCGAGCGCTACCGCGCCATTAGCCGCACGGGCGAGCTCGCAGACGCCATCGCCGGCATGCGCGCCGCGGCAGACGCCGGGTTTACCAACTTCAAGATGAACTGCGTGCTCATGGGCGGCGTCAACGACGACGAGGTGGCCGACTTCGTGGACATCGCGCGCCGCGAGCCCGTGGAGGTGCGCTTCATCGAGCTCATGCCCATGGGGGAGTGCGCCGCCTGGCCACGCGAGCGCTTCGTCTCGGGTGACGTGGTGCTCAACACCTGTCCTGACCTCGTGCGCATTGGCGAGGGCGGTGTGGCCGAGCTCTACGCGGGCCCGGGATTTGCGGGCCGCGTGGGCCTCATCCGCGCGGTGAGCCACCGGTTCTGCTCGGGCTGCGACCGCATTCGCGTCACGGCCGACGGCCGCCTCAAGCCCTGCTTGCACTCGGCCGCCGAGGTGCCGCTCGTGGGCCTGCACGGCGAGACGCTCGTGGACGCCATCCGCGCCGGCATCGAGGCCAAGCCGGCCCACCACAACCTGCGTCCCGGCGTGAGCGCGAGCGCCACGCCGCGCGACATGAACGAGATAGGAGGCTAGCGTGGACAACGAGAACACCAACGCCGCTGCCGGCAGCGCGGGCGAGGTCGCGGGGACGACCTGCTCGCCCTGCTCGGCCAACTCGGGCGCCGCGACCGACGCGCCCGCGACCACCTCGGCATCGATTCGCGACGCCGAACTCACTCACGTAAACGCCCAGGGCCGCGCCCGCATGGTCGACGTGGGTGCCAAGCCCGTTACCAGCCGCGTTGCCCGCGCCGCGGGCCGCGTGCTCATGGCGCCCAGCACCCTCGAGCTCGTGCGCACGGGCGGCACCCGCAAGGGCGACGTGCTGGCCGTGGCGCAGGTCGCGGGCATCATGGCGGCCAAGCGTACCTGGGAGCTCGTGCCCATGTGCCACCAGGTGCCGCTGAGCGGCGTCGACATCAGCTTTGCCTTTGAACCCGAGGGCATCGCCATCGAGGCGACCGCCCGCTGCAAGGGCGAGACGGGCGTCGAGATGGAGGCGCTCACGGCCGTGTCGGTCGCGGCGCTCACCATCTACGACATGTGCAAGTCGCACCAGCGCGACATGGTCATCGAGTCCGTGCGGCTCATGGAGAAGGACGGTGGCCGTTCGGGCCACTTCGTGCGTCAAGAGTAGGGATAAGCAAAAAATGGGAGAGACCAATAACACGCAGGTGGCAACCGTCGTTGCCGTTTGCACCAGCGACAAGAAGGGTGTGCGCAAGAAACCCGTCGACGTCATCGAGCTGGCCGTGGGCACAGGCGTCGTGGGAGACGCCCACGCCGGTGCCTGGCACCGCCAGGTGAGCCTTCTGCCCGACGAGTCGGTCGACGAGTTGCGCGAGGTGCTGCCCAACCTTGCCCCCGGCGACTTTGCCGAGAACATCCTCACGCGCGGGCTCGACCTCAAGAGCCTGCCCGTGGGCACGGTCGTTGCGGCGGGCGAGGCCCTGGTCGCGGTGACCCAGATTGGCAAGAAGTGCCACAACGACTGCGAGATTAAGCGCCTCACCGGCAAGTGCGCGATGCCCACCGAGGGCATCTTTGCCGTGGTCATCCGTGATGGCAAGGTTCGCGCGGGCGACGAGGTCCGCGTGGTGGAGGTGTGCGAGCGATGAGGGAACTGGCCGTTCAGGATGCCGTGGGACACGTCCTGTGCCACGACATGACGCAGATCATCCCGGGCAAGTTCAAGGGCGCACGGTTCCGCAAGGGCCACGTGGTGCAGCCTGAGGACGTGCCCGTGCTGCTCTCGATGGGCAAGCGCAGCGTCTATGTCTGGGAGATGCAGCCGGGCATGCTGCACGAGAACGACGCGGCCCTGCGGCTGTGCAAGCTCGCCGAGGGCGCGGGCTGCACCCATGCGGACGACATCAAGGAGGGCAAGATCGAGCTGCGCGCGGCTTGCGACGGCTGCTTTACCGTGCGCTCCGAGGCCCTGCGCGCCGTGAACTCGGTCGAGAAGGTCATGATCGCCACGCGTGCCGGCAACACCGCCGTGCGCAAGGGCGACAAGCTCGCCGGTATGCGCGTGATTCCCCTCGTGGTGGAGGAGAGTGTGCTCGCCGCGGCCGACGCCGCCGCGGCCGACGCTCCCGGCGAGGGCCCGCTGTGCGAGGTCGTGCCCTTCAAGCTGCGCCGCGTTGGCATCGTGACCACGGGCAGCGAGGTCGCCGGCGGCCTTATCGAGGACTCGTTTACCCCGGTGGTGCGCAGGAAGCTTGCCGCCTATGGCATCGAGATGGTGGCCCATGAGCTGCCCGGCGACGACATCGACGACATCGTGGCCGCGATTGGCCGCGTGCGCGAGGCGGGCTGCGACCTCGTGGTCTGCACGGGTGGCATGAGCGTCGACCCCGACGACAACACCCCCGGCGCCATCCAGCGCAGCGGCGCGCGCATGGTCACCTATGGCGCGCCCGTGCTGCCGGGCGCCATGCTCTTTGTGGGCTACTACGACGACGGCACGCCCGTGCTGGGCCTTCCCGGCTGCGTGATGTTCGCCGGCGCCACGATCTTTGACCTCGTGATGCCGCGCATCGCTGCGGGCATCCCCATGACGCGCGACGACATCGTGGCCTATGGCGAGGGCGGCCTGTGCCTGGGCTGCGCCGAGTGCCACTACCCGATCTGCCCGTTTGGCAAGTAGGGGAGTGTGAGGGCGCCTGCCGCGCTGCTCGGCCACTTTCCAGCCATCGGTTGCGCACGTTTGAGCGGCGTTGGACGTGCCAAACCGATGGCGCGTTTGGGCGAGGCGAGTGGCCGCGTTTCTCTGCCACGCGCCGCTCGCCCAAGGTCGGGCGCCGTGCCCGCTGCGCGCGTACTACACTTGATGCGTCTGTCTTGGCGGTTGCCTTGCGGGGCGGCCGCCTCTTTGTTTGGGAGGTACCATGGCCCACCACGACCATGACCACGAGCACAACCACGAGCGCGACGCCGCAGCTCAGGTGCCCTATACGGCTCGCGTCATCACGGTGAGCGACCGCTGCGCCGCCGGCAAGCGCGTCGATTCCGCCGGCCCCGTGCTCGTCGCGCAGCTCGCCGCTGCGGGCTTTGACGTCGACCCCCACGTGGTCGTCGAGCCCGACGACGCCGGGCGCATCGCCCACGCCATTCGCGAGGCCGCCCGCGCGGACGTTGCCCTGTGCGTCACCTGCGGCGGCACCGGCTTGGGCCCGCGCGACGTGACGCCTGAGGCCACCCTCACCGTCTGCGACCGTATGGTCCCGGGCCTGGGCGAGCTCATGCGCTCCCGCTCCGCCGGCATCACTGACCACGCGTGGGTCTCGCGCGGCACGGCCGGCACGCTTGCGCGCACCCTTGTGGTGAACGTGCCGGGATCTCCCAAGGGCGCCACCGAGAACCTGGGGTTTGTCCTGGATCCCATCCGTCACGGCCTCAAGATGCTGCGCGCGGAAGGCCCCGCAGACTGCGCCGCCGAGCGTGCCGCCAGCGAGGCGGCGTCTCTCGCGAGCCGTCCCTGCGTGCTGTTCGACTTCGACGGCACGCTCGCGGACACCAAGCGCTGCATCGTCGAGACGGCTACCGAGGTCCTTCTCGGCTTTGGCCTTACCCGCGAGCAGATAGGTGACGCGGGGCGCCTGGTGGGTCCGCCCTTCCCGGCCGCGTTTACGCTGGTATATGGCCTGTCGGAGGAAGACGCGGCTGAGGTCACGCGCCGCTACCGCGCCATCTACTTCAAGCTTGGGCCCGAGAGCCACCCGCTGTTCGCGGGCATCCGCGAGCTACTCGACGAGCTGCGCGCGCAGGGCCGCCGCCTTGCGATCGTCTCGTCCAAGAACTACAAGCTCATCGACGCCGCGCTGGCAGACACCGGCATCGAAGGGCTGTTCGACGCCGTGGTCTCCTCGCGTGACCCCAAGGACGTGGGCAAGCAGGCCCTCGTGACGCGCGCGCTCGAGGAGCTGGGGTGCGCCCCGCACGACGCCGTGATGGTGGGCGACCGCTTCTACGACATCGAGGGCGCCTGCGCCTGCGGCGTCGCGAGCCTGGGCGTCTACCTGGGCAACACCGCCGAGGACGGCGAGCTCGAGCGCGCCGGCGCCACGGCCGTGGCCCGCTCGGTCGCCGAGATGCGCGCGATTCTCGTGGGCTGATTTCGGGTACAAGCAACAACACGAAGCATCGCCGCGCCATCATACGACGCACAGATTGGAAGGAGCCACCATGCTCGATCCCGTTGACCTCATGCGCAAGACGTTTCTCGCCGGCGTGGGCGCCGTTGCCTATGGTGCCGAGAAGACCGGCGAGATCATCGACGACCTCGTCAAGAAGGGCGAGATCACGGTTGACCAGGGCAAGGACCTCAACCGCGAGCTCACCCAGAAGGCCAAGCAGACCGTCTCCGACGCGCAGGACCAGGTGCTGCGCGCCCACCTCGCCACGATGACGCCCGCCGAGCGCGCCGACTACGTCGACCGTGCCCGCGAGATCGCCGACGACCTCGATGCCGCCCGCGTCACCGTTGACGTCGAGGCCGACGTGGTCGAGGACGACGAGGCCGAGGAGTAGCCGCGCTTGACTGGTGAGCCAAAGGACAAGGTGAATGTGGCCGTGCCCGAGGGGTCCTCGGGCACGGTGCCGCATGCAGACCCGTCGACCCCCGAGGCGCAGGACGCTATGTGGGAGGCCGCGCTCGCCGGCGTGGAGGGCGAGCTCGACGAGGACGACTCGATGACGATTGGCCTGCTGCGAGGCGCCCGTCGCAACGATGCGAGCCGCTACGGCATCTCGAGCAAGCGCCGCCACGCCCGCATCCTGCAGATCTTTGGCATCGTGCGCAAGTACGACATCTTTGGCGGCATCACGCCCGTCAAGTTCCGCCGCATGCTCGAGGAGCTGGGCCCCACCTTCGTGAAGGCCGGCCAGATCCTGTCGATGCGATCGGAGATTCTGCCCGAGCGCTTCTGCCGCGAGCTCACCAAGCTGCGTAGCGACGTCGACCCCATGCCCTACGAGACGGTCGTCGCCGTGCTCGAGCAGGAGTATGGCGGCTCGCTCGGCGACGTCTTCGACGCCATTGGCGAGCACCCGCTCGGCTCGGCTTCGGTGGCGCAGGTGCATCGCGCGCGCCTCGCGAGTGGCGAGGACGTCGCCGTGAAGGTGCAACGCCCGCACGTGCAGGAGGTCATGGCGCAAGACATCGACATCATGCGCTCGCTCGTGCGCCACCTCACCCCCTTCTTCAAGGGCGACCAGTTCCTCGACCTCACGAGCGTGGTGGAGGAGCTATGGGACACCTTCCGCGAGGAGACCGACTTCCTCGTCGAGGCGCGCAACCTCGAGGAGTTCCGCCGCAACAGCGAGAGCTGCAAGTTCGTGACCTGCCCCAAGCCGTACATGAGCCTGTGCACCAAGCACGTCGTGGTGATGGAGTACGTCGAGGGCATTACGATCTCGAGTCCGGCTAAGCTCGTCGACGCGGGCTACGACCTCACCGAGATCGGCACCAAGCTGGTTGACAACTACGCCACGCAGCTGCTTGACGACGGCTTCTTCCATGCCGACCCGCACCCCGGAAACATCGAGGTGTACGGTGGTCAGATCGTGTTTCTCGACCTGGGCATCACGGGCAGGCTGAGCCCGTCGCTGCGTCGCATCATGCGCGACATGATCTTCTCGGTGGCCGAGCGCGACACGCCCAAGCTCAAGAGCGCCCTGCTGCGCCTGTCGCTGGGCTCGCCCGACGAGGTCGACCACGCGGCGCTGCTCGCGGACCTCGACGAGGTGGTCGACGAGTTTGGCACCGTGAGCCTCTCCGAGCTCGACCTGGGCAGCTTCCTGGGCAACATCATCTCGCTCGCGCGGCGCAACGGCATCGAGCTGCCGGGGCAGATCACGAGCATGGCCCGCGGCCTCGTGACGCTCGAGGGCGTTCTCGACGAGTTTTTGCCCGGCGTGAACATGATTGACATCATCTCGCAGCACATCCGCTCGCACACCGACACGATGGCCAAGGTCAAGCATGATGCCGAGGAGCTCGCGATTCGTGGCAAGGCGGCCACGAAGGGTCTACTGGGCGCGGCCGCGCAGGCCGAGCTCGCGATGAGCATGCTCACGCGCGGCCAGCTCAAGCTCAACATGGACTTCGTGGGCTCCGAGGACCCCATCGACGACCTGAGCCACATCGCCGACCGCCTGACGCTGGGCGTTCTGAGCGTGGGCTTCCTGATTGCGGCGAGCGCCGTGGTCATGAGCGGCTGGGCCGAGCACGCGCGCTTCACGATTCTCGACGTGCCGGCGTTTGCGTTTGTGTGCTACGTGATCGCGTTTGCGCTGGCGTTTGCGATCCTGCATAACATCTGGGCCAGGCATCGCCGCAAGCACAGCAAGTAGCTGGGCCTCTGCCCGCTTTGCTCGCTGTGCGCCGCCGGCTACTCGTCCTCCTCCTCGTTGGGGAATAGAGCGTGGCGTAGCTCGTTTTCGGCTCCGCGCTGCAGGGCGCTCTTGCTGATGTCGACGCCCACGACTTGGCCGAGCAGCTGCTTTACGGCAGCCCATCCGTTTGGCTTGGCGAGCTGGTCGTGGGTGAGGGGTATCACCTGCACACCCATGAGCGCGAGCGCGGCCGTGCGCCGCGCGTCGTTGAGGCCCGCGGCCTCGCCGCTGTGGACCGACGCTCCTTGGCACTCGATTGCGATGGGGCCGTGGGCGTCGTTTGCGTCGAGGTAGAGGTCTGCATAGCAGTGTCCGTGTCGGTAGAGGGCTTGCGCCGTGCCCGACAGGTTGATGCGGTGGTTGTTTGCGAAGCGCACGCCCAGACCGCCGCTGGCGCGCGACAGCCCCAGCAGCATCGATGCCTTGGCTTCGAGGGGCGACGCGCAGACGCCCGTGACGTTGGCTGCTGCCCAGCGCAGCTTCTTGATGCCGCGAAAGCCCTGGGCCTGCTTGGAGAAGCGCTCGAGCTTCTCGGGCGTGGTGAGCAGGTCGCGCTTCCAGAGGTTGGTTGCCTCGCCAGTCGTTGACTTGGTGCGCTTCCAGCCGTCGTCTTTGCTCAGGTCGCCGCGCTGTATTGCCTCGGCAAGCAGCTGCTCGGCGCGCTTGCACGGCTCGAAGGTGCTGTAGCTGCCGCAAAGCTCGTAGGCGGCCAGGAGCAGGTTGTACTTGTTTAGGGTCGCGGCCATTCCCAGCAGCGCAAACTCGGGAGACGCCACGTCAAAGCCGTGCTCGGTCTTGCGGATGCTCCCAAATGGCAGGTCGCGGGCAACCGTGTGCGAGACATAGAGCTTGGTGGCAGAGCAATTTCTAGTGCTATCAACTAACCTGTGCAGCGGGGTCTCAAGTAAGTCCACAGCGAGCGGACTGTTGCCTATCTTTTGATGCTTTGGATCTAGGTACGGCTCGGGTAGTGGAGGGTATAGGACCAGGATTTGGGGCGGAATCTGGTAATAGCGATATGCGGTTAGGCCGCAAAGTGTCCGTTCCACGTTACCCTCCCAAAAGTATTTTCGATTTCTTGAGGCTAAACCTCCAGGCTCGGAATAGTTGATGTCTCAGGCTATTCTCATCTGGTGTTTTGATAGTCCAAATCGCATCAATACTCGGTGGACGGCAATTTAGCCTCAAGAAATCGCAAATACCTTTCTGACGATTGTCTTGCAAGCTGATTTTCTTGAATACATGCGCGCATTTGGGATATAAAACCTAAGTCAAGCAATAGCAGATTTGCGGTTTCGCACGCCGCGGGCGCCATGCGTCCCGTGCGCGCCGCCGCAAATCCGCTTCGCACCATCAGGAGGCACTGCATGCGCAAGTTCAAGACCGAGAGCAAGAAGCTTCTCGACCTCATGATCAACTCGATCTACACCAACAAGGAGATCTTCCTCCGCGAGCTCATCTCCAACGCGTCCGACGCCGAGGACAAGCTCTACCTCAAGAGCCTCACCAGCAGCGACGTCAACCTCGACGAGGACAGCCTCTCGATTCGCATCACCCCCGACAAGGACGCCCGCACGCTCACCATCTCGGACAACGGCATCGGCATGACGGCCGACGAGCTCGAGCGCAACCTCGGCACCATCGCCCACTCCGGCTCCGAGGAGTTCAAGGCCGCCAACGCAGACCACCAGGGCGACGACGTCGACATCATCGGCCAGTTTGGCGTGGGCTTCTACTCCGCCTTCATGGTTGCCTCCGAGGTTCGCGTCGTGACGCGCGCCCTGGGCGAGGACACCGCCCACGTCTGGGTCAGTGACGGCCTCGAGGGCTACACCATCGAGGAAGGCGAGCGTGACCACTGCGGCACCGACGTCATCCTCACGCTCAAGGAAGACGTCGAGCCCGCCGATGGCACCGAGGGCGAGCGCTACAGCCGCTTCCTCGAGGAGTGGACGCTCAAGGACCTCATCAAGCAGTACAGCAACTACGTGCGCCACCCCATCCAGATGCTCGTCACCAAGAGCCGCCAGAAGCCCAAGCCCGAGGACGCCGGCGACGACTACAAGCCCGAGTACGAGGACTACACCGAGCTCGAGACCATCAACTCGATGACGCCCATCTGGAAGAAGCGCGGCGACGTCGAGCAGAAGGACTACGACGAGTTCTACAAGTCCACCTTCCACGATTGGGAGGACCCGGCCCGCACCATCACCTTCCATGCCGAGGGCGCCCTCGAGTACGACGCGCTGCTGTTCATCCCCGGCAAGGCTCCGTTCGACCTGTACAGCAAGGACTACGAGAAGGGCCTCGCGCTCTACAGCTCCAACGTCCTGATCCAGGAGAAGTGCGCTGACCTCGTGCCCGACTACTACAACTTCGTGCGCGGCATCGTCGACTCGCCCGACGTCACGCTCAACATCAGCCGTGAGACGCTACAGCAGAACCGCCAGCTGCGCGCCATCGCCAACCGCATCGAGAAGAAGGTCACGAGCGAGCTCGAGGCCATGCGCGACCAGGACCGCGAGGCCTACGAGAAGTTCTTCGAGAACTTTGGCCGCGGCCTCAAGTTTGGCATCTACTCGAGCTATGGCATGAAGGCCGGCGAGCTCGCAGACCTGCTGCTGTTCTGGAGCGCCCGCGAGAAGAAGATGGTGACGCTCGCCGAGTACGCCAAGGCCATGCCCGAGGGCCAGAAGGCCGTCTACTACGCCGCCGGCGACTCGCGCGACCGCCTCGAGAAGATGCCCGTTGTGCGCGCCGCGCTCGACCACGGCTATGACGTGCTGCTCTGCACGGCCGACGTCGACGAGTTCACCTTCCAGGCCATGCGCACCTACGAGGCCAAGGGTCTGCCCAAGACCTACGAGGATGACGCCGCCCGCGAGGCCGCTGCCAAGGCCGTGGCCGATGGCGCCGAGCCCGAGGTCGAGGACCGTTCGCTCGAGCTCAAGAACGTTGCCGCCGGCGACGTCGACTTTGCCACCGAGGACGAGAAGGCCGCTGCCGAGCAGGCCACCAAGGACAACGAGGACCTCTTCAAGGCCATGAAGGACGCCCTGGGCGACAAGGTCACGAAGGTCACTGTGTCCGCGCGCCTCACCGACGCGCCGGCCGCCATCACCTCGGAGGGCCCGCTGTCGCTCGAGATGGAGAAGGTGCTCTCCGCCGGCCCCGACGCGGGCGAGGCCCCCAAGGCCCAGCGCGTACTCGAGCTCAACGCCCAGCACCCGGTGTTCGACAAGCTCAAGGCCGCCCAGGAGGCGGGCGACGCGGACAAGGTCAGCCTCTACGCCGGCCTGCTCTATGACCAGGCGCTGCTCGTCGAGGGCATCCTGCCCGACGACCCCGTGGTCTTCGCCAGCCGCGTCTGCGAGCTGATGTAGCAGGAGCGTTCGCTGGTTGCGGCTTCGTGACGCCCAGCCTCTGTCCAGCCCATCCGTTTACCGTTCGCCCCGTGCCGTCTGCGTGCGACACGGGGCGTTTTGCTCCCGCGGCGCTATGATGGGAGTCGAAAGGTAATAGGTATGACCTTTCGAGCGTTACGGGGCGGACGATGGCGCGCGCAGAAGGGGAGCGCACCGTCGTCCGTCTTGGTAATGGGGCGCAACGTCGGCAACGCGTGTTGGCGTTGCGCCCTTGCATAGGACGAGCGACTGGCAACGCGTGCCGGCGCTCGTCTCGGCATGCGAGGTGGACGGCACAACGCCGCGTCCTTCTCGGCAAAAGACGCTGCTTGCCGGCAACGCGTGCTGACAGGCCACGCCACATCGACAGCCATCGCGCCCGTCCCGGGCGCCACCAGCAAAAGGAGAGCATCATGGCCGAGTCCAACGAGTACTACCTGCGCCGCTGCATCCAGGTCTCCCGCGAGTCGCGCGAGCACGGCAACACGCCGTTTGGCGCGCTGCTCACCGACAAGGACGGCAACATCCTGATGGAGCAGGAGAACATCGAGATCACCCAGCGCGACGCCACCGGCCACGCCGAGACCGCCCTAGTGCGCCGCGCCAGCCACGAGTACTCGCGTGCCTTCCTCAAGGACTGCACCCTCTACACCACCGCCGAGCCCTGCGCCATGTGCTCGGGCGCCATCTACTGGGCGGGCATCGGCCGCGTTGTCTATGGCATGACCGAGCGTCGCCTGCTGCAGCTCACCGGCTCCAACGAGCAGAACCCCACCTTTGACCTGCCCTGCCGCGACGTCTTTGCCCGTGGCCAGAAGGACATCAAGGTCGAGGGTCCCTTCCCCGAGGTCGAGGAGGAGGCCGCCGAGGTCCACAAGGGCTACTGGGACTAGCGGGGCGCCATGGCTGAATGGGTAAAGACGGGGTCGCTCTCAGACCAGACGCGTCGCGCGCTCGAGGCGATCATTGGCGAGATGGACCTTGCGGCCAGCAATAAGCTGCCGCGCGAGGAGCAGCTCGCCCAGCGCCTGGGCGTGAGCCGCACGACGGTTCGCCAGGCCCTGAACGACCTTGCGGCCGATGGCTTCGTGCTGCGCCGCCAGGGCAAGGGCACCTTCGTGAACGTCGAGGCCATGGGCGTGCGCGCGCACCTCTCGCCCGCAAGCGAGCTCACGCGTGCCATCGAGCGCTGCGGCCACAAGGCAGACGTGCGGCCCCTGCGAGCCTGCGAGGCCAAGGGCGAGCAAGCCGCCCGCGCCTGCTGTGAGCTGCGTCTTTCCGATGGCGAGCCCGTCATCGAGGTCACGAAGCAGTTCCTGGCCGACGGCCGGCCGTGTGCCATCTGTCGCGACTGGCTGGGCCTCGAGGTGGCGGGCGGCAACGACGCCGCGGCCGCGGTCGCGGAGCTCGCGAGCTATCCCAGGTCGCTTTTCTGCTACCTGTTCGAGCGTGGAGGCAGGCGCCTGTCGTGGGAGCGCACCGAGCTTGACGTGGTGACGGCCAGCGAGGCTCGCGCCGTCATGGGCGATGAGGCGGCTACCGAGGTGGGGGAGCGCCCGATGCTGGTCACGCGGTCGGTTCTCTACGACACGAGCGACGCGCCGGTGGTTCTGGCCGAGGAGTACGTCGACACGAGCGTCATCTCGTTCGACATCGTTCGCCGCATGGATATCGCGTACTAGCGCGAGCGGGGCGGGTGCGGCTGTCGTGCCCTGCAACCTGCATACACAAACAAAGGCCGGGGTGGGAACGCTTCCCATCCCGGCCCTTTGCGTGGTCCTCGCACTTCTCGCGCGGCGGCGGCTCCAAGCTGCCAGCGCTTCTTTTAGCTCACGCTCACGATGGCGTAGTGCTTGCCGTCCGCGTTGTCGAGCGTCACGGTGAGGGCGCCGTCCTGCTCGTGAAGGTGCGGGTAGATGACGTCACCGAGCTTGGCCGCCTGGCTGTAGTGGACGTCGAGCGTGAGGGGAGCGGCGGGCATGCGCTCGCCCAGTGCCCCCAGCGCAATCGCCACGTACTGGGCGTTGTTGACGTGGTGGTTCGTGTCGAGATGGGCGGCCGTGACCTGCACCGGCACGAGCGGCTCTCCCTCGTCCTCGATGCGCACCACGTGCGGGATCGCGGGCATGTCGAGCGGCGCGTCTTTCTCGGCGTCTGCCAGGTAGGGCGCGCTCTCGTTCTCGGGCGTGCGCACGGGACGACCCTTGTTGGAATCGAACATGAACCAGCTGGAATCGGCGCGGACGATCGGCCCGGCGTCCGTCGCATCGCCAGCGCGTCTCACGGTGAAGTTGCGGCTCGCGCGCAGCCCCTTGAAGCCCGTGGCCCACGTGCTCACGACGATCTCGTCGTTGAAGCGCGGCAGCTCGCGGATCTCGATCTTCCAGGCGCTGAGCATCCACGCGAGCTTGGTGCTCGCGATGTGCCTGGGCCCCATGCCCAGCAGGTCCGACTGAAACGTGCTGCAGTCCTGCAGGTAGTCGATGAGCGCCGGAATGGTGAGCCTCCAGTTCTCGTCGACCTCGCTGTAGCGGACGTGGCTTGTGAACGAATACATGTGCATCTCCCGTCTTATGTCCGATTGGATTGTACCCGCCGACCCTGCGTTTCCGCTTTGTCTTGGCGGTGCTTCGTGCGAGTTAATTTGCGGTCTGCCGTGGGGAGGCGAGGCATGCGGTCCATAAGATGGGGCCTAGGCTAGCTCTGCGGGAGCGAGTGCCCATCAAGCCAAGGAGGCCACCATGATTGACCAGCTGAACGTTTGTCTGCCGGCGGGGCCGGGGCGCCTGGCGAGGATGTGCCGCGTGCTGGGCGAGTCGGGAGTCCAGATTCATGGCGTCATGGTTGCGAGCAACACCGACTTTGCCATCGTGCGCCTCGTGGTCGACCGCCCGCGTGCCACCTGCGAGATGCTCTGCAACCTGGGCTACGACGCCTCCACCTGCGAGGCTGCGGCCCTGCGCGTCGACAACGTCCCGGGTGGCCTCGCGGTTCTGCTTGACCGTCTGCACTCGAGCGACCTTACCGTGGCCTATGCCTACAGCTGCTCGGTCGACGGCGGCACAGTCGACATCGTGCGCGTCCAAGGCGAGCCCGTCGAGCTCAAGCTGCGCGAGTCTGGGCTGGCGCTCGTCGAGGCGGGGGAGCTGTACGCCCTCGACGAGGATTAGGCGCGCCCCGCGCGGCGGCCGGCGTAGACACGCGGCCCGAACGGTCGCCAAGAAACAGCCTAAGAAGGGCGCCGCCGCCTGAGATGAACCAGACGGCGCCGCCCCTTGCGCGCCCTATGTCGCTCGCAAGCCCTACTCCAGCTCGAACGCACCGGTGTAGAGCTGGTAGTAGTAGCCCCTCTTGGCGATCAGCTCGTCATGGCTGCCGCGCTCGATGATCTGTCCGTGGTCGAGGACGCAGATCAGGTCAGAGTTGCGCACGGTGGAGAGACGGTGCGCGATCACAAATGTGGTCCTTCCCTTCATCAGCGCATCCATGCCATGCTGCACCAATGCCTCGGTGCGGGTGTCGATGCTCGACGTGGCCTCGTCCAGAATCATCGCGGGCGGGTCGGCCACCGCGGCGCGCGCAATGCTGATCAGCTGGCGCTGTCCCTGCGAAAGCCCGCTGCCGTCGCCCTCGAGCACGGTATCGTAGCCCGCCGGCAGCATGCGGATAAACCCGTCGGCGTTGGCCAGACGCGCTGCTTCGATGCACTGCTCGTCCGTGGCGCCAGGGCAGCCGTAGCGAATGTTGTCCATGACGGTACCGGTGAACAGGTTGACGTCCTGCAGCACCACACCCAGGCTCCGGCGCAGGTCGGCCTTGCGGATCTTGTTGATGTTGATGCCGTCGTAGCGGATTTTGCCGTCGTCAATGTCGTAGAAGCGGTTGATAAGATTGGTGATCGTGGTCTTTCCGGCACCCGTCGCGCCCACGAGCGCGATCTTCTGCCCGGGCTCGGCACCGAGCTCGATATCGTGCAGCACGAGCTTTTGGGGCACGTAGCCAAAGTCCACATGGTCGAGCACGATACGCCCCTTGAGCGGCACGAGCTCGCAGCTACCGTCGTGGTGCGGGTACTTCCAGGCCCAGTGCTCGGTGCGCTCGCTTGTCTCGACAAGATTGCCGTCCGCGCCCTCGTCCACGTTGACCAGCGTCACGTGGCCGTCGTCGGACTCGGGCTTCTCATCCATGAGCGTAAAGATGCGCCCGGCGCCCGCAAGCGCGATGATGATCGAGTTGAGCTGGTTGGACACTTGCGCTACGGGGTTCATAAAGTTACGCGTGAGCGTCAGAAACGACGCGATGGCACCGAGCGTGAACGTGTCGAAACCGGTAAGACCCAGGTTGGGTGTCCCTGCGATGGCCATGTAGCCGCCGAGCACAGCCACCACCACATAGATCAGGTAGCCAAGTGCGTTCATCATGGGCATGATCGAATTGCCCACGCCCTGCGCGTTCGTCGCAGCCTTTGCCCAGGCACGGTTGAGCTTGCCCATTCCGGTGCGTGCGGTGTCCTCGTGACAAAAGACCTTGATGACCTTCTGCCCGCCGACCATCTCCTCTATGTAGCCGTTGAGCGCGCCGAGCGTATCTTGCTGCTCGATAGAAAACGACCCGATGACCCCCGTGATGCGGCCCACGAACACGAGTATCGCCGCCATGAGCACGCAGACCACCGCGGTGAGCCCCACGCTCATCCAAAGCATGCACACAAAGACCGCGACCAGCGTGAATACCGAGCTTACGAGCTGCGAGAGCGACTGCGCGATCATCTGGCGCAGGGTGTCGGTGTCGTTGGTGTAGAGGCTCATGATGTCGCCGTGCGCGTGCGTGTCGAAGTAGCGCAAGGGGAGCGTCTGCATGTGCGAGAACATATCGTCGCGGATGCGTTTGAGCGTGCCTTGCGCCACAGTAACCATCGCGCGGTTGTAGACGAGCGTGGCTGCAACGCCCACCACATAGACAGCGCCGATGGTGATGAGCGCGTGTGCAAGGCCCGTCCATATGGGAGCGTCGGTCGCCAAAAGCGGGACGATGTAGTCGTCGATGAGTGCCTGCAAAAACATCGACGACGCGGCGCTCGCGATGGCAGAGAGCAGAATGCACGCGACGACGAGTACAAGTTGTCCTCGGTAGCAGGACATATACGAGAGCAGTCGCTTGACGGTTGCCATATCGAGCTGCATCGCGGGCATGTCGGCGCCCGCCGCGGCTCCGTTTGCGGGGCGTTTCTTCTGCTTACTCATCCTCTGCCGTTCCCTTCTGCTGCGACTCAAAGACCTCGCGATAGATATCGCTCGTGCGCAAGAGCTCCTCGTGCGTGCCCACCGCGCTGATGCGCCCGTCGTCCATGACCACGATCTTGTCGGCGTGCATGACCGAGCTCACGCGCTGCGCGATCACGATCTTGGTCGTGGCGGGCAGGTACTCGGCAAGGCCGCGTTGGATCTTGGCGTCGGTCTTGGTGTCGACGGCGCTCGTGGAGTCATCGAGTACGAGCACGCGCGGCTTGGCCACGAGTGCGCGGGCGATGCACAGACGCTGCTCCTGCCCGCCCGAGACGTTGGTGCCGCCCTGCTCGATCATGGTCTGGTAACCGTCCGGCAGCTGGTCGATAAACTCGTTCGCGCAGGCGAGCTCGCAGGCGCGCACCAGCTCTGCATCGTTGGCCTCGGCGTCACCCCAGCGCAGGTTCTCGGCGATGGTGCCGCTAAAGAGCTCGTTTTTCTGCAGTACCATGGCCACCTGGCCGCGCAGCGCATCGAGGTCGTAGTCGCGCACATCGATGCCGCCCACGCGCACGGTGCCCGCGGTGACGTCATAGAGACGGGCGATGAGGTTCACAAGGCTCGACTTGGACGAACCCGTGCCGCCGATGATGCCCACGACCTCGCCGCTCTTGATGGTGAGGTTTACGTCCTCGAGCACGTTTTTCTCGGCCTTGCTCGCGTAGGCAAAGCTCACGTGGTCAAACTCCACGGAGCCGTCCGCAACCTGCGTGACGGCGCGACCGGGCTCGGGGCTCGCGATGTCGCTCTGTTCGTTGAGTAGCTCGGCGATGCGCTTGGCCGAGCTCTGGGCAATCACGATGAGCGTAAAGACCATGGAGAGCATCATGAGCGCCATAAGGATTTGCGTCGCGTAGGTAAAGAGTGCGGTGAGCTGTCCCGTGGTGAGGCCGAGCGCGGCGTTGTTGCCCGAGGCCACGATGGCCTTAGCGCCGAGCCACGAGATGAGTATCATGCATGCGTACATGCAGGCCTGCATGAGCGGCGTGTTGAGTGCGATGAGACGCTCGCCGCGGGCGAAGTCCTCGTAGATGCGCTGGCCGATGCGGCCGAACTTGCCAATCTCGTGCTCCTCGCGGTTGAACGACTTGACCACGCGGATGCCTGAGACATTTTCCTGCACCACGTTGTTGAGCGTGTCGTAGGTAGCGAAAACGCGGTTGAAGATGCTGCTTACGCGCCACATGATGAGTCCGAGCGCGATGGCAAGGATGGGGATCACGGCCAGGAACACAAACGAAATCTGCCGGTTGATGGTAAACGACACGATCCAGCAGAACGCGAGCATCACGGGTCCGCGCACGCCCATGCGGATGATCATCATGTAGGCGTTTTGCACGTTGGTGACGTCGGTGGTGAGGCGTGTGACGATCGAGCCGGTAGAGAACTTGTCGATGTTGCCAAAAGAGAAGGTCTGCACGTTGTCATACATATCGTCGCGCAGGTTGGCGGCGAAGCCCACCGAGGCACGTGCGCCCATCCAGGCGCCGCCGGCGCCCACTCCAAACTCGAGAACGGCAAGGACGAGCAGGGCGATGCCAAGGCGCCAGACCTCGCCCATGTTGCCGGCTTGGATGCCGCGGTCAATGAGGTCGCTCATGACGAGCGGGATGGCGATCTCGAGTATCACCTCCAGGATGGAAAGTAGGATGGCGGTGACGGAGCTCTTGCGGTATTGCCGCAGGCTCCGCGCAAGCGTTCGTATCATGTATGTTCCTTTCTGTACGAATCGGGCTGAAATCATGTAGCAAGCTACGGAACAGGGCGTAAAGAAGCCCGTCGCAGGCGGAATGAATCCGGTGGGCGACGGGTGCTATTGAGGCTACTGTTTGCAGACGTTGGCGTAGATTCGCCTGAGCATGCGGATGAGCTCCGTCTGCTCGCGTTCATCAAGGCCGGCGAGCAGTTCTTGGTCGCGTTCGCGCATGGTGGCACGCATGCGGTCGCCGGCATCGTGTGCCTTGTCCGTGAGCTCAACGACCTTATTGCGTCGGTCATCCTCGGCTACCCAGGTGCGCACGAAGCCGTTTTTCTCGAGCCGGCTGACGAGGCCGGAGACCGTTGGGTGGGAAACCTTGAGGTTAGCTTCGATCTCTTTTTGGAGCGCTCGGCCCGCATGCTCAATGAGGTAGACGATCACCTGGCTTTGCGCAAAAGTGAGCCCTTGCTCCTTGAGGTCCGCGTCGGCAGACGCCTGCATGCGCTCATTGATCACCTTAAACAGGGGTCCAACAGCATCTTCGGGAACCATTCCAGCCACCATCCTTTCTGTAGCATGTTACGTTTATACCACAACCCGAAGCATGCGACAAATTTACACAAAATCCTACGCCCTACACAAAGGGGGTCCCGACCGAACGGTCGAGACCCCACTAAGGTCTATTTAGGTTGCGCGAAAAGACCGTGCGCGCAGGAGCTCCCCGAGGAATGCGGGGCGTTTGCCCTACTCGAGCTCGAACGCGCCGGTGTAGAGCTGGTAGTAGTAGCCCTTCTTGGCGATGAGCTCGTCGTGGCTGCCGCGCTCGATAACGTGGCCGTGGTCGAGGCAGATGATCACGTCGGAGTTGCGGACGGTCGACAGCCTGTGCGCAATAACGAACGTGGTGCGACCCTGCATCAGCGCGTCCATGCCCTTCTGGACGATGGCCTCGGTGCGCGTGTCGATCGAGCTCGTGGCCTCGTCGAGGATCATCGCGGGCGGGTCGGCCACGGCGGCGCGGGCAATCGAGATGAGCTGGCGCTGGCCCTGGGAGAGCTGCGCTCCGTTGCCAGAAAGCATCGTGGCGTAGCCCTCGGGCAGGCGGCTGATGAAGTCGTCGGCGCCGGCGAGCTTGGCGGCGGCGATGCACTCCTCGTCGGTGGCGTCGAGACGGCCGTAGCGGATGTTGTCCATGACGGTGCCGGTGAACAGGTTGACGTCCTGCAGCACCACGCCCAGCGAGCGACGCAGGTCTGCCTTGCGAATCTTGTTGACGTTGATGCCGTCGTAGCGGATCTTGCCGTCGGCGATGTCGTAGA
>NZ_CATVTL010000016.1:0-24888 GCF_958346945.1 uncultured Parolsenella sp.
GTCGTGGCGCCTTGCAGAAATCGGCACATTGCTGCAGGCGGCCAATTTGGGCAGGGCTTTTTCTTGCAGGAAACGGTCGTTTGCTGCAGGGGGCATGTTGTGGCGTCGTGGCGCCTTGCAGAAATCGGCACATTGCTGCAGGCGGCCAATTTGGGCAGGACTATTTCTTGCAGAAATCGGCCGTTTGCTGCAAAGGGCTTGTTTGGGCGGGGAAGGGTCCCTACATTTATCGGTACTTTGCTGCAAACGCCACCCGTGCATTCGCGGGTGGCGCTTCTGCTTCTGTCATCCGTATATGAGCGGGCACCACCGCTCGCATGGCCATGCCGGTCGCTCGGCTGCGCGTCCCGCGAGCGCGCTCGTGCCGCCCAATCGCTCGCATAGCCCCGCAAGCCGCCCGGCCGCGTGCTTTCGCCGCCGCGCCTGTGTCACGCGACCGCCCGCATGCCCCATTGCCCCGCTGGCCGCCGACGCCCATCCGTCTCCCGCCGCTCACCCCCGCGCTTCACACGTTCGCCAAATCCCTTCGCGCCGCCCAACCCGGCGCCCCTATCCCACCCTGGGCGCCCCTGCGCCGCCAGCCCCAACCTCTCGTGCACAAACGCGCGTTCGCCACAAGCTCTGGGGAGAGCCTGTCTCGAATTAGTGTCCCAGGTGTGGCCAGTAGGAATCAGTAGGGGGAAATAGTTGGATTTAGGGTTGCCGAGGGGCGAATCGAGCCGTATATTTTTATCAGCGCAAACGAGCGCGGATGAGCACAGGTCGGGACGCCGGCCGCGATGCCACGAGGGGAGTGAGCGATGTACCTTACTGGGTCCAAGACTGTTTCTGTCGACGCCCAGGGGCGCATTACGCTTCCCGCCGAGTATCGCGATGACTTCAAGGAGGCCGGTAACAAGGTCTGCCTCATCCTCGTGAAGGGCGCGCTGTGGGGCTTCACCCCCGAGGGCCACAAGGAGTGGGTCGAGAGCTGCTTTCCCGAGGGCTTCAACCCGCGCTCCAAGAAGGACAAGCTCCTGCGCCTGGGCCTCAACGCCAAGACGGTCACGGTCGACATCGACAAGGCCGGTCGCGTGGCGCTGGGCAAGATCGCGGCGTCCGACCTGGAGAAGCTCGCCCTCGGCCGCGAGGCGGTCGTCGTCGGTGACGCGGACCACTTCGCCGTGTACAACACGGAGGCGTGGGCTGCCAAGCAGGCCGAGCTCGAGATCGACATCGACGCTCTGCTCGACGACGAGGACTAAGGGGTGAGGGATTTGACAGACGAATACCGGCACGTACCCGTGATGCTGGAGGAGGTCCTGCGCGAGCTGGACCCCAAGCCCGGCGACGTCGTCTGCGACTGCACCCTGGGAGGGGCCGGCCACACGGTCGAGCTCGCCCGCCGCGTCGTTCCCGATGGTCTGTCGATTGGCATCGACCAGGACGACATGGCGCTGGCCGCCGCCACCGAGTGCTTCGAGCGCGAGGTGCCCAACGGCCGTCACCTGTTCCTCAAGGGCAACTTTGGCGATCTTGACGAGCTGCTCGTCAAGGCCGAGGTGCCTGGCGTGGACTGCTTCCTGTTCGACCTGGGCGTCTCCTCCCCGCAACTTGATATTCCCGAGAGGGGCTTCTCGTACAACGAGGACGCGCCCCTCGACATGCGAATGGATCCGGGAACACATACCCAAACCGCAGCTGAGGTCATCAACACCTACAACGAAGCCGACCTCGCCCGGATCCTTTCGGTCTACGGAGACGAGAAGTTCGCCTCCCGCATCGCACGCGAGGTGTGCAGGCGCCGCGAGAAGGCGCCCATCACCACGACCTTCGAGCTCGTCGACGCCATCAAGGCCGCCATTCCCGCGGCCGCAAGGCGCCACGGCGGCCACCCGGCGCGCAAGACCTTCCAGGCCCTGCGCATCGAGGTGAACCACGAGCTCGAGGTGCTCGAGCGCGGCCTCGAGGCCGCCATCCGCTGGCTCAACCCCGGCGGTCGCGTGTGCGTCATCAGCTACCACTCGCTCGAGGACCGCATCGTCAAGCACCTGTTTGGCGAGATGTCCCAGGGCTGCACCTGCCCACCGGACCTTCCGGTGTGCGTGTGCGGGCACGTGCCGATCATCCGCGTGAAGACTCGCAAGCCGCTCGTGGCGAGCGAGGAGGAGCTCGAGCGCAACCCGCGCGCCCGCAGCGCCAAGACGCGCGCGGCGGTCAAGCTCGGCTGCTAGCGCGCAAGCACGACACATCCGGCACCTGCCGAATGCATAGCACGCACCACCGAGGCACCACCGCACCAAACACGCACAAGAGACGCAATAAACCGCAGCTCAAACGCACCACTAACGAACCATGCACGGCCAAACGGAGCCCCAGACAGGGGCTCCGGCTGGCTTGTGCGCTCAACGCACCGCACACGGAAAACCGGGGATGACACTGATGGCTAACATGGGCTCCGAGGCTCGCAGCTTCGACTTCTACACGAGTGAGGCGACCCCCCAGTACGGGAATGCCTCCACTCTGGAGCAGGTCTACGGCCGCGGCCTCGACTCGCGCGAGCGCGCCGGCGTCTCCGCCCAGTTCCTCGCCCGCTTCAAGCTGGCCATGGGCATCTTCCTCGCCGTGGCCGTGCTGTGCGTCGCCCGCATCGGCGTCTACTCCGCCGCCGTGGGCGTCCTGGCCGACAACGCCTCCATGCGCACCGAGCTCAAGACCGCAACCGACCTCGCCGACGACCTGCGCATCCAGCGCTCCGTGCTCTCGAGCACCCAGCGCATCGACCGCATCGCCACGCAGAGCTACGGCATGGTGTTGGCCACCGGCACCGAGCAGATGAGCGCCGCCGCGAGCGATAACGCCTCCAGCAGCGATGACGCCACCTCCACCGACGTGGCCGAGCAGGGCGCGAGCGGCGCTGCCTCCCAGGAGAGCTCCAAGCTCAGTTCCGAGGAGGTCGCCAGCCAGCTCGGCGACGCCCAGCAGACCCAGGGCGACGGCTCCGCCGCCGGTGCTAATGCAGCCGATGTGGACTCGCTCGCCTAAGGGCCCCCGCTCGCGCCAAGTTGCGTAAACTGAGACGCATGAATTCACGAGACTCAAGAAACACCCGCGGGCGCAACGGGCGCCCGCGCACAACCGGCAACCGCGCGCGCTCCACGTCTTCGTATGACGAGGAGCGCGCCGCACGTCGCGGCGGCGGCTCCTCCCGGGGCGGCTCGTTCAAGATCCCGCCCGCGCTGCTCGTCCTGTTTGGCATCGTCATCCTGCGCCTCGTGTGGCTGCAGGTGATAGACGCCGGACGCCTGTCCGCCAAGGCCGACGCGCTCACCACGAGCAATGTCACGATCCAGGCCAAGCGCGGCACCATCTACGACCGCAACGGCAACGTGCTCGCCACGAGCGTTGAGTGCCGCACGCTCTACTGCAACCCCTCCATCATCGAGGACAAGAACGCCGTGGCCTCCGTGCTCGCCGACAAGCTCGGCGGCGACGCGAGCGACTACCTCTCGACCCTTTCGCAAAACACCACCTTCGCCTACCTCAAGCGCCAGGTCGACACCGACGTGGCCGCAGACGTCGTCAACACCTTGGCGTCCGACCAGATCAATGGCGTCTACACCCTCGCCGACGTCAAGCGCGTCTACCCCTATGGCGAGACGGGCGGCCAGGTGCTTGGCTTCATCGGTACCGACGGCCACGGCCTGTCGGGCCTCGAGCTGCAGTACGACGACATCCTGAGCGGCACCGACGGCGAGATGCTCATGGAGCGCGGCCGCGATGGCACCCCCGTGGCGGGCGGCGTCTCCGAGATCCACGAGCCCACCGACGGCACCGACATCATCGTCTCGCTCGACGTCAACGTGCAGCGCGTGGCCGAGGAGCAGCTCACCCAGGCCATGAGCGACACCGAGGCCAAGAGCGGCAACGTCGTCGTCACCGTGCCCGACACCGGCGAGATTCTCGCGGCCTGCTCGTGGCCCATGTTCGACCCGAGCGATCCCTCGACGGTCACCAACGAGGCCCTGAAACTCATGAGCGTGAGCGACTCCTACGAGCCGGGCTCGACCTTCAAGAGCCTCACGATGGCCATTGGCTACGAGACGGGCACCATCAACAAGAACTCGACCTTCACCGTGCCCGCCAAGGTCATGGTGGGCGACGACGGCGTCACCGACGACGACGGCCGCGACTACACGATGGACATGACCCCCACCGAGATCATGCGCCGCTCGTCCAACGCGGGCGCGGCCATGGTGGGCATGGCCATCGGCGCCGACAAGTTCAGCGAGGGCATTTCCTCGCTGGGCATTGGCCAGACCACGGGCATCGACTTCCCGGGCGAGAGCGCGGGCATCGTGCCCTCGCGCGACGAGTACACGGGGGCCACCGTGGGCGCCGCCGCCTTTGGTCAGGGCGTGGCCTTCCCCTCGATCCAACTCGTGCGCGCCGTGGGTGCCATCGCCAACAAGGGCACGCTCGTGACCCCGCATTTCCTGGTCCAGAAGGGTGGCGAGAAGGCAGACTGGGGCGAGGGCGCGCGCGTCCTGTCCGAGCAGACCTGCGAGAACGTCATCGGCGACATGCGCGAGGTCGTGCTCGACGGCACGGGCGTCAAGGCCCAGCTCGAGGGCTACGACGTGGTTGGCAAGACCGGTACCGGCCAGCAGGCCCTCGACACCGGCGGCTACCTCGACAACTCCTTCCTCAGCTCGTTCATCGGCTTCGCCAACGGCGAGAACGCGGCGGCCCTGTGCTACGTCGGCGTCTACGGCACCTCCTACCACGGAAGCGCCGTGGCCCAGAACTTCTCGGCTATCATGAATGAGGCCCTTACCGACCTGAACGTACCCAAGCAAAACTAGGGCGTGCAGCCCTTTTGCGGGGCGAGCAACCCTCACGGGAGATTCGCATGATTGAGTGCACATCGTCTGACATCTGCTCGGCCACCTCGGCCGCGCTCCTCTCGGGCACCGGCGACGAGCGCGCCCGCGGCGTCGCCATCGACTCGCGCAAGGTGGGGGAGGGCACGCTCTTCGTGGCGTTCCCCGGCGAGCGCGTCGACGGCAACGACTACATGGCGGCCGCCATCGAGGCCGGCGCCGGCGTCGTCGCCGTGACCCGCGAGCCCGACGCCACGGCCCTCGAGGTCGCCGCTGCCCACGCCTGCGCCATTGTGCGCTGCGAGGCCGATGACGCCACCGAGTTCATGCTGCGCCTCGCCGGCTGGTGGCGCGAGCGCCACGACTGGTGCGTCGTGGGCGTCACGGGCTCGGTGGGCAAGACCACGACCAAGGACATGCTCGCCGCCTCGCTCGGCACCACCTGGCGCACCCACGCCACGGCGGGCAACTTCAACAACCTCATCGGCGTGCCCATCACCCTGCTCGAGGCGCCCGAAGACGCGCAGGTCCTCGTGGTCGAGATGGGCATGAACCACCCCCACGAGATCGACCGCCTGGCCACCGCGGCGCGCCCGCGCGTGGCCGCGATCACCAACGTGGGCACGAGCCACATCGGCCTTTTGGGCAGCCGCGAGAACATCGCCCGCGCCAAGGGAGAGATCGTGGCCCCCCTCGCCAGCGCCCCCGCAAGCACCGTGGCCCCGGCTCCCCGTGTGGTCATGACGGCCGAGAACGATTACACGGCCTTCATCGCCGAGCACTTCGCCAAGCCCGCGGGCGTTCCCGTGACGCTCGTCGGCGTGGGCGAGAGCAGCGCGCTTCACGCCGAGAACGTTGCGCTCGACGACGAGGCGCACCCGAGCCTCGACGTCGTGTTCGACCAGGAGCTGGGTAGCGTCACCGCCGGCACGCGCGTGCGCGTGACCCTGTCGCTCACGGGCGCCCAGGTCGTGCCCGACCTGCTGCTTGCCCTGGGCCTTGCCTGCGGCATGGGCGTGGAGCTCGACGCGGCCATCGAGGCGCTCGAGAAGCTCGCGCCCACGCACATGCGCCAGGAGGTCGTGCGCGCCGCCTGCGGCTGCCGCGTCATCGACGACTCCTATAACGCCAGCCCCGACTCCACGGCCGCGGCCCTCAACGCCCTGTGCTCGATGCAGGTGGCGCCGGGCGGCCGCCGCGTGGCGATCCTGGGCGAGATCGGCGAGCTGGGCGCCGAGGAGGAGCGCCTCCACGAGCTCGTGGGCGCCTACGCCGCGGCCAAGCCGCTCGACCTGCTCGTCATCGTGGGCACCCAGCGCGCCAATCACATGGAGAGCGCCGCGCGCCTCATGGGCTTCTCGGAGGACAAGCTCGTGCGCGTGGCTGACGTCGAGGAGCTCACGCGCGTCATGGGCCCCGTGCTCGAGAAGGACGACCTCGTGCTCGTGAAGGCGTCTCGTGCGGCCTACCTCGACAGATTCGTTAAGGCGGTGATGGGCTAACATGCTTAGCTCCCTGTTTGCCGGGTCTCAGTACCCCACCTACCTCGTGTTCGTCGCGGTCTTCGTCGCTGGCCTCATCACGGCCGCGATCATGCCCGCGTTCATCCGCGTCATGCGCAAGGACGGCATTGGCCAGCAGGTCCGCGCCGACGGCCCGCAGACGCACCTTGTGAAGCAGGGCACGCCCACCATGGGCGGCGTCATCATGCTCGTGGGCATCATGCTCACCGTGCTGCTGCTCGCCCGCTGGACGCCCGACCTCGTCCTGTGCGTCGTCGCGACCATCGCCACGGGCCTGCTGGGCCTTCTCGATGACATCGAGAGCGTGAGCCACGGCCGCTCGCTGGGCCTCACGCCCTCGCAGAAGATGGCCGGCCTCATCGTCATCTCGGTGGCGTTCTGCCTGTTCGCGGTCAACTGGGTGGGCATCGCGCCCACGGTTACCTTCCCGGGCGGCCTCGTGATCGACCTGGGCGTGCTCACGAGCACCATCGCCGGCGTGCAGGTGCCCTGGCTCTACGTCCTCTTCGTGTTCCTGCTGCTTGCGGGTCTGTCAAACGCCGTGAACCTCACCGACGGCCTCGACGGCCTGGCAGGTGGCACGGTCATGGTGGTCATGCTCGCCATGGCGATGGTGGCCTTCTCGTACGACGAGATCAACCTCGCGGTGTTTGCCGGCGCGTGCGCCGGTGCCTGCGTGGGCTTTCTGTGGCACAACTGCTACCCGGCGTCGATCTTCATGGGCGACACGGGCTCGCTCGCGCTGGGTGCGGGCTTCGCGGCGCTGGCCGTGCTCACCAAGACCGAGGTGACCTCCCTTGTGATGGGAGGCCTGTTCATCTGCGAGGCCCTGAGCGTCATGCTGCAGGTCATCTCGTTCAAGACCACGGGCAAGCGCATCTTCCTCATGGCGCCGCTCCACCACCACTTCGAGAAGAAGGGCTGGAGCGAGACCAAGGTGGTCATCCGCTTCTGGATTGTGAGCGCGATGTTCGCGGCCGTGGGCTTTGCCCTGTATTTCCAGCTTCGCTAGCGATTAGGGGCGCCGCCGCACGCGGCGCCTTGTCATGGGTGCCGCGCGTGCGTCGCGGCGCCCATACGTGTTTTTTTGAGGGGGCATCTTTGTGATGGCAAACGTTGATGATCGCGTCTGGGGAGACGTGCTGGTCCTGGGCCTGGGCAAGACGGGCGAGGCGGTCGCGGACTGCCTGCTTGACGAGCGCCAGGAGGGCCGCGTGACGTCGGTCACCGTCTATGGTGGCCTCAAGAGCAAGCCGGGTGAGGCGACCCGCGCCCTCGAGAGCGCGGGCGCGCGCGTGGTGTGCGGCACCGAGGACGTCGAGGGCCGCTACGACGTTGCCGTGGTGAGTCCCGGCATCTCCGAGTTCAGCGACTTCTTCGCGAGCGCCGCCGCCCACGCCACCGAGGTCATCGGCGAGCCCGAGCTCGCCTGGCGCGAGAGTCCCGAGCGCTGGGTGGGCATCACCGGCACCAACGGCAAGACCACCACGACCACTCTCACGCGCGACCTGCTGCGCGCCGGCGGCTGCGCCGCCGAGGCCGTGGGCAACATCGGCACCATGGCGATTGGCGAGGTCTGCCGCCGCGCCCCGGGCGAGTGGCTCGTGGCCGAGCTCTCGAGCTTCCAGCTGGCCACGACGCGCCACCTGCACCCGCGCGTGGCGGTGCTGCTCAACGTCACGCCCGACCACCTCTCCTGGCACAAGACGATGGAGAACTACGCCGCCGCCAAGGAGAAGGTCTTCGCGAACCTCGAGCCCGGCGACCTCGCCGTGGTCTCGACGGGCGACGACTGGTGCCGCGCCATTATCGGGCGCCTCGAGGCCCGGGACTTACGCGTCTGCCACCTGTTGCCTGCGGGCGAGGCGCCTGCTGCAGACGCTCCCCACGCCGCCTGGCAGCGCAGCGACGGCATGCTCGTCGTGCGCGTCGATGGCGTCGACACCGAGCTCGTGCACGCCGCCGACCTGCAGATTCATGGTAGCCACAACGTCGAGAATGCTCTGGCTGCCTCGGCGGCCGCCCTTGCCTGCGGCATCGACGTCGCCGACGTTCGCGCGGGACTTGCCGCCTTCAGCCCGCTCGAGCACCGAATCGAGCCTTGCGGCAGCGCGGCTGGCATCAGCTTCGTGAACGACTCCAAGGCCACGAACACCGACGCGGTCTCCAAGGCTCTCACGGCCTTCGCCCCGGGTACCGTCGTGATCTTGCTGGGTGGCCACGACAAGGGCACCGAGCTCGAGGACATGGCGGCAGACGTCGCGGCAGACGCCCGCGTGGCCGTCTGCTTTGGCGAGGCCGGCGAGCGCATCGCCGCTGCCCTCGAGGCCCAGGGCGGCACGCTGCAGGTTCTTCGCGCCCAGCACCTCGAGGACGCCCTCGACGCCGGCATCGCCGCCGCGCGCCCCGGCGACACGGTGCTGCTCTCGCCCGCGTGCTCGTCGTTCGACGAGTTCGGCGGCTACGAGGAGCGCGGTCGCGTCTTCAAGCAGCTCGTGGCGCAGCGCATCTCCCAGATGGGGGAGAAGTAAGTGGCAGATCGCACCATCACCCGACCCACAACCAGCGAGGGCGCGGCCGAGCGTCCGTCCTCCCGCGAGCGCGCCCGCGCCACCGCCCGCAGCCGTGCCGAGGCCAGCCGTGGCAACCTCGAGCGCGCCATCATGGGCGTCCCCGCGCGCATCATGCGTCCGCGCCTGCTGCTCATCGGCGTCACCGTGCTGCTCGTCTGCTTTGGCCTCGTCATGATCTACTCCGCTAGCTCGGTCGAGGCGCTGAGCGAGCAGGGCAGCGCCAACTACTACGTCATCCGCCAGTTCGCTTTCATCATTGGTGGCGCCATCCTGGCCTTCGCTGCGGCCAAGATCGACTATCACACGCTCTGCAAGCCCACCTGGCTCATGGTCATTGGCTTGGGTGTCTGTGTCATGCTGCTCGTGGTGCGCGTTGCGGGCTCCACTGCTGGCGGCGCCACGCGCTGGCTCGCCATCGGCCCGTTTCGCCTGCAGCCGTCCGAGTTCGCCAAGGCATCGGTGCTGCTTGCCACGGCGTCCATCGCCAATGGGTGGCTGTGCGAGCAGCGCATGGAGTTCAAGGAGCTTGTCGTCAGCGGCTGCCTGTTCCTGGGCCTGCCCCTCGTGCTCATCCTGTTCCAGCCCGACAAGGGCAGCACGATGATCATCTGCGCTATGATCTTCGTCGTGGCCTACTACGCAGGGCTCGACCGCAGGCTCGTGCGCGGCTTCCTGATCTTTGTCGTTGCCGTTGGCCTCGTCCTCGCCCTCAAGGACGACTACTCGCGCCAGCGCATCATCACGATGTTCAACCCCGAGGCAGACGAGTGGGACAGCGGCTACCAGCTCACGCGCGGCTTCTACGCGTTTGCGTCGGGCGGCATCAAGGGCGTGGGGCTGGGCATGAGCTGCATGAAGTACAGCTACCTGCCCGAGGCCCACAACGACTTCATCTTTGCCATCGTGGGAGAGGAGCTGGGTCTTCTTGGCACGCTCTTCGTGCTGGCGATGTTTGCCTTCCTTGCCTACCAGGCGTTCGAGATCTCGCGAAACGCGTCTGACAACGAGGGCCGCCTGCTGGCGATTGGCGCCGCCACCCTGCTGCTGGCGCAGCTCTTCCTCAACGTCTTTGGCGTGCTGGGGCTGTTTCCGTTGTCGGGCAAGCCGCTGCCGTTCATCAGCTACGGTGGCTCGTCAATCATGAGCTGCCTTATCTTGGTGGGGCTCATCGTGAACGTATCGATTCACTCCAAGCTGCCCGAGACTGCCTATGACCGCAACCGCGCTCGCATGAGGCTTGCCGACGAGGAGGACACGGGCGTGAGCGAGCCGCACATACACCCGCGCGGGGCCTATGCGGCGCGTACGCTGCCCGCTGGTGGCGTCGCCTCGGCCCGTCGCGACGAGGCGACGGTGCGCGAGCGCCCGCGTACCGCGTCGACCCCGCTGGCGAGCGCGAGCGAGGCCCGCAGCCCGCTGCGTGTGGTCGACGGCGGCGGTGGGCGCGAGAGGATCGACCTGGGGCCCGACGCCCGCGACCGCCTGCGCGGCGGCAACGGTGGCCCCACCGTGAGGACGTCTGAGGGTCGCGGTAGTGCGGTGCCCCGCTCGCGCGAGGGCGGGCGCGGGGGCTCGCGCGGCCGCAACCAGAGAAGGAGATAGCCATGACCCGTACGCTCGAGGTTGCCATCGCCGCAGGTGGCACGGCTGGTCACATCAACCCGGCGCTGGCGCTTGCCGAGGAGCTTCGCGACCGCGGCCACCACGTGACGTTCTACGGGCGCCCCTCCAAGCTCGAGGGCACGCTCGTTCCGGCTGCCGGCTTTGAGCTGGTGGAGGTCGACGTCACGGGATTTGACCGCTCGAAGCCCTGGACGGCCGTGACGGCGCTGGCCCGCGTGGCGAGCGCCAAGAGGGCGCTGGGCAAGCGCTTCTCGGCCGGCAAGGCGCCCGACGTGGCGATTGGCTTTGGCGCCTATGTCGAGGTCCCGCTGCTGGGCTGGTGCAAGGGGCATGGCGTGCCCTACCTTCTGCACGAGCAGAACTCGGTGCCGGGCCTTGCCAACAAGATGATGGCCGACCACGCGAGGCGCGTCTGCATCTCGGTGCCGGCGGCCGAGAAGGTCTTTGCGCGCGAGGGCGACGCTGCCCACGTGGAGCTCACGGGCAATCCCGTGAGGCGCAGCGTCTTGGCTGGCAGCAGGGCTGCGGGCCGTGCGGCGCTGGGTGTGCCCGAGAATGCGACGATGCTGCTCGTGTTTGGCGGGTCGCTGGGCGCGCGCTCAATCAACGCCGCGATGGGCGCGCTCAAGGAGCGGCTGCTTGCGGTGCCGGGCCTGCACGTGGTGCAGTCGACCGGCAAGGGTGGCTACGAGGAGGCGGCCGAGGCCCTGGCGCTGACCGACGAGGAAGCCAGCCGCTGGCACCTCGAGAGCTACATCGACAACATGGGCGACGTGCTTGCGGCGGCAGACTTGGTTTTGAGCCGCGCCGGCGCGAGCTCGATCGCCGAGATCGCGGCGCTGGGCGTGCCGAGCGTGCTCGTGCCGTACCCGTTCGCCACGGCCGACCATCAGACCACAAACGCGCGCTACCTCACGGATGCCGGCGCGGCCGTGCTGTTCGCCGATGACGCGCTGGGCGAGCCCGCGTTTGGCGACAAGCTGCTCGAGCTTGTGTGCGATGCGGACGAGCGTGGCAAGCTGCGCGCCGCCGCGGCGGGCCTTGCGCAGGATAAGGTGGTCGCCAAGCTTGCCGACGCCGTCGAGCAGGTGGCAGGGGAGTAGGGCTCGCAGGCTGCGGGCTCTTATCGAGTATCGATTGATTTGCGCGAGACGGGTGGCTATCTGCCGTCCGTCTCGCGCTGTTTTTGTTTGGGTGACGAGCGAATCGCGTTGCTGGCCTCATTTGCCTAAAACTCGCATCATAGGTGTCCGTTTACGTAAATGAGGCCAGTAGCACGGTTGCAAGAGGGACGTGCTCAGCCGTCCTATGCCTTCGTCTTAGGTGCTCCCGACGAGACGCCGGGGCAGCCGCGTTCGCCTTCTCAATTCAGGAAAGCAGCGCTGTATTAGCTATGAGAAGAAACTGTAGTCTCGCACTAAATTGGCGAGCTGGTCTTGTCTCATGGCGAGAATGGAAATGACCGTCACGGTTTTAGACTCGTCATTAATGGTGTAGTAAGCGAGGTAGTTTTTCACCTGTGCCTTACGCACCTCAATTCCAAATGTCTTGCAGGCAGGAAAGAAGACGGGCTTGCAGCGCGGAAACGTAGAAAGGACGGGCTCAAGACACTTGAACTCGTTTAAGAGCTTCGCTGCCGAGTTGGGAGAGCCAAAAACTACGGCGAGCCGTTCTATGGCGCTGCGAAGTTCGGACTCTGCGGTTTTGGTCAGCTCGAGCCTATAGCCCATAGCTCGTGCGAATCTCTTCGAGTGTATTTGAGAACTCTTGAGTACGGCCTGCTCGCATATCTTCGATTCCGGCCGTTAGCGAGGCGAGCTCTTCGCTAGTTAAGGGTGACTCGAGCTTCTCATAATCAGAGGCGGTCATAACAACGTACGTCTCTCTTCCTGTTTTGAGCGCGACGGGGCCCTGCGCATCGCGGCAGGCATCTTCTATCATCTGTTCGGAGTTCTTATCTAGGACGAGAGGTGCCATGTCTTCTCCTCGTTGTCGTTTTTGCTAGTTTACCCCGCTTTGAATCGAGGAGATAGCCGCCCGTCAATAGAAGGGCGGCAGGGAGTCGGAGCTTCCTGCCGCCCATTCGCTGGCTCGTGATCTGATTCGTACGTTGAGCCCTACTAGTAGCCTTGCGCTCCATTGCTGCAGGCTCCACCGAGGTACTCGCTATCCGTGATAAGACCCGTGTTGAGAAGGATGTGGAACACTGTGGTCTTGTCGAGCGGCAGCGCCATGACGAGACGAACCTTGACGAGACTCCTCTTTCCACTGACGGCAATATGTTGCGGAAGCTCAGATGCCGAGACTATCTGTGCGCACGTTCTCCCTGTTAGGTCGGGGCCTTCCTCATGCGACTTTGCGGCCTTCTCGAGCTTCTTGGCCTGTCTCGCAAAAGCGATGGTCTTCGTGAGTAACACGTCTCCGTTGCGGTCAAGAATGCGAAGCTGAGCTCCTGGCTTGTCCTTTGTGCTTCCGGGGATAACCTCGAACCTCATGTTTCCAAGGCTCTCGAATGCCTTGGGCTCCATTTCTGAGGTGAAGTAGAACAGGTCTTCCTCGAGCTGCAGTTTCTTGTCGATATCGAGCGCGAGGAACCTGTTGGGCAGCAATTCCTCCAGCTCGTCGCCGCGCTGTATCTTCTTGGGCTTTCCGCTGGCCTTCCAAACCTTTGCGAGGGTTGCTAGGGTTGTGTAACCAATGTTCTCGGTGTTCATCGGCTCAGCCTGCTTCGTTACTGATTTTGCAGCCATGGCTAGGTCCTCCTTTCGGGGACGAAAAGACGGCCGCGGTCATCGTATGGCTTTCCTGCTGTTTCGTGGACGGATGCCAGCAACTCGTTTAGCTCGAAGGGAATCAGCTCTAAGTGAAGCGTTAAACTGAAGGCGTTCTTGTCGGACTCGCTGCGACAAGCCTTGGCTGCCGTGGCAAGCATGAAGGGGGCCAAGTACACATAGGCAACTTTCTGTTTGGCGTTCTTGAGGTTGTCGCTCAAATAGCAGACGGTCTGCCTGTGCGTCGGCGTGCCGTATTCTCCCTGCCAAAGATCCACTATATTGATCTTCGGGATTGGCCAACTTACCCAGTCGTCTATATCATCGTCAACGTCTTCATCGAAGTCTGGCTCGTCAATTCCATACTCTAGTTTGCTGTCATCCCAATAAGCTTCGATGCTAAGCCTGTCAAACGGTCTAATGGATTTTGGATAATTCTTCGGATCAAAGCAAAGCCCAAAGCGTCCCGTAGCATCCCTCGGGAAATCGTTCAGAGCTTCAATGAGAAGGGAGTCGAGCTCCTCATAGTCGGAGTCGGTGCGGGGAATGCACATCCTGTACCAGTGAGAAGTGCTCTCCTTACGGGGCTTTTCATCCGCGGGAGCGCTGTCTCTCTGATTCTTCTTGGCATCCAAGGAGGGCATCTTGTACTTTTTACCCCTGGGCCAGTTGCCAGACCCCGCTCCATTGGGCCAACTGCAGAGGGCAACCTGCCAGGCAATTGTTGACCTTCTCTTTTCCTGGTTGAGCTGAATGGATGCATTGCCCCACGCGTCCTCAACAAGGTCTTCGGGATACCAGGCCTCGTCATCGGCGATGTTGATCGTTTCCATGACTCGTCTTGGTAGAAGTGGCAGAAGCCGTAGTCTTCTTTGGAATAGTTTTCCCATTTGTCTCCCGTAACCATGCGCTCGAGGAAGTTGGTCTCCTCGTAGTTGCCGACCCATGCCGTGCAGTAGGAGATGACAAGAACGCGCGTGGAGCCAAAGCGCTTGAGGGCGACATTGGCAGATTCGCTGAGAGGCCTGGCGCTGTTGGGATAGGTGTACTCAAACTTGGGGCTTGGGCCGTCCTTCTTGAGGCCAAGGGTCTTGGCGATGTTTGCGTAGGCGGGTTCGCTTGCAATGAGTTTATCGATGCGGCTGAGATTCTCCTCAAGCCAGGCGTTTGCGCCTTCGGGGCTGGGAGCGAAGATGCGGTCGTAGTACGCATCGATTTTGGGCCGGATTCGATCGTAGGCCGCATCGACGCTTGTGCAATCCTCGAGGTAGTCGCGGTCATCCTTGTTTTCGGTCCAAGAAGCGAGGTCGAACGCCATGGCCTTGAAAGCGCTGAACATGCGCTCCTTGTCGGCGGCGATGACAACCTGGTTGGCACAGAAGTTGGCCATACAACCATCTCCTTTGGTCTCGTGGCTGGTGAGCCTGCCATGTCCCCGATTTCAAACTTTGTGGCCCCTCTGCGCAACTGTCGGCTAGCGAGCGGGCGATAATCGCACCAAAACGGGACAATAATGTTGTGCAACAATCGCATCGTATCGATCGGTGCGGTCCAAGCTCTGCATTAGCAGACTGCGTCACCGGTTTAATTGGGCCTTCCCACATCTTTGAACAAGTTTCTGTTTGCCAGACCGTGCACTGCCGTCCAGTTTGCTGGCTGGTTAGCATCGAGCTGTTCGTTGCCTCTCATATTCCGTTTGGTTGGGTGATAGTTTGGCCGCTCCGGCTCAATGGAATGCGACTGCTAGGCTGAGCGAATCGCGGGCGGCTACCGCTCACCTTTGTTGTGCAACGCGTTCGATTGAATGGGTGCTAGCTTATCCCTTAAGCATGAATGTTACTGTCCGTAAGGTGCTCGATACTGATTCTGGCGTTCTCTTGGGTGTTGTTTTGAATGCTGTAGGGATTCTTGGTGATGGAGGTTACACGTGGGCGTCAAGGATTGCTTCTACGAATGCATCGACAAAATTGTCCTTCCGTATGTGGGTAAGCCCGCAGCCATTTTCTTTCAAGGGCTCACTCCTACGCAGTTGCGTTTACTCTCTCAACATCCGTTTGCTGCTGAGGGGCTTGGGGGCCTGCTGAATGATTCGGGCCATCTCGACCCGGTTGCTCTTTCCAAATTTAAGAAGAACGCATTCAGACAGCTCATACTCGCCGATGGACCGCTGCTCTTTCCCTATGAGCTTCTCGTTGACCTTAAGGGTAGTATTAGTGAACAGTATGAAGACACCGTCCTTGTAGTTAGAAACAACCTGTTTGTAGACACTGGGCTGTGTCCCTCTCCTTTTGCCCCAGGGGAACTCGAAACTGCCGCTCGGCAGATTGAGGGTGGGGAGGGCTCATCTCTCACTACGCGCTACTACGCCAGGGTCGAGCGCTTTAACGATGAGTATCTCGTAAGGCCCATCTCGGTAAAAGACGAGGTGGAGATTTCCGCCTGCGATTTGTTTGCGCCAAGCGCCAAGGTTCCGCAGCCCACTCAATTGAGTAATTCCATTCGCATGAGCGTTCCGGGCCCCGAATTTGTGAAGTACCGTATTCAGCTCTGCAATGACAAGGCCGAGCCCGCAACCTATGTTGTTGATCCCGAAGCGCTCCGCGACCCGAGCTCCATCGATGCCAAGGTGCTCCTACTTACTGTGTGCGTTGCGCATGCTTGCGGGCTTGCGCACGCTCTTGAGGCGGACAGGTCCGTGAGTTCAAAGAAGACCGTTGACCCCAACAGACTATTGCCTATTCTGCGGCGTTACTGGGGAGCGAATGCTGAGTTTCGCGAGCTCAAGTTCTACAGGAATCCGAAAATCAACGCTGAGATGCGTTCAGTATCTCAGGGGGAGATTGCTTCGTTCGTAGTCGAGCAGGCAGAAGCTGCCATGCGGGGGAGCGACTCTTTCTCGGACGTGTTTGTTACGGCACCTACTGGTGCGGGAAAGTCCATTCTTTTCCAGTTGCCCGCTCTCTATTTGGCGCAGCGCATGAAGGTACTAACGCTTGTAGTAGAGCCGCTTAAGGCCCTCATGCATGATCAGGTCCAGTCCCTGCGAAAGCGTGGTGTCAAGGACGTTGTTGCCATTAACTCTGACCTTACCTTTGAGGAGAGGCAAGAAGCCTACAGCGAGATTCGAGATGGTGTCTATTCCGTTATCTACCTTTCCCCAGAGCTTTTACTCGAATCGTCGATTGATTCGATTCTTAACGGCCGAGCGCTGGGGCTTGTCGTAGTCGATGAGGTGCATACCGTGACTTCGTGGGGCAAGGATTTCCGTCCCGATTACTGGTATCTGGGGCCCTATCTCACCAAGCTACGAAAGAATGGCCAGAGCTTTCCCATCTTTTGCCTTACGGCTACGGCAGTTTACGGTGGCAAGGATGATGTTGTTGATGGCACCATCCGCGATCTTGAGCTTTGCAACTGCAAACTCTACTTGGGAAATCCCCGTCGTGACGACATCGGGTTCAGCATTTGTGCCCAGGATAAAGATCAGTTTCCCGGCCCCATTGATGAGGTAAAAAGAACGCTTGCCTCTGCTTGGATTGCCGGGGCGGTACAGCGCAACGATCACGCTATTGTCTACTGTCCTTTTAAGAGCCAGGTTGACTCCATTATCGAAGAGCAGGATTTTGGCACTAATGTCATGGGATACCACGGCGGCAAGGACAAGGATTACAAGGCAATAGTTGCCCATGCTTTTGGCACGGGTGACTGCCGCGTGCTGGTGAGTACCAAGGCGTTTGGTATGGGCGTTGATATTGATGATATTAATGCTGTCTATCACTACGCTCCTACGGGCAACCTCTCCGATTATGTTCAGGAGATTGGCCGTGCTGCGCGCAAGAAGGGTCTCACGGCTGTGGCGACTGTGGACTTCTTTGGCCAGGACACGCGGTATGCTCGCCAGCTTTATGCTCTTTCGAGCTTTTACCAGTGGCAGCTCAAGGAGATCCTGGGTAAGCTCTATCAGATCTACATTTCAAAGCCGGCCAAGCAGCGTCACCAGAATATGCTTGTCTCTCCAGAGACCTTCTCATACCTGTTTGCCAATGAGGCTGATCGGACTCGCCGTACAAACCGCGTGAAGTCCGCTCTGATGATGGTCTCTCGTGATCTCGAGGACCGTTTCAACTTTCCGGTACTTATCGTTCGTCCCAAGCCCTCCTACACGGTTCAGTACGTTTGCGTCGATGAGCGCTACAAGGACCAGGTTTTGGCAAAGTATGGCAAGTACCTTACCTACATGAGTGCCGGTCATAGCCGCACCATTAAGCGAAACGCCATCGAGAGCCCCACGAGAATCAGTGATATGGGAGATATCTACAAGCTGGAGATTGCCTCCATGTGGGAGCATGAGTATCCAGAGTACACGTTCAATGATTTTAAGAGGCGCTTGTTTGCGGGCGAGATCTGCAGTCCCACTGGTAGCCCCGTAATGGCTAACCGTCTTGTGCTCGAGATAAACTTTAAACAGGACTTCGAGAAGATTTCTGCGATGTTCGAGACGTATGCCGCGGCAATCTTTGAGACTCTGCGTAAGCTAAACCTTGGCGGAGATTTTAAGCAGCAAGACTTTGACCATTTGCTTTGCTCCGAGCTCAAGGTCGAGAAGCTGCCCTTTGACTCGCGGCTGTTGCTTGATGCGCTTGAGAAGCCGGTTGACAAAAGCCGAAGGGAGACTACGAACCGAACCTTTAAGTGCGTTGTTCGTCGCATTCGCTCTAAGAACTCGATTGGATTTGGCAAACCCGTTTATAACGTGGTTGGCAGCGTTCTTTCTAGTTCGATGGCTCACATGCCCGAGACGCTTGCGAGACTCAAGCCCATCGATGGTAGCCTGCGATGCCGTCGTTTCTTGGATTCTCAAACGCTTGATGCTCGTTTCGCCATGGCGGAGATTCTGCAGGCCCTCGACCTTGCGGACTACGAGGCAAGAGGGGGAGACAACCCAGAGATTTTCGTGCGTGTTAACGATCCAGGCAAACTCAAAGAGCTGGCGAACGATGTGCACTACGCCAACAAGGTACTTCGCGACCTCGATGCCAGGCACGAATACTCTGCAAAGGTGCTGAGGGGCTTCTTCCAGACCAAGCTATCGGATACAGAGCGCTGGGATCTCATCGAGGACTACTTCCTGGGCAACGACGAGCGCGTGGCCGCCGTATTGGGAATCGATGGCGTTTCTTTCGAGGCTGGGCGTAATGCCGGGGGAGATTCGGCGCACGATGGGGGTGCGCCTGACTCCACGGGTGCGAGGCACGCGGCGCCCATGGCCAATGAAGGATCTGAACCGGATGTGCTTCGCGGCCCCGCCGCTGAAGTATTAATGCCGACTGTTCGGCATCGCGTCATCACGGTTGTCGATCGCGGAGAGGATCTATCCGCCTGGCCGCTCTTCAAGATTTGGGGTTTGGTCTGCAACGAAGCTTTTACGAGGCCTGAGCTCCTCGACGCTCAGATGCTAAAAAAGGAAGTCGGTAAGCCCGGGTTCAAGTCGCCGCTGTATCACCCCTCGCTAATGCTTGAGAGCACGGGGCGGAAGCTCGACCCCATCGTGGCGTGGCCGCATGAGAAGGTTGCCATCTTCCATTCTGGACAGCTTGATCAGTTTGCCATTGCTCGTGAATCTGGGTGGCATGTTTTCTATCTTGGTCAGGGCGAGTTCCTGCTTGGAATCAAGACTTATATAGCCGGACGTGATGCGAGGGGAAGGTCAATTTAACGACTGATTTGATTGGTTTCTGTTTGATTCGTTTCTTCGAAAACCGCTCGCCCTCGTTGTAAAACGGGGGCGAGCGGTAACCGACACCAGTGTTATCCCTGATCTCAAAATCGTTTGTCCGCTTAGAAATAGAGATATGCCGCGAACTTACTCAAGGCCAGTGCAGGCGCCCGATGTCGTTGAGCGTTCCACGACCGACTGTGTCGTGAGCTAACCCCGATGAACGAGATAGCTCTTCTGCGGTGTCCGTGCTTCTTGTGACATTTGACCTAGACGAGAACCTATCCTGAGGAGAGGCGACATGGACTATGGAGAGCTGAACCCGCTCGTTATGCAGGAAGCATCGATTCTCAATGACGTGCAGATTATGAAGAAGCGTTCCAAGCGTGGTGGGTGGGCGTGGGCTTGCGAAGCCGCCGCCATGCTGGAACTCTACGGCACGAGCTTTGACAATCTGCCACCCTATCTCCGAGCTGTGATCGACGAGATTGATTTGGCAGACTAAACGACACCGCCTGCGCCAGCGTCCGGGTGGAGTTGTCGTTTTAGGTCTCTGAAGCGGCTACATCCCGTACTTCTCGTGCACCTCGCCGAGTGCGGGTTTGGCACCGATGAGCTCGCCATGATTAATGGCCTCGAAGTATCCGCTGCATACGAGCTTGATGGGGCCGTTTGCGCCTTCTGCCGAATGTTACAAACTGCGGTTCTTGCCGGTCGATTTGTTGCAAACCTGCGGCTGTTTCCGTCTGGAGGGGCCCAGCGCGGCAAGAACCGCCACAATGTGCAAAACTGCGCGGAAAGAACCGCAGTTTGTGTAAAACGGCAGGTGAATGCTAGCGCGAGAAGAACGTGACCTGGCGTCCGTTCGAGACTCCCAATGCCGTCGCAGGCTATCGAGGGCACATGCGAGAAGAGCGCCCGTGTGTCACTCGCGACCTTCTCGCATGCCCAACGCGACAACCTCGGCAGCTTGTGTGTTCATCGCGACAATATGAGCCTTTCGAGAGGGCCGTCTAGCCGCGTTTGGCACGCGAACCTTCGCGTGTGTCGCATTCACGCGATGTTGCTGGCCCCATTTGCGCATACCTGCTGTCGCAGAAGACGTTTTAGGCAAAACGGGCCTGCAACGGCTGGCTTGGGTGCTAACTCGTGCGCCCCTCGCGTGTCCCAACCTCGTGCCCATTTGATGCACCCTCGCCCCGTCCCTATGCGATGGGCTAAAGTAAAGGGTCGTATGCGCAGCGTCCGCACCGCGGCGCCGCCTGGCAAAACAACACACGAGGGGAGCCACACCACATGGCAACCACTTCTCAGAAGGCAACGTTCAAGCGCGTCCACATCGTCGGCATCGGTGGCGCGGGCATGAGCGGCATCGCGCTCGTCCTGCACGAGCGCGGCATCGTCGTCACGGGCAGCGACCTCAAGAGCTCGCGTTACGTCCGCGAGCTCGAGGCCGCCGGCATCGAGGTCCACGTGGGCCATGACGCCGCCACCATCGACGCCGTGAAGCCCGACGTCGTGGTCATCTCCACCGCCATCCCCGAGTCCAACCCCGAGGTCATCCGCGCCCGCGAGCTGGGCATCGAAGTCTGGCCCCGCGCCAAGATGCTGCCCGCCCTCTCGGCCGGCCACACCACCGTCGCCGTCTCGGGCACCCACGGCAAGACCACCACGTCGTCCATGGTCACCACGATGCTCGACCGCATGGGCCTCGACCCCTCCTTCCTCATCGGCGGCTTCGTCGAGGGCTACGACACCAACGCCCACTCCGGCAAGTCCGACTACTATGTCGCCGAGTCCGACGAGTCCGATGGCTCCTTCCTCTTCTTTGACCCCACGGTTGCCGTCGTCACCAACATCGAGGCCGACCACCTCGACCACTACGGCACGATCGAGAACCTCGAGCGCACCTTTGGCCAGTTCATGGACTCGGTGGGCGAGGACGGCCACGTCGTCGCCTGCGGCGAGTCCGAGCGCGTCCGCCGCGTGGCCGCCGGCTCAAACGCCCACGTGGCCCTCTACGGCATGGCCGACGACCCGTGCGCTGCCGAGTTTGCCTACACCTGCACGCCGCAGCCCTCGCAGGGCATCGAGAGCCACCTCACGGTCCACACGCCCGAGCACGGCGACGTCCAGGTAACGATCAAGGCCAACCCCGGACGTCACAACATGCTCAACGCCACCGCCGCCATCGCCACGGCCGACGTCCTGGGCCTCGACGTCGAGGCCGCCGCTGCGGCACTGTCGACCTTCCAAGGCGTCAAGCGCCGCTTCACCCACGTGGCTGACATCGACGGCATCACCGTGGTCGATGACTATGGCCACCACCCCACCGAGGTTGCCGCGACCCTGGCCGCCGCCAAGGGCCTCGACTTCAAGCGCGTGGTCGTGGTCTTCCAGCCGCACCGCTACAGCCGCACGCAGGCCCTCTCCAAGCAGTTCGGCTCCGCCTTCGACAACGCCGACGTCCTTTACGTCATGGACATCTTCTCGGCCGGCGAGATGCCCATCCCCGGCATCTCCGGCAAGACCGTGGCCTCCTCGGTCGAGAAGCATGGCAAGAACGTGCAGGTCAGCTACGTGTCCAACCGTCGCGAGCTCACGAGTCGCCTCGTCGCAGACGTGCGCGAGGGCGACCTGCTCGTGACCATGGGCGCCGGTGACGTCACCCTTGTGGGCCCGGCCTTCGTCGAGGCCAAGCGCGAGGCCGACGCCGCCGCGAGCGCAAGGGCCTAAGCGTGGGCCTCTACAACGCATACCTGGCGCTGTCGGGTGCCGTCGACGCAGACATCTCCCGCGATGAGCGGATGAGCCATCGCACGAGCTACCGCATCGGCGGTCCCGCTGCGATGCTCGCCCAGGTCCACACCGTCTCGGCGCTCACCCGCACCATCGACGTCCTCACCGCGCAGGGCGTCGACTGGGTCGTCGTGGGCAAGGGGTCCAACCTGCTCGTCGCGGACGAGGGCTTCGACGGCTGCGTCATCGTCCTGGGCCGCGACTTCTCGCACGTCGAGGCATCCAGCGAGGGCGCCACGGTCTGCGCCGGCGCCGCGGTGCCCCTCTCCAAGGTGGTCACCACGGCTGCGAAGGCGTGCCTCACGGGTCTCGAGTTTGCCTGCGGCATCCCGGGCACCCTGGGCGGAGCCATCTCGATGGACGCGGGCACGCGCCGCGAGTGGATTGGCCAGCGAGTCGAGTCACTCGTGGTCTACCGCCCCGGCACGGGCCTCATGCGTCGCATGGGCTCCGAGGTCGAGTGGGGCTACCGCTGGTGCTCGCTGGGCCCCTCCGACATCGTGCTCGAGGCCACCCTTGCTCTCGCCCCGGGCGAGCGCGAGAAGATCGACGAGCTCATGGAGGCGCGCTTCTCGCAGAGGCGCTCCACCCAGCCCATGGGCAAGCCCAGTTGCGGCTCGGTCTTCCGCAATCCGGTGGGCCCCAAGGGCGCCGCGCGTCTCGTCGAGGACTGCGGCCTCAAGGGCTACGCCCACGGCGGTGCGCAGGTCTCGATGACGCACGCCAACTTCATCGTGAACAACGGCAACGCCACGGCCGCCGACGTCCTGGCCGTGATGCGCACCATGCATGACAGAGTGAGGGAGGCTACGGGTGTCGACCTCCAACCGGAAGTCAAGTTCCTCGGGCGCACGTCCTAACGCGGCGCGCGGGGCCACGCCTCGCCCGAGCGCGGGCCACCCCGGCCGCACCACCCGGTCCGGTATGCGGCCGGGTGCAGGCGCCTCCCGCGATGGTCGCCCCCTCGCTGGTGGAAGGCCCTCCGCGCGTCCGAGCGCTCGTCCGAGCGCGCGCCCGGCAGCCCGTCCCGCGCCCCGTGGCGCCTCGACCCGCTCGTCGTCGCGCCCTGCCGCGCGCCCCGCGGCTCATCCGTCCGGCGGCCTCAACCTCAAGCTCGAGCATGGCGGTCGCTCCAGCGCGCCGCAGCTCAAGATGCCCCTTGTGGGCGGCTCTGGCGGCGGCAGCGGAAGCGGCAACGGGGGTCGTCCCCCTCGTTCCGGCAAGCCCTCGGGCCCTCGTCCCAACCGCCCCGCGCCCTCGTCCTCGCCCTCGACCCGTCGCGCCGGCATCATCGCGGCCATCGTCGCCGCGGTGGCGGCCGTCATGGTCGTGGCGTTTCTCGTGCTGTCGCATATGCCGGTCTTCGTCATCACCGGCATCGACGCGCAGGCGAGCGAGCACGTGAGCGCGGACGCCCTCGCCAAGCTCGCCGCCGTCGACGAGGGAACCACCCTGCTCAACGTCGACGTGGCCCAGATCAGCGACAACGTGCGCAAGAACCCCTGGGTCAAGGGGGTGAACATCACCCGCGAGTTTCCCGACACCCTGGGGGTCTCGGTCGAGGAGCGTACCGTGAGCGCCGTCGTGGTCATCGGCTCAGGCACCAGCGTGTGGGCCCTGGGCGACGACGGCGTCTGGATCGAGCCGTTGTCGCTTGCCTCCGATGCCAACACCGACGTCACCTCTGCGGCCCTCGCCAAGGCAGACGAACTGGGGTGCCTGCTCATCGCGAGCGTCCCCGCCACGGTCGACCCCGCGCAGGGCTCGCCCACGACCGACGAGGTCATCCTCGATGTGCTGCAGTACCAAGACGAGCTGCCCGACTCCCTCTCTGGGGAGGCGCAGGTCTACTACGCCTCGAGCGCGGGCTCCATCTCGATGGTGCTCAAGAGCGGCCTCGAGATCTCTCTGGGCGCCCCCAACGACGTCTCGGCCAAGGCCCAGGCGCTCTCGACCATCATGGGCCAGTACGGCGAGCAGCTCACCTACATCAACGTGCGCGTGCCAAGCAAGCCCAGCTACCGCAAGGTGGCGGACGGCACCACGCTGGGAGGGGCGGCCAAGGTCGTGGCCGACAACTCCGCCGCGGCTACCGCGCAGACCGCCGACGCCGCCGGCGGCGACGCCTCGAGCACGGACGGCGGCGGCGACGGCGGGGGAGACGGCGGCGATGGCAGCGGCAACGATGCGTCTGGCTCCGCGGATTACTCCTCCGACGCCTCCGATAGCACCAGTGGCGGGCAATAATTGCGCATTTCGCGTGAAAGTACCCCCACTTTTTCTTGACGTACCCGCGCGGCATGTGCAAGTATGTGCCGCTTTAGTTCTTAGGTAGAGCTAAACCTGAGCTTGAGAGTTTGAGACTATGGCTAAAAACAGCAAGACCTCGGGCGCAACCGCCCCAGCAACGACACCTACACGCAAGACCCGCACGCAAGGAGGACCCATGAGCGCAAGCGACACCCTCAGCAACTACCTGGCCGTCATCAAGGTCGTGGGCGTTGGCGGCGGCGGCACCAACGCCGTCAACCGCATGATCGAGGAGGGCATTCGCGGCGTCGAGTTCGTCGCCATCAACACGGACGCCCAGGCGCTCGCCAACTCCGACGCCGACGTCAAGGTCCACATCGGCACTGACGTCACCAAGGGCCTTGGTGCCGGTGCCAACCCCGAGGTGGGCGCCGAGTCCGCCGAGGAGAGCCGTGACGAGATCAAGGCCGCCCTCGCCGGCGCCGACATGGTCTTCATCACCGCGGGCGAGGGCGGCGGCACCGGCACCGGCGCCGCCCCGATCGTGGCCGACATCGCCAAGAACGACGTGGGCGCCCTGACCGTCGCCGTCGTAACCAAGCCGTTCACGTTCGAGGGCCGCAAGCGCACCCAGAGCGCGCTGTCCGGCGTCGAGAACCTCTCGGCCAACGTCGACACGATCATCGTGATTCCCAATGACCGCCTGCTCGACATCGCCGAGAAGAAGACCACCATGCTCGAGGCCTTCCGCATGGCCGACGACGTGCTGTG
>NZ_CATVTL010000017.1:0-18656 GCF_958346945.1 uncultured Parolsenella sp.
ACCGCAAGCACTACTTCTATCCCGACATGGCCAAGAACTTCCAGACCACGCAGGGCCCGGTGGCCTTCTGCATGCACGGCCACCTCGACCTCGAGGTTTCGGGTCGAGGTGCCGCCGAGCGCCCGGAGTGTGCCTTTGGCGAGGGCGAGGCGGCGAGCCTTGCCAGCGCGAGCGCCGGCGCCGTGGGCCTCTCCACCGCCATGGCGCAGCACCTGCCCGAGGGCGGCGTGGCCGCTAGCGCCAAGGCCTCGAGCCAGGGCAGCTACGACACCGCCAACCTCGCCGTGCCGGTGCGTGCCGAGGACGGCTCCTACACGGTGCCCATCCGCATCCTGCGCATCCATATGGAGGAGGACGCCGCCAAGATGGTGCACGTGGGCGGCGAGGAGGGCCGCATCGGCGGCGCCACCGAGAGCCTCGTCGACTACAACCGCTGCGGCACCCCGCTCATCGAGCTCGTCACCGAGCCCGACCTGCGCACCCCCGAGGAGGCGCGCCTGTTCATGGAGAAGCTCCGCCGCATCTTCATGACGCTGGGCATCTCCGACTGTTCGATGGAGAAGGGCTCGATGCGCTGCGACGGCAACGTGAGCCTGCGCCGCCGCGGCGACACGCGCCTGGGCACCAAGACCGAGCTCAAGAACCTCAACTCGTTCAAGGCCCTGCACGACGGACTCGAGTACGAGATTTGCCGCCAGGCCGAGGTGCTCGAGGAGGGCGGCGTCATCTACCAGGAGACGCGTCACTGGGAGCCCAGCCGCAAGCGCACCGTGGTCATGCGCGTCAAGGAGACGGCCGACGACTACCGCCTGTTCCCCGACCCCGACCTCGCGCCCTTCGACCTCACCGACGGCTTCATCGACGAGTGCGCAGCCGAGATTCCCGAGCTGCCCGATGCCAAGCGCGACCGCTTCTGCGAGCAGTACGGCCTCAAGCGCGCCGACGCCGAGCAGCTCGCCGGCGACCCGGCCGTGGCGGCCGAGTTCGAGCAGGCCTGCAAGCTGGCACCCAAGGCGGCCTCGACCGTGGCCAACGTCATGGTGAACCTGGCGCCCGCCTACGACGCCATCACGCCCGCCCAGGTGGCAAGCCTCTCCGGGCTGCTCGCGGCCGACGCCATCACGTTTGCCCAGGCGCGCGAGGTGCTCGACGCCGTGAACGGCACCGACCTCGACCCCGAGAAGGTCGTCGACGAGCGCGGCATGCGCCAGGTGAGCGACACCAGCGCGCTCGAGCCGGTGGTCGACGCGGTGCTCGCGCGCTGCGGCGACCAGGTGGAGCAGTTCCGCGGCGGCAACCGTAAGGTCGTAGGCTTCCTCGTGGGCCAGTGCATGAAGGAGAGCCGCGGCAAGGGCAACCCCAAGCTGTTCAACCAGCTGCTGGTCCAGAAGCTGGAGGCGATGTAGATGAGGGTGGCGCTGCTTGAGCCCCTGGGCGTGCCCGACGAGATGATCCACGAGCTGGCGGCCCCCATCGAGGCCGCCGGCCACGAGTTCGTCTCCTACCCCGAGAAGACCTGCGACGCGGCCGAGCTCGTACGTCGTTCGGCCGGGGCCGACGTTGTGATGATCGCGAACAACCCGTACCCGGCGAGCGTGGTCGAGGCGTCCGATGCGCTCAAGCTCGTGGCCGTGGCGTTTGCGGGCGTCGACCACGTGGCGCTCGACGCATGCCGCGAGAGGGACGTCGAGGTCATGAACTGCGCCGGCTACTCCGACGTGAGCGTGGCCGAGCTCACCGTGGGTCTTACGATCGACGTGCTGCGCCGCGTGGTCGCAGCCGACGCTGCGGCGCGCGCGGGTGGCACCTCGGCGGGCCTCGTGGGCCGCGAGATCTGCGGCAAGACGGTGGGCATCGTGGGCACGGGCCACATCGGGTGTGCCGCGACGCGCCTGTTCCGCGCGTTTGGCGCGCGCGTCGTGGGGTATGCACGCCACGAGAGCGAGGCGGCGCGCGAGGCGGGCATCGAGTTCGTGGGGCTGGACGAGCTTCTCGGCCAGTCTGACATCGTGAGCCTGCACGTGCCGCTCACGCCCGAGACCCGCGGTTGGTTTGATGCCGACAAGATTTGCGCCATGCGCGACGGCGCCGTGCTCATCAACTGCGCCCGCGGCGCGATTGTCGACAACGACGCGCTTGCGGCCGCGCTCAACGGCGGTAAGCTGGCCGGTGCCGGCATCGACGTCTTTGACATGGAGCCGCCGCTGCCCGAGGGCTATGCCCTCGCGAGCGCCAAGAACTGCGTGCTCACGCCGCACGTGGCCTACCTCACTGAGGAGTCCATGCAGCGCCGCGCCAAGATCGAGTTCTCCAACGTCATCGACTGGCTTGCCAAGCACTAGACGCGGGTACAGAGGGACGTGTCTTTTGTCCCCGCACGGCGATGCGGGGCGCGCCTATTCCGCGCCCTCTCGTTCGTTCATCCGTTTTACGTGCTGGCAGCCTCTTGCCTCCGTCGCTCATCCGTTTTACGAGTTTGGGTGGTTCTGGACGCGTAATTTTGATGAGCGAAAACCTATGACGGTCGACACAGCCCGCGGGTCTCGTGCTCGCGGGCTTTTGTGTGGCGCGTCATTTCCAAGCATCCCAATCTTTGAGCACCCACATTTACGCGCCCCCAACCTTTGAGCACCCGCTTTTGCGTGCCAGATGGCCCCCGAGCGCGTAAAAGCGGGTGCAGGCTACCGTAGGTGGCGCGTAAAAGCGGGTGCGCGTGGCTCGCGTCGTCTAGGTTGCGCAGATTGCTAACTTCTGCACATTCGTGGCCCTACCCCCCTGGGGGAGGGGTATACTCCACTCGAGAAACACGTGGGGGATGGGTAGTGGCGCCCGTGTCAAGAGAGGCGGCCCTGCTGACGCGCCCCGGCAACCAAAGGGGAACGGCCCTGCTGGCATGCCTCGGCAACCAGAGCGAGAGGAGCATCATATGGCTCACGAGAAGTTCGACGTGGGAGGCATGACCTGCGCGGCGTGCCAGGCCCACGTGCAGAAGGCGGTGGCGGGTGTCAACGGCGTCAGCGACGTGGTGGTCAACCTGCTCTCCGGCTCGATGACCGTCGACTACGACGAAGCCAGCACCACGCCCGCCGCCATCTGCGCCGCCGTCGACCGCGCCGGCTACTCCGCCACGCCCGTCTCGGCAAACGCGGCAGCGGGCGACGCCGGCGCCGCTGGCAGCGCTAGCGCGGCGTCCACACTTACCAACCCCACCAAGAAGCTCGACGAGGCGGCCGACGCCATGTGCCACCGCCTCGTCGTGTCGCTCGTCTTTCTCGTCCCGCTGTTCTACATCGGGATGGGCCACATGCTGGGCTGGCCGCTGCCGCCCGTCTTCACCGACCACACCCACTCGATGACGCTTGCCCTCACCGAGCTTTTGCTCGTGCTGCCCATCGTCTACGAGAACCGCGCCTACTTCGCCAACGGCTTCAAGAGCCTTCTCCACCGCGCGCCCACGATGGACGCGCTCATCGCCATTGGCGCCTCCGCGAGCCTCGCGTGGTCGGTCTACGCTATGTTCGTCATGGCCGACCAGCTCGCCGCCGGCGACGTCCACGCCGCAATAATGACGGGCATGGACAACCTCTACCTCGAGAGCGCGGGCACGATCCTCGCTCTCGTTACCGTGGGCAAGTACCTCGAGACGCGCAGCAAGGCAAAGACCGGCGGCGCCCTCGAGGCCCTCATCGACCTTGCGCCCAAGACGGCCAACGTCGTCGACGCCAGCGGCGCGGAGCGCGAGGTTCCGGCCGCCCAGATCGCCGTGGGTGACGTCATCCGCATCCGCCCGGGCGAGAGCCTGCCGGTCGACGGCGTGGTGCTCGAGGGCGCGAGCTCCGTCGACGAGAGCGCCCTCACCGGCGAGTCGATGCCCGTCGAGAAGCGTGCGGGCGATGCCGTGAGCGCCGCGACCATCAACCGCACCGGCACGTTCACCTTCCGCGCCACCCGCGTGGGCGCCGACACGAGCCTTGCCAAGATCGTGGAGCTCGTCGAGGACGCCAACGCCACCAAGCCGCCCATCGCCCGTCTGGCCGACAGGGTCGCCGGCGTGTTCGTGCCTGTCGTCATAGGTATAGCCCTCGTGACGTTTGCCGTGTGGCTGGCGGTGAGCGGTTCCGTGAGCGAGGCCATTACCTCGGGCGTTGCGGTGCTCGTCATCAGCTGCCCGTGCGCGCTGGGCCTCGCCACCCCCGTGGCCATCATGGTGGGCACGGGCCGCGGCGCCGAGATGGGCGTGTTGTTCAAGAGCGCCGAGGCCCTCGAGACCCTGCGCGGCGTCAACGCCGTGGTGCTCGACAAGACCGGCACCATCACCAAGGGCGCGCCGCAGGTCACCGACATCGTCGTGGCGGGCGCCGCATCCGAGAAGGCCTTGCTCAAGCTCGCGATGGCCCTCGAGGCGTCCTCCGAGCACCCGCTTGCCGAGGCCATTCGCACCAAGGCCGGAGAGCGCGGCATCGTGGCTCGCGAGGTGGCCGACTTTGCCGCCGTGCCCGGCCGCGGCGTCATGGCCCGCGAGGGGTCCAACGCCATCGCCGCCGGCAACGCCCGTCTCATGGCCGAGCTGGGCGTTGCGGTGGACGAGAACCTTCTCGCGCGCCTGGCGGGGGAGGGCAAGACGGCCCTCATGTTTGCCAAGAACGGCCAGCTCATGGGTACCATCGCCGTGGCAGACCAGGTGAAGGAGACGAGTCGCGCGGCCATTGCGGCCCTGCGCGGGCTGGGCATCCGCCCACTTATGCTCACGGGTGACAACGTGCTCACGGCCGCGGCGATCGCCGCCGAGGTGGGCCTTGAGCCAGACGAGGTCGTCGCCGAGGTGCTGCCCGCCGACAAGGAGCGCCACGTGCGCGAGCTGCAGGAGCAGGGCCTGCGCGTGGCCATGGTGGGCGACGGCATCAACGACTCGCCCGCGCTTGCCCGCGCCGACGTGGGCCTGGCCATCGGCACCGGCGCCGACATCGCCAAGGAGGGGGCCGACGTGGTGCTCATGCACTCCGACCTGCTCGACGTGGCGCGCGCCGTCGAGCTGTCGCGCGCGGTGATTCGCAACATCAAGCAGGACCTGTTCTGGGCGCTGTGCTACAACGCCTGTGGCATCCCGCTGGCGGCGGGCGTGTTCTACCCGCTGCTGGGCTGGCAGCTCTCGCCGATGTTCGGCGCGGCGGCCATGAGCCTGTCGAGCGTCTGCGTCGTCACGAACGCCCTGCGCCTTCGCGGCTTCCGCCCACGGGTGTAGCAAGATGGGATGCGGGGACGCGTCTTTTGTCCCGCGCGACGGGCGGCCGCTCCGTCGCTCGTCCTTCTCGGCAGCAAAAATGGGATGGGCCGGCCTGGCCGCTCGTCTCGGCAACGTCATCAATGGGGCGGCCCGCCCGCCCCGGCAACGATAAGGAGAGATAGATGAACTACACGATCAAGACCCAGGGCATCATGTGCGGCCACTGCGAGGCCACCGTCGAGAGCGCGCTGCTCAAGGTTGCCGGCGTGACAGACGCCGAGGCCGACCACGACGCCAACGTCGTGACGGTCGAGTGCGGCGAGGGCGTCTCGGCCGATGCCCTCAGGGAGGCCATCGAGGGTGCCGGCTCGTACAAGGTGCTCGAGGTTTCGGCCAATTAACCGCAGGTAGATGGCGCGTTGCCGCGGGAGGGGGACCTGCGGCGCGCATGCGTTTGCACAGCGAGGCGCGTGCGTGGCGGGCGGCGGGTGCCGTGCGCCGCGCCCGCGCCCAGACGTGGGGGAGAAGAACATGCAGGCAGACCCTAAGACCGTGCTCAACCTGCTCAAGACCGCGCGCGGCCAGCTCGACGGCGTGGTGCGGATGGTCGAGGACGACCGTTATTGCATCGACATATCCAACCAGCTCATGGCCATCGAGAGCCTTGTGGCCAAGGCCAACGCCACCGTGCTCAAGGCCCACGTCGCGGGCTGCGTGCGCACGGCGTGCTGCTGCGGCGACGAGGCCGAGCGCGACGTCAAGCTCGCCGAGATCGAGGGCGTCATCGACAAGCTCTCGAGGTAGCGATAGCGGGACATGACAGAGGGACGTGCCTTCTGTCATATGTCAAAAGGCGCGTCCCTCTGTCATATGGCGTTTGCCCTGTTTGCGCTATTCGTCGTGGTAGCGGCCGCGCAGCTGCTTGACCTGCGAGCGGCGGTGCTTGTCGTCGAGGCGGCGCTGGCGCTGTCCGCGCGAGGGCTTCGTGCGGTGGCGAACCTTGGGCGCGCGCCCGCGGCGGCCGAGCTCCTCGCGGATCTTGGCGAGGCAGAGCTGGCGGTTGCGGAACTGGCTGCGGCTCTCGCGCGACACGACGACGATGCCCGTGGGCTCGTGGGTCATGCGCACGGCCGAGTCGGTCGTGTTGACGCACTGCCCGCCGGGGCCCGACGCATGGAAGGCCTGCGCGCTGCACTGCTCGGCCAGCTGGTCGAGGGGCAGGCGCGCCATGCGTGCGTAGTCGTGGTATGTGAGCTGCTTGTTTTCCATGGCGTCCATGATAGCGCACCGTGTGCCGGGTCTCTTGTCGTCGCGCGGGACGCTGCCAAGAGGGGCAACGGCCCGTCCGCCTCCCACATCTCGATAAGGACGCTGCCGAGAAGGGTGCCGGGCCCGCTCGTCTCCCGCGTCTCGGGAGGTCGTGGCCTTTCCCACCTGCCGTTTGCACCAAACTGCGGTACTTGCCGTGCCGTTTTGCACAAACGCGCGCTATTCTCCGTCGTATAGCTCAATTCTGCGTCATATACCGCATCTTTGTGCAAAACTGCGCGTCAGAAACCGCAGTTTGTGCAAAACTGCAGCTACAAAGCTATGGAATACCCAGTTGCCCTTCTTAGTCGCGCATACTACACTCGATGTATAGCGCGCGAGAGGAGCGTATAGCATGGCTGCCACGTCAACGATGGTCCAGATGAACACGAGGATCGACCGCACCCTCAAGCAGGAGGGTGACCGCGTCTTCAAGGCAATGGGCTTCTCACCTTCCGAGGCGGTGAGGGGGTTCTATCGCTTTGCCTGCTCTCATGCTATGGACCGGGCAACCTTGGATCCCGTGCTTTCCCAGACCGAGGAAGCGGACGAGCTGCCCTTCTCCGAACTGAAGAGCCTCTGGAACCGCTTCGTTTCCGATGCCGGTCTTTCTCAGCACGCTCAAAGGACGGCCCCATCCATTCAAGAAGAAATCGACTTCGACAAGGAGTGCGAGTTTGAGCGTCTGATGGCAAAGAACTACGGGGAGGGTTGGCGAGATGAACTCTGAGCGGATGAGCATGGTCATCGACACGAATGTCTGGATTGACATGTTCGATGGCGACCGTCCCCACAGTCCTTCGTCGATTAAGTCGTTGCAAGGGTTAAGCCGATGCGGCGTTGACCTTTTGTTCGCCGTCACCTCGGTGAAGGACGTGCATTACATGCTCATGAATAAGCTGAAGCACGTGATCAGGGAAGACACGGGCACGCTTGAACCCTCTGCGCTCGCGGCTGCTAGTAGCTATGCAAATGCCTGTATTGAAATGATGAATAGCCAAGCCACTGCAATCGGCGTCGATATGTCTGACGTTTGGTTGGCCGAGAAGTACTGCAAACAGTTCAGCGATTTTGAGGACTGTCTTGTAATTGCGGCCGCGCGCCGTGCGCATGCAGATTGCATTGTCACCAACGACGAACGTTTTCTTCGCCAGCGGCTGTTCGCTGCAATGAGGCCTGAGGAGGCCTTGTGCTTGGCAAAGGGGTAGCGGCTGATTGGAGCTGCTATGACAGAGTCTATTAGCGAGGAGGCCAACGCCCGTCTTGAAGCGCTGAGGCGCGGTCGTGAAATTGCGCGAGAGGGGATGCGCGCCCTGGGGCTCGATGAAGATAAGCCGCTGTTCCCGGAGGACTTCAATTACAAGGAGTTCATCGAGGAATGCACTGCGGAGCGATATGCCGAGAAGGCTGCAAGAAGCGCCCGGATTGAGGCGGAGGAGGAAGAGCGGGACCGCCACTCTCGCATGGCCTAGTTCTTCTCACACAAGCAACGCCTCGGAACTGCTGGTTTGGCTCCGGGGCGTTGTGGTTGAGAAATGGGCGTTGCGGCCGAGAAACGCCGTGCGAAACGCGCTGTCGAGATAAGACGGCCGAGAAGCGCCGTGCAAGGCGCGCCGTGAGGAAGCTCCGGCGTCCTCGCTACTCTCCGCGGCAGACCTGCTCGGCCAGGCGCGTGAGGACGGCCTGCGCGCGGCGGACGTCGGCGTGGGGCACATACTCGTTGGGCTTGTGCGCCAGCGCTAGCGACCCCGGTCCGTAGCTCATGCAGTTGTGGTTGCCGCAGCGCCCGGCGATGACGGCCGTGTCGGTGTAGCCGGTGAAGATGCTCACCTCGGCCGGCTCGCCGCAGACCTCGCGCGTGGCATCGAGCACGGCGGCGGCTAGCGGCGACGCGGGGTCGCGCTCGATGGCGGGGCGGTCGCCGGTGCACACGTAGGAGCCGTGGCACCCCGGCACCGCGTCCTCGGCCTCAGCAATCGCCCGCTTCACAATGCCCCTGGCCACCTCGGTGTTGCACGGCGGCACCAGGCGCATGTCGATCCACACCTTGCACGAGTCAGGCACGACGTAGGGTCGATAACCACCCTCCACCTGGCCAAACGTCACCGTCGAGGGCCCCAGCTCGTCGTGGGTGGGCTGGGACAGGACGCCCCTGCGGATGCGGCAGATTGCCTCGGACATCGCCGCGATGGCGTCTGCCCCCTTCCAGGGCTGGCTCGCGTGGGCCGTGACGCCCTCCATCGTGACCTCGAACCACGTGCGCCCCTTGTGCGCAACCTGCAGCTGGCCATCGGTGGGCTCGGTGTCGAGCACCCACTCGTCTGCACCAACCCATCCGGCCCCGATCGCGGCCTCGACGCCGCGCATGAAGTCCTCCTCGTCGACGCTGCAGATGATTGAGATGCCGCGGCGCGGCAGCTTGCCGCTGGCGCCCACGCGCTCGAGCTCGTCGGCAAAGGCTACGAGGGCGCTCGCCAGGCCGCTCTTCATGTCGCAGGCGCCGCGCCCGTAGAGGCGGTCGTCGCGGACGAGGCCGCCCAGCGGGTCGATGCTGGCGTCCCAGCCGTCGCCCAAGGTCACGGTGTCCATGTGGCAGATGAAGACGAGGTGCGGGTCGTTGGACGTGCCGGGAATCGTGGCCATGAGTTCGGTGCGGCCGGGCAGCACCTCGAGCTCCTCGACGACCACCTGGGCGGCCAGGGCGGGCGGTAGCTCGTCGATGCGCTCCTCGAGCCAACGCTTGATGTAGCACTCGATCTGCCCCTCGTAGGCGCCGGGGTCCGACGAGTCAATCATCACGAGCTCGCGGGCGAGCTCCCAAGCCTCGTCGCCCGTCTTCGTGTGCGCCTGCGCGTCCATTGCCGCCTCCACATCTGGGCGCCGCGCGCCCAATCGCTGTCTTGTGACCCCATGATAGGTCTGTCCTCGAATTCATGACTTACTTTTATGCCATTGAACTCAATATGCGAGTAAGGAGCGTGCCCAAATCCCAGTCATATAGTGGGATTTGTCAGGTTTTCCATGCGAGAAGGGCCTGCTCGCATGACAGGGGGACGTGTCTTTTGTCCCCGTTGCGTTATCCCAGCGAGGAACAACGGTTGGCCAAGGGTTTACCGCTCGCAGAATCGTTATATATCCTCGCCGATAACGTTGTGTAAGAAAAAATTATCGCACACTCGACGGGGGTACCCTCGAACCCAAAGGGTGCATCGCGGCGCGGGGCCGCGGGCGCCCGCAACCAGCGAGCGCCATGCGCGCGACGGGGCCCAAGGCGCCACGTCATCGCAGTGGCGCCCGCAGACAAAAGGGAGAGAGCCATGGCGGAAAACGAGCAGTACGACTTCCACCCCATGTGGGACTCGCTCGGCATGAACCTCGAGGACCACGACATGCTTCTGGGCGCCGTGGGCCAGATGTACGGCGACATGTTCCTCACCCAGAGCAACCGGCCCGCGTCGACCAGCTACCTCGACTTCGTTGCCACCAACATCCACTCGGGTCGCATCAAGGAGATGCTCGACAAGAAGGCCAGCGGCGAGGCCACCAAGATAGTGGGCTCGTTCTGCCTCTACGTCCCCGAGGAGATCGTCCTGGCCTGTGACGGCATTCCCGTGGGCCTGTGCTCGGGCGCGGACTGGGCAACCGACAAGGTCGAGGAGCACCTGCCGCGCAACACCTGCCCGCTCATCAAGAGCTTCGCCGGCTTCAAACTGGGCCAGGTCTGCCCCTACATCGAGTCGAGCGACCTCGTGGTGGGCGAGAACACCTGCGACGGCAAGAAGAAGGCCTACGAGTTCTTTGCCACGCAGAAGAACATGTACGTGGTCGACATCCCCAACGTCCACGACGAGCGTACGCTCGAGGACTGGAAGGCCGAGGTCAAGAAGCTTGCGGCCAAGATCTCCGAGGAGTGCGGCGTCGAGCTCGAGGCCGAGCGCCTGTCCGCCGCCATCCACGCGGTGAACGAGAAGCGCCGCGCGCTCAAGCGCCTCTCGGCCACCCGCGCCGCAGACCCCGCGCCCATCAGCGGCCTCGACAGCCTGCTCACGGTGCAGGCCGCCTTCATGGACGACACCCCGCGTCTCACCGACGCCGTCAACAAGATGGCCGAGGAGTGCGAGGCCCGCGCCGCCGCTGGCGAGGGCGTGACGCCCAAGGGCACCAAGCGCATCCTCTACACCGGCACCCCCATGGCCGTGCCCAACTGGAAGCTCTTCAACATCATCGAGAAGGCCGGCGGCGTCGTGGTGGGCGAGGAGTCTTGCACGGGCTCGCGCTACTACAAGGACCTGGTCGACGAGGGCGGCACCACGGTCGACGAGATGCTCGACGCCATCGCCGAGCGCTACTTCAAGATCAGCTGCGCCGTCTTTACCCCCAACGACCAGCGCATGGAGGACGTCGTGCAGATGGCGCGCGACCTGCACGCCGACGGCATCATCGACTGCTCGCTGCAGTTCTGCACCCTCTACGAGATGGAGGCCTTTAGCGTCGAGAAGGCCGCCGAGAAGGCCGGCATCCCGTTCATGCACATCACGACCGACTACGCCGGCGAGGACGCGGGCCAGCTCAAGACCCGCATCGAGGCGTTCCTCGAGACCATCTAGCTGCCAAGCGTTGCGGGGCGATAATGGGACGAAGGGACGGCCCCTTCGTCCCAACTGGGACAGTTGCTCAGGCACCTATTGTCCCAGCCCGTTATTTGAACAGGAGGAGAAGTACCACATGGACATGACCGGAGTGAAGCTCACGGAGCTCGTGGAGGCGGCCGGGTGCGCGGCCAAGCTCGCGCCGGGCTACCTCTCCGAGGTGCTCGCGGACCTGCCGCGCATCGACGACCCCAACCTGCTCGTGGGCTTTGACGCCTCCGACGACGCCTACGTCTACGACCTGGGAGGCGGCCAGGCGCTCGTGGGCACCACGGACTTCTTCCCCCCGATGGTCGACGACCCGTTCCTGTTTGGCCAGGTGGCGGCTGCAAACGCCCTCTCCGACGTCTGGGCCATGGGCGGCACGCCCAAGCTCGCGCTCAACCTCCTGTGCTTCCCCAACTGTCTGGGCCTCGAGGTTGCGGGCCAGATCCTGGCCGGCGGCGCCAACAAGTGCGCCGAGGCCGGCGTTATCGTGGCGGGCGGCCACTCGATCAACGACCACGAGCCCAAGTTTGGCCTGGCCGTGACGGGCCTCGTCGACCCCGCGTGCATGCTCGCCAACGGCGGCGCCCGAGTGGGAGACGCCCTCGTGCTCACTAAGGCGCTGGGCACCGGCGTGCTCACCACGGCCCACAAGGCCCAGCTGCTCGACGACGCCGGCGTCAAGGTCGCCACGGACTCGATGATCACGCTCAACAAATACGGCGCCGAGGCGCTCACCGGGCTCGACGCCCACGCCGCGACCGACGTCACGGGCTTCTCGCTCATGGGCCACGGCTGCGAGATGGCCGAGGCAAGCGATGTCACCATCCGCATCAGCGCAGGTAGCGTGCCCGTCATGGCGCGTGCCCGCGAGATGGCGAGCATGGGCCTGATTCCGGCCGGCGCCTACCGCAACCGCGACTTCTTTGGCCCGCGCGTGCAGATGGGCGTCGAGGTGCCCCTGGACCTCTCCGACATCCTGTTTGACCCGCAGACCTCGGGAGGCCTCCTCGTGGCTCTGCCGGCAGACCAGGCCGAGATGTACGCCGAGCGCATGCGCGAGAAGGGCCAGCCCGCCGCCGTGGTGGGAACCTGCGAGCCGCGCGGCGAGCACTCCGTTATCGTAGAGATGTAGCGGTCCCGCGCGCGAGTCGCGGCGCGCGGCCCCGCGGCACGCAAACCCCTGCGGCCCCGCACCGCCCAACAACAGCAACAACGACGCAGACCATCCCGGCCCGCGCCCCACAGAAAGGGATAGCAACATGAGTGAGAACAAGCTTGTCATCGATGCCCGCGGCGACGCGTGCCCCATCCCCGTGGTGAAGACCCTCAAGGCGCTGGGCGCCCTGGGCGGAGCCGGCGAGGTCGAGACGATCGTCGACAACAAGGTCGCCGTCGAGAACCTCTCGCGCATGGCCGCCTCCAAGGGCTGCGCCTTTGCCTCCGAGCAGACGGGCGACAAGGAGTGGCACACCACCACGACGGCCGACCACGCCATCGAGGTCGTAGAGGGCGAGCCCGAGGCCGCCACCTGCGCCGCTCCGGTCGAGAAGAACGTTGTGATCCAGGTCGCGGCCGACACCATGGGCATTGGCGACGACGAGCTGGGCCACAAGCTGCTCAAGGGCTTCATCTTCTCGCTCACGCAGCTGCCCGAGCTCCCCGAGACGATGCTCTTCTACAACTCCGGCGCCCGCGTGACCTGCGAGGGCTCCGCCTCGCTCGAGGACCTCAAGAACCTGGCCGACGCCGGCGTCGAGATCCTCACCTGCGGCACCTGCCTCGACCACTACGGCATCACCGACAAGCTCGCGGTGGGCGAGGTCACCAACATGTACGTGATTGCCGACAAGCTCACGGGTGCCACCAACGTCGTGAGGCCGTAGGCGTGCCGCGCGTGCGCAAGCCGGCGCTCGTGGTGACGTTTCCCACCACGGCGGCGGCGATGGCCTGCGAGCAGCTCTGTGGCGAGCAGGGCCTGCCCGGGCGCATGATTCCCGTGCCGGGAGAGATTTCTGCCGGCTGCGGCCTCGCCTGGAAGGCGGCGCCGCAGGACCGCGACGTGCTCGCGGGCGCCCTCGACGCGGCGGGCGTCGCCATGGAGGGCATGGACGTCATCGAGATGCTCGAGTTCGTTAAATAGTTGATGTGCGGGCGACGGTGCCTGCGGCCATGTGGGCCGTGCGCCGCCGCTTGCAGGTTTTGTTGGGCGACGCCCGTGGCTGGTTTGGCCGCGCGCCGCCGCCCCTGCGTTGGGGGAGAGCCCATGATCTACCTGGACAATGCCGCCACCACGATGACCAAGCCGCAGGCCGTCATCGACGCGGTGGTCGCCGCGATGCACACGATGGGCAACGCGGGGCGCGGGGCGTCCGCGAGCTCGCTCGACGCGGCGCGCTCGATCATGGGCTGCCGTGAGCGCGTGGCGGCGCTGCTGGGATGCTCCCGCGCGGACCACGTGGCCTTTGCCCCCAACTCCACGGCGGCGCTCAACTGTGCCATCAACGGCTTGGTGGGGGAGGGCGACCACGTGGTCACCACGGTGCTCGAGCACAACTCGGTGCTGCGCCCCCTGAACCGCCTCGCGCGCGAGAGGGGCGTGCGCCTAGACCACGCGGGCTGCGACGCCTACGGACGGCTGGACATGGACGAGCTCGCGCGCCTCGTCGTGCCTGGCACGCGCGCCGTGGTGGTGACGGCCGCCTCCAACGTCACGGGTAACGCCGTCGATGTGGCTGCCGTGGCCGCCCTGGCCCATGCGGCGGGGGCGCTCGTCATCGTTGACGCCTCGCAGGCCGCGGGCATCATGCCCATCAACATGGCCGAGCAGGGCATCGACGTGGTGTGCTTCACGGGCCACAAGGCGCTCATGGGCCCGCAGGGCACGGGTGGTTTGGCGGTGGCCGAGGGCGTCGACGTGGCGCCGTGGAACGTGGGCGGCACGGGCGTGCACAGCTTCGATGCCGAGCAGCCCCTGGGCTGGCCCACCAGGCTCGAGGCGGGCACCCTGAACGGCCACGGCCTCGCCGGCCTTGCCGTCGGCATCGACTACATCGCGGAGAATGGCGGCGTTGCGGCCGCGGGCGCGCACGAGCTGGCCTGCGCGCGCAGGCTCTACGAGGGTGTGCGTGACGTGCCGGGCATCACCGTCTACGGCGACTGGGCGGCTCGCGACGCCGGGCTCGTGGCGGCGGACGCGCCACGCGCGGGCATCGTGGCGCTCAACATCGAGGGCGTGGACTCGGCCGAGGTGTCCGACATGCTCATGGAAGGCTGGGGCATCGCCACGAGGCCGGGCGCCCACTGCGCCCCGCTCATGCACCAGGCGCTGGGGACGGTCGAGCAGGGCATCGTGCGCCTCTCCACCAGCTGGTTTACCACGGCCGACGAGATTGACGCCGCCATCGACGCCATTACCGAGATCGCCCGCGGCTAACATACATAATGGGACAAATAAGCCCGTAGCTTTATCGTCCCATTTGAGGCGGCACCTCATGGTGTATAACGCGATCCCAACATTGTGCGGTCCTCTTGCCACCGGCTTCGTATGCCCTGGCTTCGACCCATGCTCGCTCAGCACTTCTTTTACCGTGTGTCGCTATAATTATGCAAGCATGAATTATTCGACCTTGCATAATTCATGTTTGCATAATGTTTGTTGGACGCAAGGCAGAGCTCGATAGGCTCGTCTCTCTCTACGAGCAGGATACGTTCCAGATGGTGGTCGTGTACGGCCGCCGTCGCGTGGGTAAGACCACACTCATTAATGAGTTCTGTCGCGACAAGAGAATGCTCTCGTTCACGGCCCTTGAGCAGAGCGATGCCGGCAACCTTGCGGACTTCAACCGTTCCGTCGCTAGCTTCTTTGGACTTCCCGCCAGTATGGGAGGCTTCTCCACGTGGACCGATGCTCTGTCGTACGTGGCCGAGCGGGCGAAGAGCGAGCGCTTTGTCTTCGTATTCGACGAGTTCCCCTATGCCGCGCAGCGCAACGAGGCGCTGCCGTCTCTGTTCCAGGTGGCAATCGACGGGGTCTTCAAGGAGACGAGGGCATTCCTCATTCTGTGTGGCAGCAACCAGGGATTCATGGAGAGCGAGGTGCTGGGCCGCAAGAGCCCCCTCTTTGGGCGAAGAACGGCGCAGATAAAGGTTGGCGACCTTGGCTTCAAGGATGCGGCAAAGATGCTGCCCGGCCTTAGCGCCCAGGAGGCGTTTCGTTTCTATGGCTGCTTTGGCGGTGTGCCCTACTACCTGCAGCAGGTGAACCCGCGCGAGAGCCTGCGAGAGAACCTTGTGCGCCTCTACTTTGACCCCATGGGATTTCTCTTTGAGGAACCGTACGGCCTGCTTCGCCAGGAGTTCCAGGAGCCGGCGCTCTACAACTCCATTCTGCGGGCGATTGCCGCTGGGGCAAATCGCGCAAAGGAAATTGCCGATCGCGCGGGCATTGTACAGACGAGTCTGCCTCGCTACCTCAAGGCGCTCGAAAACGTGGGGATTATCGAGAAGGCCGTTCCCTTTGGTGAGAACGTCGAGACGAGCAAACGCGGAATCTATAGGCTGAGCGAGCCCTGCTACATGTTCTGGTTTCGCTTTGTGATGCCGTTTACTTCGGGTATCGAGCAGGGACTGGGTCAGGCCGTTGTCAACGCGCTGCCAGAGGAGCAGATAAACGAGTATCTGGGACACAGGTTCAAAGCGTTGTGCGCCGAGTGGCTTGCCGACCAGGCGAGGGAGGGGGCGTTGCCCATTGCGGCAACGGCCGTGTCTTCGTGGTGGGGCACGAACCCGGCAAAGCGGGCACAGGACGACATCGACGTTCTCGCGGTTGATCGCGTTGCTAAGCAGCTGCTCATTGGCGAGTGCAAGTATCGCGAGTCATTTGACGAGACGGCCGAGATCGAGGACCTCGAGAGCAAGCGTGGGCTGGTGAAGGATTACGTGGCGACCAACTTTATGCTGTTCACCAAGCATGAGGTGAGTGTTGCGACCAGGGAGAAGATGGCCGAGCGGGCCGACTGGCGTTTCGTGACGCTGGACGAGATGTACGAGGGATAGGGGCGGCTGGTGCCGGAGGGCACCGTCTGCCTTATGGCGCGCGCTTGCGCGTCGAGTGCACCGTGAGATGTGCTGTGTCGGTTGTCCCTCCACCTTATTGCGAGGCCCGCCCCTTGCGGTGTGGTGCTGCGTGACGCGGCTGATTCCCTGTCTCGAGCTGCTGCAAACAAGTTCGCCCACCCAGAACTGTCAGTGAAACCGGTTACAGGTGCAGTCGCGAAGACCCAAGAGGTTTGCGAAGGCCTCACTTGGTACGAACTCGTACCAAGTGAGGCCAAGATGAGCCCATGAAGCATTCCGGGCGGCCTCTGGACCCACGGAGAGCCGTCAAATATATCCACTAATTAACAGCCATCGCACCTGTAACCGGTTACACTGACAATTACGTCGCCGCGAACAGTTAGCCGCGCTTGCAACTCGGGCAAATCCTCGTGCCGGGCATCCGTTGCGGCCATAGAGCGCCTTCCACTCCAAGGCTAGCTTGCCAAGACGCGAGCCGTTCTGAGCACGGCCAGTATTAATCGAGAATCAGAAATAGTTACGAGTACAGTTGAAACTATCGGCGAATCGCAAAAAGATACGAGTATGGTCGAAACTATTTGCGGTGGATGACAAGGCCTCTAGCCGCTTGCCACGTGGCCTTCGGCATCCGGAATAGGGAGTTGGGGGTTGCTGTGGACCGCGGCGAGCTCGTCAAGGTTGTGCGCGGCCTTTACTGCACGCCTGAGACCTGGGAAGACGAGTACGTTGCGGCGTAGTATCACTTTGCCCGGGGCGCGTTCTCCCATGATGCGGCAATATATTTGCCGCGGCTTTCTGACTCGCCGCCCGAGTCACTCACCATGAGCTTTCCCAGAGGCCGCAACCCTACAAATGTCAGGTCGGCGGGCATCATTGCAAAAACATCTCTCAACGGCTTCCAAGAGTTGGGCCGCATCGAAGTGGCGACGTCCTATGGCAATGACGTGCAATCCTACAACGCCGAGCGAACGCTCTGCGACATGATGCGCGACACGGCATCGCCTGACCTCCAGCTGCTGTCGTCGGCGTTTCGGTCTTATCTGGCGTCAAGCGAGAGAAACCTCGTGAAGCATCGCTCGTATGCGAGCAGCTTGGCGTTGCCCCAAAGGTAAGGGTGTATCTGGAGGTGTTGCTGTGAAGACGACAAACGCCATGCAGCTTAAGGCACGTATTAAGGGCTAAGTCGCCCGCTAACAAAGAAAAACCGGGGGATAAGCCCCCGGCACTTGGAAGTAGCTGAATCAGCCACTAGATCCAGAATGCTATATTCGCGCCATCGAGGCAAGTAGCGGAGGCTGTCGTCTTGGTGGTCTGCTCCGACCTATGTCTGTCGGCCAGTATTCCCATGCCAAATAATGTCCGGTCACACCTTCACAATGCGGGGCCAAGCATCACCGCAGATCTGTCGACAAGGCGAAAGGCCCCGCTATGGCTAACACGAACTCCGGCTACATCAGCGTTGGCGCGAGCGTCGAGGACAAGGTGATGCCAGATTGCGTTATCTTTAAGATTTGCTTTGAGGGCAGTAAGCGTACCAAGGACGAGTGCCTTGCAGACTACAACGCAGATCGAGCGCGCATTGCCAAGGCGCTTGCGCCCTTTGGGCTGGACAAGGAGCTTACCTGCAAGCGCTACAGCTGCTATTCCAGGACCACGCGCAAGAAGAATACGGTACTGGGCTATTCGTACTATGCTCACGGATCCATCGAGACCGACCTTGCGAGCGTCGACCATGCCGCGGTATGGCAGGCCCTCAACACCTGCGGTGCGCGGGCAGACATGGACGTGTCGTTTGGCATCAAAGACCGCAGGGCGGCGGAGGACGTGCTCATTGCCAAGGCAGTTGGGTAGGCACGGGCAAATGCCCAGGCCCTGGCAGATGCGTCGGAGGTAAAGCTAGCGGGCGTAAAGCGCATCTCGTACAACAGCGATTTGCGTGACTACGACTGGTGCGTGTGCGAAGCGGCGCCGGCCGGTGTGCCCGATGATGGCGAGGGGGATGAGAAGACGGTCATTGAGCCCGAGCCGGTCAAGGTGTCGTGCTCGGCCGATGCTGAGCGGTGGGCCGAGTAGGTTGGAGCGCGGCGTTTTGCGCTGAGGATCAACAGTCTGATGAGCCCGTCAGCCTGGCGTTGCCGAGCTTGACGGGCTTGCTTTGGGTCGCGATAGAGCGTGTCGCTGGTGTCTACTTGCGCAATCTATGCCGGCCACCAGATGTGGGTGAGGGGGAGAAGGGCGCGCGTCTCCTGTCGGCCTTCCAATTCCCCAGTTGGTACAATCATCCCCGTATCGTGCCCACGGATAGTATCGTCTTGCCGGCCTTCCAATTCCCCAGTTGGTACAATTGCTCCGTTGCTTGGCAAGCACTATCCGAGTCTTGCCGGCCTTCCAATTCCCCAGTTGGTACAATT
>NZ_CATVTL010000018.1:0-15247 GCF_958346945.1 uncultured Parolsenella sp.
TTCTGTGTCGACGTCGCCCGGGGGGTCGAGCCGGCCCCCCGGGCGACTTATTTTTGCCTGGGTCAACGCGGGGGCCGCCGGGCGGGACCCCCGGCAGGTGGCCCTTTCTTTGTACCGGGTCCTAGCGCCGTCGGCCCCTCTCTGTGCCCGGGTTCCGGGCGCTTCGGGCGCCCCTTTCGTCTCGGAGCTTTAGCCTGTGCTACCGGTGAGTTCTATTTGGTGTCCTCTTACTTGAGTGCTTGGTGTATTCTTCGCCTGACGTTACTACTTCTCTTGTTGGGTGTTGTCGTGGGTCATGTTATGGATTTGCTCGACAGGCTCCCTCACATCTATAAGACGATGTTCGGTCATTGCGTTATTAAGACGGTTCGTCTTGAGAACGGCGACTTGGTGCGCGTGCTACAGGTTGGCGGCGTGTACCAGAGCGCCTCCTATCTCGATGAACGTCGTCTTGATCCGGTGTTCTCTTACTATTTCGGCTTTGACCATGCGTTTGATGGAGACCAGAAGCCTACTCGAGTTCTGATGATTGGCGGAGGGGGCTATTCGTGGCCCAAGCATGTGGCCAAGGACTACCCCTTTGTCTCATCGCTCGATGTTGTCGAGATTGACCCTGCCGTTACTTCTCTTGCGCGTAAGTGGTTCTTCCTCGATGAAAGCATGCAGCGGTATCCCGGGGTCATCAATCCTATCGAGGCTAATGGCAGGTCTTATCTCCAGGCTGCACCCGCTTCTTCCTATGACTGCATTGCCATCGACGCTTTCTCTGGGTGTGAACCGGTCGTAAGCTTGGCTACGGTTGAGGCTGCCGTTGCTGCCGCTCGCGTACTTGGTCCCAGCGGCGTTCTTGTCTCTAACGTAGTGTCTGCAAATGAGGGACAGGACGTGTCGTTCCTCTTTAGGTATATGTCGTCTCTTCGCGAGGCATTTGAGCACGTCTACGTGCTCCCCTGCGACAGCGATGAGCTTGCAGTCGAGGATAATTACATCGTCTACGCGACCAACGGCTCCGTTGTGCCCGATGGCGTTCTCCCCTATGAAGGCTCCATGCTCCTGGCGCCCATGCGCGATGGGGGCTAGCTGGCAAACCAGGGGATATCGACGCCGGGCACGCCTCCGCCCGCAGGAAGCTCGTAGCTTGTGATATAGCCCGTCCAGCCATTGACGCGTTTCCTCATGCCCTCGATGTCGAGCGTGCCGTAGGCAAATCCCTTACGAACGAGCTCGGGTGGAACGTATTCGTCGTACTTCTCGAACAGGGGAAGCTCGTCCTTGTAAAGAAGCTCCATGGGATCGAACTTGCTTGCCGCCTCGGTTGTCACGACGTCGAAGAACTCCTTGGGTCCCGCCGACATCACAAAGGTAAGGTAGTAGGGTCTCGACGAATCGATTCCCTTCATGCCAAGCTGCTTTGCGCATTTGATCTTGAGCAGCCTTTCGAGGGCGAGGAAGGCGTAGCTCCCAAGCCAGGGGAAGAGGGCCCAGGTGTTTCCGCCCAGGTTGATGAGCGGGTGAATGTCTATCTGCGCGGCGGCAGCGGCCCTGCGCGCAAGCGCAAGCCTGCCCACTGCGTTCTTCATGAGGTAGGGATAGGTGCTGCGCTCCTCGAGGACCTTGAGCATGCGCTCGAGCACGTGGGTGTGGATGTCGCCGGGGCACTCGCCAAAGTAGGCGGGAACCTTGCCGCGCACCTTTGTGGCGTAGACGACATGACGCTTGTGGTCGACGTCCTCGACGAGCCACGTGGCTCCCGCGATGGCGATCTTCTCGCCCGCCGGGGGAGGGGCCACGATGGTGCCGAGCTCGGCTGAGTCGCTGCGCACGGTGTACTCGATGTTTTCCTGGAAGACGGCGTAGAACTTGTATGAGCTGGCCACGCGCTCGCCCGAAAGGCCCACGATGAGCCCGTCCGTTTCCGTCTGCTCGATCTGCCCCGTGAGGAGCAGGTGACGAAGCATGACGCGGAAGTCATCGGTGGAGACTCGGTGGAAGACGGTCAGGTTGAGCACGCGCTGCGCCAGCTCGGCGGGCGTGAGCTCGCCTTCGCTTGCGAGCGTGGCGATGGTCTGGTGGTAGAGCAGGCTGTAGGGGAGCCGGTCGAGTCGGGGAGGCTCCACCCAGTGCTCCTCGCGATAGAGCTGTACGAGGGCGATTCCCTGAAGCAGCTTCCAGGGGATGGTCTCGGGCAGAAGCGCCCGCGGCTCAGGTGGCTCCTCTCGCATGACGAACCACATCTCGGGTGGGGTGCCGCGCCTGCCCGTGCGGCCCATGCGCTGCAGAAACGAGCTCACGGTGAAGGGCGCGTCGATCTGGAAGGCTCGCTCGAGCCTGCCGATGTCGATGCCGAGCTCGAGCGTCGAGGTGGTGATGGTGGTGAGGGCCTGGGAGTCGTCCCTCATGAGCTCCTCGGCAGACTCGCGCAGGGAGCTCGAGAGGTTGCCGTGATGGATGAGAAAGCGGTCTGCCTCGTGGTTGGCCTCACAATAGCGGCGAAGCTCGGTGCAGACGGCCTCGGCGTCCTCGCGCGAGTTGGCAAAGACGAGGCACTTCTTGTTGCGCGTATGCTCAAAGATGTAGCCCAGGCCGGGGTCTGCCTCGCGTGGCGCCGTGTCGCTGGGTGCGTCGAGCGCCGGGCTTGCCGCATGGTCCGTGGGCTCCTCGACCTCGTCTGGGACGATGCTCTGGAGGGCGAGCTCGCGCGCCTGCTTGGCGTCTGCGCCCCTGGCCTTGCGAATGTAGTCGATGCCGCGCAGGGCCTCCTCTGCCTGCCCGCCCATGGCGTCTGCCGCCTGGGGGCCGCTGAGGTAGAAGTGTTCCATGGAGAGACGCCAGGTGCGCTGCGGCTCTTCGACGCGGGGAACCACCCAGCCACGGCCGGTGCCAGCGGAGAGGAAGGCGCCCACGGCCTTCGGGTCTCCGATGGTGGCGGACAGGCCGATGCGCCGCGGGTTGACGCCCGCCGTGCGACAGAGGCGCTCGATGAGGCAGATGGTCTGGCCACCGCGGTCTCCGCGCAGCAGGGAGTGGACCTCATCGATGACGATGAAGCGCAGGTCGCAGAAGAGCCTCGAGATGGCGGCGTGCTTGCGCAGCAGCAGGGCCTCGAGCGACTCGGGCGTGATCTGCAAGATGCCGCTTGGGTTCTTGAGCATCTTGGCCTTGTGGGAGGCCGAGACGTCTCCGTGCCAGTGCCACACGGGGATGTTCGCCTCGGCACAGAGGTCGTTGAGGCGTAGGAACTGGTCGTTGATGAGGGCCTTGAGGGGGCCGATGTAGATGGCACCAACGCTGGCGGGAGGGTCCTCGTCGAACAGCGAGAGGATGGGGAAGAAGGCGGCCTCGGTCTTTCCCGAGGCGGTCTGGGCGGTGAGCAGCACGTTTGCGTCGGTGTCGAAGAGGGCTTCGGCGGCGGCGACCTGGATGCCCCTCAGGCTCTCCCACTCGTGGTCGTAGATGAAGTCCTGAATGAATGGAGCAAAGCGCTCGAACGTGCCCATGCACCCTCCTCTCGAATGGCGCGGCTGCTAGATCTTGAACTCGGCAAAGCTGCGCTGGCCGGGCTGCTCGGCCTCGACGGACGCTCCGCCCGAGGTGACCGTGGCAAACTGGTCGGAGCCCAGCAGCTCCTCCATGCCCATCTCGGGGTTCTGGCATAGGATGTCGAGAAGCTCGATGAAGTCCCTGATGACCTCGCGCGGGGTGAGGTGGGTGTCTGCGCCCACGCGGCCAAACTCGATCTCGAGGAAGCGCACGAGGTCCTCGGTGCCAAGCCCGCGCTCGTAGCCAAAGTAGCCGGCGTGAATGTCGGCGAGCTTCTCGATGAGGACGAGCAGCTCCTCGTAGGTGAGCGGATTGAGGTGGATCACGGGGGCGAGCATGTCCGACAGGCCCTCCCGCGCAAAGCGGCCCTCGGAAAGGCGGCTGCGCAGGGCCTCGTAGGAGTAGACGCCGCGCCTGCGGTCCTCGATGGACTGGGGCGTGCCTCCCATGATGATGCCCAGATAGTGCGCCTTGCCCTGGAGCGTGTCGTTGTACATCGTGAGAATCTTCTCGTAGTTGTACTGGCGCGTGATGGAATTGGGAATCTTGTAGAGGTTCACGAGTTCATCGATGAGGACAAGCATGCCCTCGTAGCCCGCACCCTTGAGGAAGCGAGCAAATAGCTTGAGGTAGTCGTACCAGTTGTCGTCGCAGATGCAGACGTTGACGCCAAGGTCCTGGCGGGCCTCGGTCTTGGTTCGGTACTCGCCGCGCAGCCAGCGCAGCACGGCGCTGCGGCGCTCGTCGTCGCCGCCCGCCGCGGCGTAGTAGATGCGCATGATGCGGGCAAAATCGAAGCCGTGGACCATCTCCTCGACGGGTGCCATCTGGGCCTCGAGCGCCGCCGTGGCGTCTGGGGCCTTCTCGATGTTGGCGACCCAGCGGTCGAGAACGAGCTGCAGGGCGCCGCCTTCGGGTCGCGTCTTGGTGGAGAGGTTGCGGATGAGCTCGCGGTAGGTGGCAAGGCCCTGGCCGCCGTTGCCCTGCAGGCGACGCTCGGGCGAGAGGTCTGCATCTGCCACGACGAAGCCCTTGCCCATCGCGTGGGTTCGGATGGTTTGGAGCAGGAAGCTCTTTCCGGCGCCGTAGCGGCCCACGAGGAAGCGGAAGCTCGCACCACCGTCGGCGATGAGGTCGAGGTCGTGGAGCAGCGCGGCAATCTCGGTCTTGCGGCCAACCGTGATGTAGGGAAGGCCGATCCTGGGGACGACGCCGCCCTTGAGGGAGTTTATGAGCACCGCGGCGATGCGCTTGGGCACGCGCGGGGCGTTGCTGGGTTCGCTGGGGCTCATGGGAGAAGGGCTCCTCTCAGGTCTTGCAGGTAATCCTCGATGATCTGGGGGCCACCGTCGACAAACTCGATGGCCGTGTCTCCCAGAAGGTCGAAGAGCTTCTCGTTGATGGAGTCGACCATCATGTCAGGGGAGACGGTTCCAAAGTTGGGTTGTGCGCCCTTGAGCAGGGTGCTCACGATGGCGAGCTCGGCGCTCGTGAGGCCATAGGGGCCCTCCTGGGCACCCTGGGGCTCCGAGGACGTGGTCTGGCACCCTGGGCTGGCCTCGGCACCCGATGCGCTCTCTGGCGGCGCGAGGGGGCCTTCTGTGACCTGTCCCTCGATGCGGGGACTGTCGCTCGTGCATTCGAGCGCGGGGCCGGCCGCGGCTGCGTCTGCGTGGCTGGGCACGGGATCGGCTACGACCGCGGGCGTGGCAAGGTCGGACGCGTCCTCGCGCTCCTCGTCGACGAGCAGGGCCTCGCGCGTGACGCTGGCCGCCGCGCGGATCTGGTCGAGCTGGCCCAGGTCGATTCTCACGCGGCGCGCCTCGCGCTGGCGCTCCCACTCGAGGCGCGCCGCGATTTGCTCGTCGATGATCTTGGCAAGGTACTTGGGCGTGGCGCCCTCGGCGAGCGGGTGCTCGTAGTCGAGGACGAGGCGCAGGCGCTGGTCGATGGTGCGTACGATGCTGCCAAGCTTGGCATTGCGGCCGCGGCTCTCGAGGTACTCCTCGCGATGCCATGCGCCGCGGGCGCAGACGTAGCGGTTGACCTCGTCGAGCTCGTAGGTGCAGTCCTCATGGCGCCGGGGCGCCCAGAACACGGCCGAGGCGAACATGGGATAGCTCTTGGCAAGCGGCGAGCCAAAGAGGGTCTCGACGAGGCCACTTTTGCGGTGCTTGTCGTAATAGACGGCAAGCTGGGAGAGCGAGCCGCAGGTGACGGCCGCAAGCGTGTCCGGCCGCTCCCTGTAGAGTCTGCTCGACCCCAGCTGGTAGCTCGAGAGCTTCTCGAGCGCGTTGAGGAGCTCGTCTTGGACGGGTGAGCTCGCGAGCGTGGAGACCTCGCGCCAGGTGGCGAGCCCCCGCTTGAGGGCGACGACGGCCTGGTCGAACTCGAGGTCGACGTAGGGGGTGATGAGCTCGACGGGCAGGTTGTGCCAGGCCGCGTAGTCGCGCAGCCAGCGCTTGGCATGACGGTCGAGCTTGCCGTCGAAGACGCGGTAGCTCTGCCACAGCGAGCAGATCTTGTCGAAGCCGTCGCGCGCGTCGCTGACTCCCACGCCGCACAGCAGCTCGTAGAAGAGCACGAAGACGAACGAGAGGCTGGTGGGCGACACCTTGCCCTGGCGCACCTGCGTGCGCCACGAGAAGTAGCGGCGCAGGTCACGGTTGCTCATGTCCTCGTAGGTGGGGAAGTAGTGGCTGAAGGTGGAGTAGAACGGGACGTCGTCCTCGTAGTCCTCCATGACACGGGCCTGCTCGTAGAAGAGCTTGGCGGCCGGCCACATCCTAGCCTCGGGGTTGCGGGCGATGGCGCGCAACTGCTCGATGCGCTCGGGGAGGTAGCTTGCCATCTGCGAGCCGCGCGAGACGATGGGCTCGTCGGTATAGACGCGCGTGGCGAAGGCCCCGGTCTGGCGCCCCTCGGCCTGCGCGTTTATGCGGTCGATGATGCTCTGGATGTCTGCCCTCGCCACGATGCCTCCCCTCAACATGGGTGCGAGAACAGCATCATACCACGATGACGAACATGTGTTTGTAACGAGAAGGGACGGCGATGCCCTTGTCGGCTACACGAAGGCGCAGACCACGGCGATGGCCACGGCGGGCAGCATGTTGGCCGGCTTGAACGTGCGCGGCCAGATGAGGTTGACGCCCACGCAGAAGATGAGGGCGGAGCCCGCGAGCGAGAGGTTGGCGAGTGCGGCCGTGGTCATGATGGGGTGGAGCAGCGTGGCGGGCGCGGTGACCGTGCCTTGCAGCACGCCCACCGGCAGGGCCGCGAACAGGCAGCCGCGCCCCATTGAGGCGGCCATCGAGCAGACGATGACGGCGTCGAGCGCTCCCTTGAGGGCAAGCGTCGACCAGTCGCCCGACAGACCATCCTGGATGGACCCCACGATGGCCATGGCGCCGATGCAGACGGTGAGCGAGGCCGAGACGAACCCGTCGACGAAGCGCGTGTCCCCCGAGCTGCCGGTCTTGTCGCGCAGCCACTCTCCCAGGGTCTCGAAGCGGGCGTCGATGTCGAGCAGCTCGCCCGCGACGGTGCCAAGCGCGAGCGAGACGAGAAGCATCATCGTCCCCTGGGTTGAGGGCGCGATGGAGGCGTCCGTGGCGATGGTGGCCACCAGCATGTGCTGGAGCGTGCCGGCGGCGCCAACGAAGATGACGCAGAGGCCGCAGGCGCGCATGAGGGCCTGCTGGAGGCGATCGCTCACCACGCTGCTCGCGAGCAGGCCAACGGCACCCCCGCCGACGATGCAGGCGACGTTGATGAGCGTTCCGAGACCAATCATGCGAGCTTCCTCTGGGTTGGGGCAAATGGTTGCGCCTGCGACCTTACCTGATTTGCCGTGGGCGTATCGTTGCGATTGTGGGTAGAAGAAGAAAACCTATTGTCCCGTAAAGCCAGCGAGGAGTGCCCATGGGAATCTGCAATGTGCCGAGAGATGCTCCGGCCCGTTTGAGCGACCTGGTGAGCGCGCGCCCGGGTACGGTAGCGAGTCGCTCGCTTACGAGGGGTGCGCCCGCGTCGATGACGCTGCTCGCGTTCTCCGCGGGCGAGAGCGTCTCCGAGGAGGCCTATGGGGATGACGTGATGTACCTCGTGGTCGAGGGGTCGGCTGTGGTCTCGTTGCCCGCGGGCGAGGTTGAGCTGGATTGTGGCGAGACGATTGCCGTCGATGCCGGCGTGCTCCATGCCGTTCGCGGCGCTACCTCCGGCGAGGGATTCAAGATTCTGCAGATTAGCATGCCGTAGCGATTGCGCGGCAAAGGAGGGAGAAGAGATGGCCGAGGAACTCATCAAGAACGTGGCGAAGAGTGAGGTATTTCACCTGGCGGACCTGGTGCAGGGCGAGGAGGGCCAGGTCGTGAGCCTGACGCTCTCCCAGACGCCCAAGTGCAAGATGACCGTCTTCGCGATTGATGCCGACGAGGGCATGGCGAGCCACGCCGCCCCGGGCGACGCGCTCATCACGGTGCTCGAGGGAACGGGCGAGATCGCAATCGAGGGCACGCCGCACGAGCTCAAGGCGGGCGAGTCCATCGTGATGCCCGCGGGCGCCGCCCATGCGGTTCGTGGCGTCACAGCGTTCAAGATGCTGCTGACGGTGGTGCTTCCCTCCTAGGTGCTGGCGGGGCGAGGGGGTGCTGCGGGTGTGCGCCTCGCGGGCTCGCCGCGCGAGGCGCATGTCGCGCGAACCCCGGCGATTCTGTGAAGAGGCTTACACGGGTGCCGATATGTATGCAAAGATGGCTCTCGTACATAGGAAGTAGTCGCAGACGCACGCTAACGGCGGGCGGGCGAGATGAAGGCCTTACTCATCTCACCCGCCCGCTTTTTTGTGCGCAGGCAGCATGACTGGCGCGACGGAGACGAAAGGAATTGCCCGTATGCCCACAAACAAGCGAGAGAGCCTGATCTTTACCGTGGCCATGTGCTTCTGCATGGTGCTGTGGATGTCAATCTACAACGTTGCCCGTATGTATGGTCACGTTGGCCTGGACGTGTTGGTCGACGCCTGGGTGGGCTTCCCGCCTGCGTACGTGTTTGCGATGCTGTGCGACTGGTTCATTGCGAACCCGCTGGCCAAGGGCTTTGCGTTTCGTCACCTCGTGACGCCGGGCAAGAGCTCGCCTCGCGCTATGGCACTTGCCGTTTCCTGCTGCATGGTCGTGCCGATGGTGGTCATCATGTCGCTCTACGGTGCCTTCGAGGTTGCGATCCACGCGGGTGGCCTCGTCGCCGTTCCGATGATGTGGCTCCAGAACATCCCCTGGAACCTCGTGATGGCGCTGCCCTGGAACCTCATCGTCGCGGGCCCCGTGGTTCGCTATCTCTTCCGTCGCGCGTTCCCGGAGGGAACCGTGCTCGCTCAGCCCGTGGAGACGGCCGAGCTGGCGTAGCCTGAATCGCAGATAGGTATGAGAGGGGCGACGCATCCGTGTGGGTGCGTCGCCCCTCTCGTTCGCTGTGATTTGCGTGTCTAGGCCTGCGTCACGTAGGCGAGCAGCAGCTCGTAGGTGTTGCGCACGCCGTCGGTGTGGGAGCGCTCGTAGTTGTGCGAGGCATAGACACCCGGGCCCACGAGGCCGTGGCGGATGTCGTAACCGGCCGTGAGCGTGGCCTCGACGTCGGAGCCGTAGTGGGGGTAGACGTCGATGGCGTAGCCCAGCTCGAGCTCGGCGGCGATGCCGGCGAGCTCGCTCACGAGGTCGTAGTTGTAGGGGCCGCCAGAGTCCTTGGCGCAGATGGAGACCTCGCGCTCGGTACAGGCGAGGTCGGCACCCACGCAGCCCATGTCGACCGAGATCATGTCGCGGGTGTCGGCGGGCACGAAGCTCCCGCCGTGGCCCACCTCCTCGTAGACGGTGAACAGCAGGCTCACCTTGCGGGCGAGCGACACCTCGCCCACCGCGGCGGCTCGAGCCAGCCCCAGCAGGATGGAGGCGGAGAGCTTGTCGTCGAGGAAGCGGCTCTTGATGTAGCCGCTCGGGGTCACCGTGGTGCGCGGGTCCATGGCGATGATGTCGCCGTTTTGGATGCCCAGGCCGCGCGTCTCGTCGGCGGTGCCCACGTTCTCGTCGAGCAGGACCTCCATGTTCTTCTCGATCTGCTCGACCTTCTCGTCGGCAACGTGGGCCGAGGGCTCCGTGTTGAGAACGACGCCCGTGTAGGTGCGGCCGTCACGCGTGTGGACGGTGCAGTTCTCGCCGTCGGCCGTACGCCACTGGTGGCCGCCGAGGGTGGTGGGGCGCAGGCGGCCGTTGTCCTTGATGGCACGCACCATGGCGCCTAGGGTGTCGACGTGCGAGGCGAGCACGAGCGGGTTGCCCTCTCCGCCCAGGCAGACGAGCACGTTGCCCTTGTTGGAGACCTCGGGCGAGAGGCCCATGGCGGTGAGGGTCTCCACGAGGTAGTTGGTGGCATGCTTGGTGAAGCCGGTAGGGCTGGGGATGGCCGTGAGGGCCTTGAGCTGGTCGCAGATGTAGGTGAGCTGGGAATCCAAGGTGACGCTCCTCTGTGTTGGAATTGGTCCGCACCATTATCGGCCAGGCGCGGAGGACATGCCGAGAAGAACGAGCGCCCCGAGCCTGTGCGGACTCGGGGCGCTCGTGATGGCGCTTGGGCAGCTGCGGCCTTTAGGCGAAATAGGCGACGCCGCTCTCGAAGACGGGCATGAACTTGTTGCCCGGGACGTTGGCGTAGAGGCCCTCGCCGCGCCGCTCGACGTGGCCCATCTTGCCAAAGACGCGGCCATCGGGGCTGGTGATGCCCTCGACGCAGGCGATCGAGCCGTTGGGGTTGACGCCAAGGTCCATCGACGGGACGCCATTGGCGTCGACGTACTGCGTGGCGACCTGGCCGTGGGCGGTAAGGCTGGCGAGCACGTCGTCGTTGGCGACGAAGCGGCCCTCGCCGTGGCTGATGGCAACGGTGTAGGTCTCGCCGGGCTTGCAGGCCGAGAGCCAGGGCGACAGGTCGCTGGCCACGCGGGTGTTCACGAGGCGGCTCTGGTGGCGGCCAATCGTGTTGAAGGTGAGCGTGGGTGCGTCTGCGGTGGCATCGACGATGTCGCCGTAGGGCACGAGCCCCAGCTTGATGAGGGCCTGGAAGCCGTTGCAGATGCCGAGCATGAGGCCATCGCGTGCCTGGAGCAGGTCGCGGACCGCCTCGGTGACCTCGGGGGCGCGGAAGAAGGCCGTGATGAACTTGGCCGAGCCGTCGGGCTCGTCTCCGCCGGAGAAGCCGCCCGGGATCATGACGATCTGGGAGCTGCGGATGCGGCGGGCGAGCTCGTTGGTGCTCTGCGCCACGGCCTCGGGCGTGAGGTTGTTGATGACGAAGACGTCGGCCTCGGCGCCGGCCTCGGTGAAGGCACGGGCGGAGTCGTACTCGCAGTTGTTGCCGGGGAAGACCGGGATGGTCACGCGTGGGCGCGCGATCTTGGAGCCGGTGAACACCGCGGGCGCGACGTTGTGCTCGGCGGCGAGCCAGGTCTGCGGCTTGACCTCGGGGAGCGTGGCGTCTGCCGGGGTGCGGTAGGGGAAGACGCCCTCGATGGCGCCCTCCCAGGCCTCCTGCAGCTGGGCGAGGTCTGCACGCTCGCCCTCGGCCACGAACTCATAGGCCTCGGTGGTGGTGCCGATGACCTCGACGTTCACATAGTCGGAGTGGGCGGGCAGCTCGGCGCCATCGGCGAGCTCCACGAGGAAGCTGCCGTAGGCGGGCTCGAAGAGGCTGTCTGCGGGCACGTCGTCGCTCAGCGTCACGCCAATGCCGTTGCCTACGCTCATCTTGAAGAGGGCCTCGGTCTCGCCGCCATAGCCGGGCGTGGAGATGGCGAGCGCCGAGCCGTCTGCCACGAGGCCCTCGACGAGGTTGAAGCTCTCGAGCAGGCCCTCGACGCTGGGACGGTAGTCTTCGCCGTACTCGGCGGCCTCGATGCAGACGATGCGGTGGCCTGCGGCCTTGAACTCGGGCGAGGTGGCGCGGGCGGCCTTGCCCACGGCAACGGCGAAGCTGATGAGGGTGGGCGGCACGTTGAGCTCGCCGTCCTCGTCCTCGAAGCTGCCACTCATCGAGTCCTTGCCACCAATGGCGCCGACGCCCAGGTCGACCTGCGCCTCGAGGGCACCCAGGACCGCGGCCATGGGCTTGCCCCAACGAACGGGGTCGCTGCGCAGGCGCTCGAAGTACTCCTGGAACGAGAGGTGGGCGTCCCTGTGGGCAAAGCCTGCGGCGACGAGGCGCGAGACGGACTCGACGACGGACAGGTAGGCGCCCGCGAACTGGTTCGCCTCCATGAGGTAGGGGTTGAAGCCCCAGGCCATGGCGCTGGCCGTGGTGGTTTCGCCGTCGACGGGGAGCTTGGCGACCATGGCCATGCTCGGTGTGAGTTGGCGGCTGCCACCAAAGGGCATGAGCACCGTGGCGGCGCCGATGGTGGAGTCGAAGCGCTCAGAGAGACCCTTGTTCGAGGCGACGTTGAGGTCGGTGACGAGAGAGCCGAGCCTCTCGGCAAGGGTGCTGCCCTCCCATGCGGGCTCCCAGCGGCCGGGCGCCTCGACGTGGACGTCCATGTGCTTGGGCGCGCCGTTGCTGGCGAGGAACTCGCGCGAGAGGTCGACCACGCGGTCGCCCCTCCAGTCGATGTGGACGCGCGGCTCCTCGGTGACGGTCGCGATGACCGTGGCCTCGAGGTTCTCCTCGGTGGCGTAGCCCAGGAACTCGTCGACGTCCTCGGGCGCGAGGGCCACGGCCATGCGCTCCTGGCTCTCGGAGATGGCGAGCTCGGTGCCATCGAGGCCCTCGTACTTCTTGGTGACCTGGTCGAGGTCGATGGACAGGCCGTCTGCCAGCTCGCCCACGGCCACGCTCACGCCGCCGGCGCCAAAGTCGTTGCAGCGCTTGATGAGGCGGCAGGCGTCGCCGCGGCGGAACAGGCGCTGGAGCTTGCGCTCGATGGGGGCGTTGCCCTTCTGGACCTCGGCGCCGCACTCCTCGAGGCTCTCGACGTTCTGGGTCTTGGAGGAGCCGGTGGCACCGCCGATGCCGTCACGGCCGGTGCGGCCGCCGAGCAGCACGATCTTGTCGCCGGGCGCGGGACACTCGCGGCGCACGTGGTTGGCGGGCGTGGCCGCCACGACGGCGCCGACCTCCATGCGCTTGGCCATGTAGCCGGGGTGGTAGAGCTCGCTGACCTGGCCGGTGGCGAGGCCGATCTGGTTGCCGTAGCTCGAGTAGCCGGCGGCGGCCGTGGTCACGAGCTTGCGCTGCGGGAGCTTGCCGGCGCGCGTCTCGCGCACGGGAACTGTGGGGTCTGCGGCGCCGGTGACGCGCATGGCCTGGTAGACGTAGCTGCGGCCCGAGAGCGGGTCGCGGATGGCGCCGCCGATGCAGGTGGCCGCGCCGCCGAACGGCTCGATTTCGGTGGGGTGGTTGTGGGTCTCGTTCTTGAAGAGGAACAGCCAGTCCTCGTCGGCGCCGTTCACGTCGACCTTCACCTTGACGGTGCAGGCGTTGATCTCCTCGGACTCGTCGAGGTTCTTGAGGATGCCCTCGTGCTTGAGCCACTTGGCGCCGATGGTGCCCATGTCCATGAGGCAGACGGGCTTGGCGTCGCGGCCGAGCTCGTGGCGCATCGCGAGGTACTTGTCGAACGCGGCCCTGACGACCTCGTCGTCGATCTGGACGTCCTCGAGCTGCGTGCCAAAGGTGGTGTGGCGGCAGTGGTCGGACCAGTAGGTGTCGATGACGCGAATCTCGGTGATGGTGGGGTTGCGGTGCTCGCCGGCGAAGTACTGCTGGCAGAAGGTGATGTCGGCGAGGTCCATCGCCAGGCCGCGGTTTGCGATGAAGGCGGCGAGGCCCTCCTGGTCGAGGTCGAGGAAGCCCTCGAGGCGCTCGACGTCCGCCGGGGTGGCCACGCTCATCTTGAGGGTGCGCTTGCGGGCGAGCGACGCCTCGCGAGCCTCGACGGGGTTGATGACGTAGTGCTTGATGACCTCGACGTTATCGGCCGTGAGTGCGCCCTCCAGCACGTAGACCTTGGCCGAGCGGACGAGCGGGCGCTCGCCCGCGCTGATGAGCTGGACGCACTCGCTGGCGGAGTCCGCGCGCTGGTCGAACTGGCCGGGCAGGTACTCCACGGCAAAGATGGCGGCGCCCGCGGGGGCACCGGTAACGAAGCCGGCCTCGTCGAGCGTGACGCCCTCGACAGGAAGCTCCGCGGTGGCGGCGTCTACCTGGGGCTCGCTGAACACGATGGGAACGCAGCGCTGGAAGAGGTCCTCCCCGATGCCCTCGACGTCGTAGCGGTTGATGATGCGCAGCCCCTCGAGGCTGCCGATGCCAAGGATGGTGCGCAGCTCTTGCGCGAGCTGCTGCGCCTCCACGTCGAAGCCCGGCTTCTTCTCAACGTAGATGCGAGAGACCATTCGTCCTGCCCTTCTCGGTAGTGGACGCGCCTGCCCTGCTGCGGGTAACGCCCGTTTCCGTATGTGTGGCACGCCGCGTGCGCGGCGCGGTCGAACGGGGGCGGCACAGCTGGGCGGCCGCACCCAAGTCTCTATTATGCCGCGTCCGCGCGGCCTACGGCGAGCGGGAGCTGGCTTGATACACGCCTGAGACAAAAAGGTTGATGCGGGGCGCGCCTGGGGCTGGGCAACGTGCGAGGCGAGAAGACCGGAGCGAGGAGACTGCCCGGGTCGCGGGAGGTGGCGACCAAGAGGGCGGGGCGGCAGGCGGAGCAGAACAAGAAACCCGCCCGGGCCGAGTGGCTCGGGCGGGTGGGGATGCGGAGACGTTGAGCCGCGTGCGTGGCCGGCGTGCCGTGCGTGGCGCTAGTTCTCGTAGAAGGCGCCCATATAGGCGATGTACTCGTCCTCCGTGTGGTTGGCCTTCCAGTCGTGCACGCTGTTCTTGTTGCGCTCGCCGGCGATAACCGACATCTCATGGCCGAGCTTCTCGAACGCCTCGTCGGCGACCTGGTCGGGGGTGAGGGCGATCTTGACGACCGCGTCGCCGGCCGGGCCCTTGGGGAAGTTCTTCATGGCCGTGGGGGTGAGGGTGGTGCCCAGCGTGATGGCCTCGACGTCGACGCCGGTCTTCTTGGTCTCGTAGGCGACTGCCTCGGTGAGCTTGAGGATGTAGGCCTTGCCGGCGCCGTACTGGCCGTTGAACGGCGAGCCCGAGATGCCCGTCATGGACGAGACGTTGATGACGGCGCCACGGTCCTGGGCGGCGAACTGCTTCATGTAGTGGTAGAAGATGCGCAGGAAGCTGATGACGTTGACGTTGAGGCACTGCTCGTGGACGGCGAGGTCGACGTCCTGGAGGCGGCCAAAGTGGTGCAGACACGCCACGTAGCTCATGAAGCCCATGTCGAGGCCCTCGGTGGCGGCGAAGATCTTCTCGCAGGCGTCATCGGGCTGGGAGAGGTCGGCGCGTACGACCTTGTAGTCGACGCCGTACTCCTCCTTGAACTTCTCGGCCTTCTCGCGCATGAGCTCCTCGCGGCGGCCCACCATGACGAGGTTCATGCCGCCCTCGGCGAGCTTCTTGCAGAAGGCCTCGCCCACGCCTTCGGTGGCTCCAAGGACGATGCCCCACTCGCCGTACTTCTCCCTGAGATTCATGTGATGCCCCTGTTCTGCTTGGGTGCGGCGGGCGCCCCTGCCTGCCGCCTGGATATGCGCGGCCG
>NZ_CATVTL010000019.1:0-14414 GCF_958346945.1 uncultured Parolsenella sp.
CCGCGGCGGCGACCGCGGTGGCTTCCGCGGCAACAGCGACCGCGGCGGCTATCGCGGCGGCAACGACCGCGGTGGCTTCGGCGGGCGTGACAACCGCGGCGGCGACCGTGGCGGCTACCGTGGTGGCAACCGCTACTAGGCCTCGCGTTCCAGCCGTGCTGGAGACATCGTGAGCTGGGGCGCCCGGGATTGGCCGGGCGCCCTTTTTTCTTGCGTCGCAATGCGCTATAACGGCTAGATTGCGTCGCATCGTTATTTGGGGGAGACAAGATCATGACCGACTGGCTGTCGAGAATGTTCGTGCGCGACTATGGCCGCGTGAACGACCCCGAGGTCCGCACGTCCTATGGCCTCATGGCGGGCATCGTTGGCATCGTGTGCAACATCGTGCTGTTCGCCGCCAAGGGGGCGATCGGCCTCGTCTCGGGCTCGGTCTCCATCGTGGCAGACGCCATCAACAACCTGAGCGACGCGTCGAGCAACATCGTGACGCTCGCTGGGTTCAAGCTCGCGAGCAAGCCCGCCGACAAGGGCCATCCCTACGGTCACGGGCGCTTCGAGTACCTCGCCGGCCTCGTCGTCGCGGTGCTCGTGACCTCGGTGGGCGTCGAGCTCGTGCGCTCGGGCATCGAGCGCATCCTCGAGCCGCGCGACGTCTCGTTTGGCCTTCCGCTGGTTGCCGTCATGCTCGTCTCGATTGCGATAAAGGCCTGGCTGATGGCCTTCAACCGCACGCTGGGCCGGCGCATCGAGTCCGAGACCCTCGAGGCCACGGCTGTTGACTCGCGCAACGACGTCATCACGACGAGCGCGGTCCTCGCCTGCTCGATCGTCTCGTGGGCAACCGGCGTGCAGCTCGACGGCTGGGTTGGCCTGGCCGTTGGCACGTTCGTGCTGGTGAGCGGCCTTCTGCTCGTACGCGACACGGTGAACCCGCTGCTGGGCCAGGCGCCCAGCGACGAGGTGGTCGAGCGCGTGCACCAGATCATCCTCACCAAGCCGGGCGTCCTGGGCATGCACGACCTCATGATCCACGACTACGGTCCCGGCAGGAAGCTCGCGAGCGCCCATGTCGAGATGCCGGCCGAGGCAGACCCGCTCAAGACGCACGCGACGCTCGACGGCATCGAGAAGCAGGTCGAGGCCGAGATGGGCATCGTGCTCACGCTGCACTACGACCCCATCGTCACCGCCAAGGTCAAGCGGCGTCCCGAGGGCAAGGGCGTCCCTGCCGCAAGGTAGAGAAGAGGCCCGCACCTGCGCCGTGGTGGCGAGGGTGCGGGCCTCATGCGTTGGATTGGGCCGTTGAGCTAGAAGTTCAGACGGTCCTCGATGACCTGCTTGAGCTCGTCGATGCCGGTTCCCGCGGTGGACGAGACGAGCACGCTTTTGACGCTCTCGTCGACGCAGAGCTGCTCGCGCAGGTTCTTGGCCTGGACGAGGCCCTTGGAGCGGCTCAGCTTGTCGGCCTTGGTGAAGGCGATGGCGTAGGGGTGGCCCAGCGACTCGAGGTAGCCGATCATCTGGGCGTCGAGCGGGCTCGCGTCGTGGCGGATGTCGACGAGGGCAACGACGAGCTTGAGGTTGCGCTCGCCCTCGAAGTAGCCGTCCATGAGGTTGTCCCAGCGCTGCTTCTCGGTGGCGTTGACGCGCGCGTAGCCATAGCCCGGCAGGTCAACGAAGTCGACGTCATCGAGGGCAAAGAAGTTGATCGTGGTGGTCTTGCCCGGCTTGGACGAGACCTTCACGAGGCCCTTGCGGTTGAAGAGCTTGTTCATGAGCGAGGACTTGCCCACGTTCGAGCGGCCCACGAAGGCGACCTCGGGACGAGTGCCGTGCGGCAGCTGGGCGGCCGTGCCCGCGCTCATCGTGAACTTGGCGTGGTTGTAGTTGACCATGGTGGTGCTCCGTTTCTCGGCGGCGGTGCCGCGGGGTTTCGTGCGTGCCTAGCCCTCGAGGTCCTCGGGGGTTCCGGCCTGGTAGCTCGCGAAGACAACCTCGCCTGCGTCCTGCGTCGCGTCCAGGTCGACCGTGGCGTCGATGCGGAAGTCGTTGTCGCCGTCCGCGTCGTGGAAGATCTGGGTGACGTGCCAGGTGTGGTCCGTGAGCTCGTTCGCCTCGTCAACGATAAAGTATGCGGTCGACCTCGCGTCACCGTCGAGCAGAATCTCCTCGTGTTCCTCGTGGAATCGCTCAAGGACGTCGCGCCAGCGGCGCTCTCCCATGCCAAACGCGCCGTCGAGCTCGCCCAAGGTGGGGACCTCCTCGGCGGCAAAGAGGCGCACGCGGCGCCATAGGGCGTTGCGCACGAGCACGGTGAGGCCGTGGCGGTCGCGCACGACGGCCTCGTCGGAGCTGGGAGGCATCTCGTCGGGGACCTCGCCCGCGTTGGCCCACTCGTCGACCAGGCTGGAGTCGGTCGTGCGCACGACGAAGCCCAGCCAGGCCACGATGTCATCGAGGCGCTCGGAGCGCTTGTCGAGCGGCACCGTGCGGTCGAGCACGCGCCAGGCGTCGGAGAGGTAGCGCAGCAGCGTGCCCTCGGACCTCGAGAGCTTGTAGCGCTGGATGTAGCTCTTGAAATCAGCCATCGACTCGAGCATGTCGCGCAGGACGGACTTGGGGCGCAGGCAGTAGTCGCGCGCCCAGGGGACCTTCTCACAGTAGGTGGCGAAGGCAGCCTCGAGCTCGTCCGCGAGCGGCTTGGGGTAGGTGATCTCCTCGAGTCGCTCCATGCGCTCGTCGTACTCGATGCCCTGCATCTTCATCTCGGCGATGGCGCGGCCCTTCGCCTCGCGCTCCTGGGCGCGCAGCACCTGCCAGGGGTCCTCGAGCGTGGCCTCGACCATCGAGACGAGGTCCATGTCGTACGTCTCGCTCTCGGGGTCGAGCAGCTCGAGGGCGGCGAGCAGGAAGGGTGAGAGCGGCTGGTCGAGGGCAAAGTCCTCCGGCAGGTCGACCGTCAGTGAGTAGCTGGCGGGCGAGGCAAGCGGGCTCGCGGCAGCGGCGGGCAACAGCTTGGCGAGCTCCTCCGCGGCGGCGCGCGCCTCGTCGGTCTCGGGGGCGTCTTCGCGCGTGATGACACCGGCATCGATGAGGGTGGCAAAGATCTCGTCGGCGCGGCCCACGAGCTGAGCCTTCTCGAGCGGGGTCTGCAGCGAGTCAGCGATGAGGCGCATGATGCGCGCGTGGGAGTCGCCGCCCTGCTCGGTCTCGGAGAGCACCATAGAGTGGGTCACGCGCAGGCGTGCTACGAGGGTCTCGGGCTCGGCCGCGCAGAGATGCTCGAAGGTGTCCTGGTTCCAGTTGACGAAGCCCTCGGGTGCGCGCTTCTTCTTGATCTTGCGCTGCTTCTTGGGGTCGCCGCCGGCCTTGAGCATGAGCTTCGCGTTCTCGATCTCGTGCTCGGGCGCTTCGGCGATGACGCGCCCCTCGGTGTCAAAGCCGGCGCGGCCGGCGCGCCCCGCAATCTGGTGGAACTCGCGGGCGCGCAGGCGGCGCATGCGGTGGCCGTCGAACTTGGTGAGGGCCGTGAGCAGCACGGTGTGGATGGGCACGTTGATGCCCACGCCCAGCGTGTCGGTGCCGCAGATGACGGGCAGCAGGCCCTGCTGGGCGAGCTTCTCCACGAGCAGGCGGTAGCGCGGCAGCATACCGGCGTGGTGCACGCCCACGCCGCACCCCAGCAGGCGTTGGAGCGTCTTGCCAAACGCCGTGGTGAAGCGCGTGCCCTTGCAGGCTTGCTTGATGGCCTCGCGTTGCTCCTTGGTGGCAACGCCAAAGCTCGCGAGCGACTGGGCGGTGTTGAGGGCGGCGTCCTGGGCAAAGTGGACGATGTAGATGGGTGCGTCGCCGTTGCGCAGCGCCAGCTCGACGGTGGCCTCGAGCGGCGTGTCGACGTACTCGTACGTGAGGGGCACGGGGCGCTCGGCGTTCGTTACGAGGTCGACGGTGCGACCAGTCTGGCGCTCGAGCGTGCCCGCGATGGCCGTGACGTCTCCCAGCGTGGCGCTCATGAGCAGGAACTGCGCGTTGGGGAGCGTCAGCAGCGGCACCTGCCAGGCCCAGCCGCGGTCCGCCTCGCCAAAGAAGTGGAACTCGTCCATGGCGACGGCGGCTACGTCGCTGCCGGCACCCTCGCGCAGGGCCTGGTTGGCGAGAATCTCCTCGGTGCAGCAGATGACCGGCGCGTCGGTGTTGATCTGGGTGTCACCCGTGATCATACCCACGTTGTCCTTGCCAAAAGCGTCGACCAGGTCAAAGAACTTCTCCGAGACGAGCGCCTTGATGGGTGCCGTGTAGTAGGCCCGCTTGTGCTGGCAGATGGCGAGGTAGCATAGGCCAAGCGCAACCATCGACTTGCCCGAGCCCGTGGGGGTGCCCAGCACCACGTGGTCGCCGGCGGCAAGGTCGAGCAGGGCCTCCTGCTGGTGGTCCCACAGCTCGAGCCCGCGGCCCTCGCACCATTCGAGGTAGCGCTCGAGGGCCTCGTCGGCGTCGAGCGGGGCCTCTGGCTCGTAGTCCGGCCACTGCTCGGGGTCAAACCAAAGGTCGGGGACGAGCTCGCCCAAGGACCCGGGCGCAAACGGGTCGCGCTCGGGGGCGTCCTGCGTGTTGTTGTCTGGCGTGTCTATTGCCACGGGCGTGCTCCTTGGCTGCGGTGTTTTTCTCGCACTCCATCTTAGCCGAGGAAGCGGACACCAATTGAGCCATAAGAAAACTCGCCGGGGCGTGCGTCCCGGCGAGCTGGCGTTGCCGATGTTGCGTGGTGGCCTCGGCCGCCCCCTAGCGCCGCCTGGGTCCCTGGGGCTCGCGCAGGCGCCGCTCGAGCTGGTTGGCGACGAGCGTGAGCAGCATCACGATGACGTAGTAGACGATGGCCACGACGACGAACGGCTCGAACGCGCGGTAGGTGAGGGCCTGCACGCTCTGGGCGGCGCGCATCATGTCCATGAGGCCAATCGTGGCAACGAGCGACGAGCTCTTGAGCACCGTGATGACCTCGTTGACGAGCGCGGGCGCCACCGAGCGCAGTGCCTGGGGAATGATGACGTCGGCCATCATCGTGACGTAGGGCAGGCCCAGCGCGTGGCTCGCGTCGTACTGGCCCCGGTCGACCCCCTCGATGCCGCCGCGCAGGGTCTCTGACACCGTGGCCGAGCCGTTGAGTCCCAGCGTGAGCACGCTTGCGGCGAACATCGTGATCTTGTAGCCCGTGAGCTGGGGCGTCGCGAAGTAGACGATGAACAGCAAGACGATGAGCGGGATACCGCGGAACAGCGACGTGTAGAAGTCGAGCAGCAGGCGCAGCGGCCGGCAGGGGAGCACCTTGAGCACCGCGATGACGGCGCCCAGGGCAAACGCGAGCACGAGGGCGGCCCCCGTCACCTCGAGGGTGACGGCCAAGCCGCCCCAGAACATGGGCGCATAGGGCTCAATGACCGAGAAGTTCATCCGTGCCGCTCTCAGGCGAATCGGTGCGGGGCGCTACTTGGCGCTGGCCACGACGCCGGTGGTGGGCTGGCCCGAGGCGCTCGTGTCGCCGTTCCAGGCAAAGTCCTCGCCCACGTATTGGCTGATGTAGCCGTCGATGGTGCCGTCCTCGAGCATCTCGGCGATGCAGGCGTCGAAGGCACCCACGAACGAGGCGCCCTTGGTGGCCATCACGCGGTAGACGCCCACGTAGTCCTTGGTCTCGGAGCGGTCGAGCAGGCCCAGGACGAGGCCCTCGTTGGCGTCGCGCATCGACTGCCCCTCGGCGCCATCGCACAGGTAGGCGTCGACGCGGCCGGCGAGGACCTCCTGCAGGCACTGGTCGCCGCCGTCGTAGGTGTGGATGTCGGCGTCGGGCATGACCGCGGCGATGAACTTGTTCTGGACGGTGCCCGTGGTGCAGGCGATGGACTTGCCCTTGAGGTCCTCGACCTTCTTGACCTCGTCGCTCATCGTGAGGACGCCCACGAGCGGCTGGTAGTAGCCACGCGTGAAGTCATAGGTCTGCTCGCGCTCCTCGTTGGCCGACATGGCCATCGTGAAGGAGGTGCCGGAGCTCTGGACCGAGGCGAGGGTCGCGGCGAACTCCTGCGGCTCGAAGTCGTAGGTAAAGCCCAGGCGGCTTGCCATCTCGTCGGCGATGGCGATGTCGAGGCCCACGACCTTCTGGCTGCCGTCGCCCTGAACCTCAAGGTAGCGGTAGGGGGCAAAGGCGTCGTCGCCCACAAAGGTGAGCTTGACGCCCGCGACGTCGGCAGCGGCCTCGGTGGTCGCGGGGGCGTCCGCCGCCTGCTGGGAGGAGCCGCAGCCGGCAAGCGCCAGCGGCGTCGCGGCGGCTCCTGCGGCCATAAGCTTGAGGAACCCGCGGCGGTCGATGCTTGCGGGGCGGTTCTGGTTGGACATGCGTATCTCTCCCTTGTGTCACGGCGCCGCTAGGACGCCGATGCAACTCGTGTCGTTACAGTGTAAACCACTATTCACCTAGGCGTTTAGTAGGCTTATCCCCTTGGCGTAGAAGGTCTCGCATCGTGGCCGCCACCCATCGTCAACCCTGACGAGAAAGGTTTCTCGCTGCCATTCGCTGCATGCATAGCAACGCCGAGACATTTGGCATTGGTATGGGGATGCCAACGATGCTTGAATATAAGCGACGCAACGTCATCAACTGAAAGGAACGACCATGTCCAAGACCCTCGTTGCCTACTTCAGCGCCACCGGAACCACCAAGCGCGTCGCCCGGGCTGTTGCCGATGCCGCCGGTGCGGACCTCGTCGAGATTGCCCCCGCCACTCCCTACACTGCGGCCGACCTCAACTGGCGCGACGGCTCGAGCCGCTCCACGCTCGAGGGGAAGGACCCCGCAGCGCGTCCCGAGCTCGCGAGTGCCCCCGGCGACCTCTCTGGCTATGACACGATCCTCCTTGGCTTCCCCATCTGGTGGTATGTGGCCCCGCGCATCGTCGACACCTGGGTCGAGGCGGCGAACCTTGCGGGCAAGAGAGTCGTGACCTGGGCCACCTCGGGCGGTAGTGCCATGGGCGGCACCACCGCCGAGCTTAAGAAGCTCGCGCCCGAGGCCGCCTGGGTTGATGGCAAGGTGCTCCACGGTACCGCCGACGCCGCCTCGTGGGTCTCGAGCCTCTAGCCTCTACCCTCTAGCCCCCATCCCCATCGGCTCGCCTGTGCTCCGCCCGTCGAGCGGGCGTGAGGCATCGCCCCACCCCTGCGGCCCCTCGCCTCTGGCGCGGGGCCGCAGTTTGTATAAACGCTTCTTAAAACGTATCGCCCCAGGCGCCTCGGCACCGTAAGCTAGGGGCATACGTTTGATGCAAGAAGGAGCAAGAACAATGGACGAAAAGAACCGGGGAGCGAGGGGCGTCGCGAGCAGCCTCGCGGGGCTTGCGAGAAAGAATCTGCGCGTCATCGTGGCGTGCGCCTGCGTGCTGGTCTTCCTCATGATCCTCGAGGACGTGTACGACGCCGAGTCGATGCGGCTCGACCGCGCGGCCTACTGGCTCATCGTCGAGCACCTGCGCACCCCCTGGCTCACGCCCGTCATGGAGAGCTTCTCGGCGCTTGCCACGCCCGTCTCGCTCGTGGTGCTGCTGCTTGCGGTGGCGGCGTTTGCCCCGGGCAAGCGCCCGGGCATGTGCTGCGCGGTGAACCTCGTACTGGTGGTCGTCATCAACCAGGTGCTCAAGTTCATCATCCAGCGTCCGCGCCCTGATGGCTTCAGGCTGGCGACGGCAAGCGGGTTCAGCTTCCCCTCGGGCCACTCGATGGCGGCCATGGCCTTCTTTGGTCTGCTCGCCTGGCTCGTGTGGAAAAACGAGGCCGACCGCCGCTTGCGCTGCCTCTATGCCACGGGCTTTGCCCTCGTCATCGTGATGATTGGCGTGAGCCGCATCTACCTGGGCGTTCACTATGCGAGCGACGTGCTGGGAGGCTTCTGTCTGTCGATGGCGTGGCTGGCGGTCTACACGCGCGTGGCCGTGCCGCTGTTCATTGGCGAGGACGACCTTGGGAGCTCTGGCGAGGAGGCCCTGCGCCGCTAGCGCCCGTGCGTGTGGCCCATGCCGCCTCATGTTTACGAGAGAGGGGCGCGGCGACCGTCTGGCCGTCGCGCCCCTCGTCTGTGGCTGGGTGCCCTTGCGCGGGTGCTAGTTGGCCGCGCGCTTGGAGACGGCCTCGGCGGAGATGCGCCAGGAACGGCCCTTCTTGTAGGCTGGCAGCTCGCCCGACTCGATGAGCTTGTAGACGGTGGGGCGGCTCACGCCCAGGATGGCGACCGCCTGGTCAACGGAGAGCGACTCGGCCTTGGCGGCTGCCTCGGCCCTTGCTCCCGTCTCGGGGGCGGCTGCCTCCGCGGGCTTGTCGGCAACGACGGGGGCGTCGGCGGACTGCTCGTCTGCGGGGGCTGCCTCATCCTTCTTCGCGCGCCTCTTCTTGCCGGGGGCGTCCTTCTCGGTCTGGGCGTCCATGTCCTTGCGCTCGGCCTTGGCCTTGGCGCGCGAGCGGCGGCCCGGCTTGGTGTCGACGGGGGCCTCCTGCGGGGTACCCTGCTCCTGTTCCCTGGCGCCCTGGCCGCCGGCGGCCTCTTCGGGGGCTTCGGCGGCATCCTCGCCCTCGGCCTTCTTGGCCTTGGAGCGGCGACGGCGCTTGGGCTTGTCCTCGGCCTCATCGGGGACCTCGGCATCCTTGGGCTCGTCGGCCGCCTGGGGCTCGGGCTCCGGCTCGGGTTCGGGAACGGGGCGCTCGACGTGGGTGGTCTCCCAGGCTGACGCAGCCATGGTAAGGCAGGCCTCGTCAGCGGCCGATCGGGCGTCGGCGGCGTCCATCGACTCGTAGATGGCGGCAATCACGGCGTCGGCCTCGGCGTCGAGGGCGCCCACCTTCACGGCGAGCTCGTTGAGCGACTCGCACGCGGCAAACGGGTCGGTCATGATCCTGTTGATGTTGGCGTCGTTGATGTCGATGCCGGTGTGCTCGATCAGGGCAACGTAGATGGAGACGAGGCGAGCGAGCGCCTCGGAAGTCTCGGGTCTCATGGAGATGAGCCCTCCTGTTCTCTTAAGGGGACGACGGGCACGCGCGGGCGCCTCGCCAAAAAGCACAGGTAGAGAATAGCATGCAAAAGGGGCCTCGCACCAAGTGCGAGGCCCCTCGAGCGGGTGGCTATGCCAGGTGAGGCTAGCTCAGCAGCATGCGGTCGTTGGCGAGCTCGCCACCCGAGACCTCCTCGAACTTCTGGAGCAGGCCGGATACGGTGAGGCGCTTCTTCTCCTCGCCGCGCACGTCATAGATGACGTTGCCGTTGTGCATCATGATGAGGCGGTTGCCCAGGCGGATGGCGTCGTTCATGTTATGCGTCACCATGAGGGTGGTGAGGCCGCGCTCGGAGACGATCTTGTCGGTGAGCTCGAGGACCTTGGCGGCCGTCTTGGGGTCGAGGGCCGCGGTGTGCTCGTCGAGCAGCAGCAGCTTGGGGTTCGTGAGCGTGGCCATGAGCAGGGTGAGTGCCTGGCGCTGGCCGCCGGAGAGCAGGCCCACCTTGGCAGTCATGCGCGTCTCGAGGCCAAGGCCAAGCGTGGCGAGCAGCTCGGGATACTCCTTCTTCTCGGCCGCGGAGATGCCCCAGGCGAGGCCGCGGTGCTTGCCGCGACGCCTGGCGAGGGCCAGGTTCTCGTCGATTTGCATGTCGGCAGCGGTGCCCATCATCGGGTCCTGGAACACGCGGCCCAGGTACTTGGCGCGCGCGGGCTCGGAGAGGCGCGAGACGTCGACACCGCCGAGCTCAATGACGCCCGAGTCGAGCGGGTAGACGCCCGAGACCATGTTGAGCAGCGTCGACTTGCCGGCGCCGTTTCCGCCGATGACGGTGACGAAGTCGCCCTCCTCGAGCTCGAGGTTGACGCCGGTCAGGGCGCGCTTCTCGTTCACGCTTCCCGGGTTGAAGGTCTTCTTGACGTTGGTGAGCTTGAGCATCGTCGTCATTACTGCTCGCCTCCCTTCGAGTAGGAGCGGCGCCTCTGGATGCGTTCCCACACCACGGGCACGCACAGGGCCAGGGCAACGATGATAGCCGAGAGGAGCTTCATGTCGTTGGCGTCCATGCCCATCTGCAGAACGATGGCGCGGATGAGGAAGTAGACCACGGAGCCGGCGACGGCCGAGACGAGCCTGGCGCCAAACTTGGAGAGGCCGCCAGGCAGCAGACGGCCGAGCACCTCGCCGATGACGATGGCGGCAAGGCCGATAACGATGGCGCCGGTGCCCATGCCGATGTCGGCGTACTTCTGCTGCTCGCAGATGAGGCCACCCGATAGGCCAACGAGGGCGTTGGACAGGATGAGCGCGAGCATCTTGGTGCGGTTGGTGTTGACGCCCAGGGCACGGATCATGGCCTCGTTGTTGCCGGTGGCGCGCAGGGCGCTGCCAATTTCGGTGCCAAAGAACCAGTACAGGCCGGCAACGATCACCACGGCCACGATGAGGCCCACGATGATGGCGCAGACGTTGGAGGTGAGGCCGGTGGCGTTGCCCAGCTGGCTGAACACGGTGTCGCTCGTGAGCAGCGGCGTGTTCGACTTGCCCATGATGCGCAGGTTGATTGACCACAGGCTGATCTGGGTGAGGATGCCCGAGAGGATCGCGGGAATCTCGAACACCGTGGTGAGGAAGCCCGTGACCGCGCCGGCGACGGCGCCCGCGGCCATGGCGGCGACGATGGCCAGCGCGGGGTTCACGCCAGCGACCACGAGCACCGCGCAGACCGCGCCGCCCGTGGCGAAGCTGCCATCGACCGTCAGGTCGGGGATGTCGAGCAGCTTGTAGGTGATGAAGACGCCGAGCACCATGATGCCCCACAGGATTCCCTGGGACACGGCGCCGAGCATTGCTGTCAGCATGTGGTTCCTTCCATTCAAATGCGCCCCGACGGATTTCCCACCGGGGCGCGAAAGCGTGCAACGCGCACTAGTTTAGCGTGGGCGAGGCGAGGCGCCCCGCGTCATCGGCGCTCGACCCCTAGGCGTCGAGCGCGGACAGGTCGATGCCGAGGGCCTCGGCCATCTCCTCGTTCTTGACGACCTTGAGCTGGTCGCCCGTCTCGGTCTCGATGGCCATGTTGGCGGGGGTGTCCTCGCCCTTCAGGATCTTGACGGCCATCTGGCCGGCCATCTTGCCCAGCTCCTTGTAGTCGATGGAGAGGGTGCAGATGCCCATGCCCATGCACATGTTCTCCTCGCCGGTGATGAAGGGCAGCTTGCCCTCCTTGGCAATCTGGCCCACCTGGGCGGCAGCGGCGGCGATGGTGTTGTCGGTGGGGGTGTAGCCGGCGTCGACCTTGCCTACCATCGACTCGACGACGCTCTGGACCTCGTTGGAGCTCGAGACGGTGTAACGGTCGTGCGTGAGGCCGGCCTTGTCGCAGGCAGCCTCGGCCATCTCGACCTGCAGCTGCGAGTTCGGCTCGGCGGTGCAGTAGAGCATGCCCACGTGCTTGGCGTTGGGCAGGACCTTCTGGAGCATGGCGATCTGGTCGTCAACCGGGTTCATGTCGGAGGCGCCGGTGAGGTTTCCGCCGGGCTTGTCGTTGTCGGCGACGAGGCCGGAGGCAGCGTAGTCGGTGATGGCGGAGCCCACGATGGGGATGTCGCTCGTCGCGGCGGCTACGGCCTGGGCGGCCGGCGTGGCGATGACGTAGATCAGGTCGTCGCCGTCGCCCACGAGCTTGGAGGCGATGGTGGCACAGGCGCTCTGGTCGTTGTTGGCGTTCTGTTGGTCGATCGTGTACTTGATGCCAGACTCGTCGAGGGCCTCGACGAAGCCCTCGTTGGCGGCATCGAGGGCGGCGTGCTGCGTGAGCTGCAGGACGCCGACCTTGTAGGTCTTCTCGCCGTAGTCGTCGGACGAGCCGGAGTTGGAAGCGCCGCACGCGGAGAGCGCGAGCAGGGCCGAGCCGGCGGCGCCGGCGACGAACGAGCGCCTAGAGATGGAGTTCATGGGTCCCCTTCCTTTCTGCGCGCCCTTCCGCGGGCGGGCTTGCGCCGCGCGGCCCCTGGGTGCGCATCCCTAGTGGTAGCAGCCATTCTATCTGTGGAATTTGCCTGCTAAGCTCGGTTTGAGCCCCCGCGTGCGCGGCGGATACCAACTTGTAACCTTTGATGCTCCCGTCCTGTGCCGCCCGCGCTAGGCCTCCACCAGACGGTCGTGGTTCACGGGGGCGTAGAAGAGTTCCTGCAGGCGGGTTGCGTCGCGCGTCTGTCCCAGCGCCCACATGGTCTTGGCCACGAGCGCCTCGCAGGTCATGTCGGCGCCGCGCAGGATGCCGGGATGCTCGGCATAGGCGCGCCCCACCTCGTAGACGCCCAGGTCAAGGCCTTCCTCGGGCACCTGGGTCGTTACGACGAGCGTACGGCCCGAGTCGACCCACCCAAAGATGGCATCGTGCAGAGCGTCGGGGATGCCGCCAATGCCAAACGTCTCGAGGATGATGGCGTCGTAGTCCTCGCGCAGCAGCGTGAACACGGAGGGGTTCACCTCGGGCGTGAGCTTGAGCACAAAGACGCGCTCGTCGAGGTCGTGGTAGATGCGCGGCTCGTGGGCGCGCCGGCGCGCGTCGGCGGGGGCCGTGCGGATGATGCGCTCGTTGCGGATGAGCGCGAGCTCGGGGTAGTTCACGCTGGTAAAGGCGTTGAAGCTCATCGTGCGCTGCTTGCGCGCGCGGGTGCCCGCGACCACCTTGCCGCCAAAGACGACCGACACGTCGCGCGACTCCTCGTCGCAGGCGTACAGCACGCTCTGGTAGAGGTTGATGCGCGCGTCGGTGAAGGGGCTGCTCATGGGCTGCTGCGAGCCGGTGAGCACGATGGGGCGCGGGCTGTCCTGGATGAGGTAGGAGAGTGCGGCGGCGGTGTAGGCCATCGTGTCGGTGCCGTGCAGCACCACGAAGCCGTCGTAGTCCTCGTAGCGGGCAAGGATCGCGTCGCCAATCGCCTGCCAGTCGCCGGGGCGCATGTTGGTGCTGTCGATGTTCATGGGCTGCACGATGTCGATGTCAGCGAGCTCGGAGGCCTGCGGCACGTAGCCGGCAAGCTGCTCGCCGGTGAGCTGCGGCGTCAGGCCGTTGCCCTCCTCGGCAGAAGCGATGGTGCCGCCGGTGGCGACCATGAGGATGCGCGGCTTGGTCACGAGGCATCTTCCTCCAGGTAGGCGCCCATCTCGCGCGCCATGCGGGCGAGCTCGGCGCGGGTGTGGTCGTTGTGGAAGGGGCCGCTGGCCCCAAACGGGTGCTCGAGCAGCCCGATGGCGCAGCCCTGCTCGCGCATGATCTTCTTGCTGGGCGCAAACGCCAGCTCAAAGGCAAAGCAGACAAAGCTCACGAGAAAGTCGGCCGGCTGTGAGCGCTCATCCCTCAGCATGCAGCGGCGCTCGTCAAACGCCCGGGTCGCCTCGGGCGAGAGGGTGCTGCCCAGCAGCTCGTCCATGGAGCAGCCCAGCATCGCCTCGGGCGTGTCGAGGCTCGCGACGCGCAGGATGTCGATCTTGTCGGCATCGCGGGTGATGTCGCAGAACATGCGCGTGCGCTCGTCGAGGCCGGCGGGCAGGCGGTAGTCGCTGTGGAGGCAAACCGCTATCCGTATAACCTCGTCCTCGCTGGCATCGGCAACAAAGTCGCGGATGCGTGGCTCGCCGCTACCTGCAATGGGCTTGCCCAGGTGCTCGCGGGAGCCAAACAGGACTATCTCGCCCAAGCGCGCGTGGCTCGTGGAGTCCGCGTCCCTAAACGTGTCCCAGCGGCGAACCTGCTCAAAGCGCCCCATGTCGTGGAGCAGGCCGCACAGCCAGGCGAGATCAACGTCCCGCTCGTCCAGGCCAAGGTCCATGGCGATACGATGCGCGACTTCGGCCACGCGATAGGTGTGCTCCACCTTGAGCGCGATACGAGGGTTGGATGGGTCATAGGCGGCCACGTAGGCGTCAAACGCCGTGCGGGCCCTGTCTCGGTCAATGATCATACGTCCTCCTCGCATCCATCCTAGCGCCGGTGGGCATGCGTCCCCGCGAGGCCCTCGCGAATGCTAAGCCGCACGCCCTGATACGGCTCGCGGAAGGACGCCATGATGGTGGTGAGCTGCAGGCACCCACCTTGCGCTCGTCGGCCTTGCCAAGATTCCGAACGGCCGCAAGGCCTGCTCCGAGGAGAAGTAGCGCCTAAACATATATGTGATGTGCGCGAGCAGTGAATCTATATGGTGGGCAGATGCTGGCCGTAGCTAGATTGGTGCTCGCAACATATAGGTAAGTAGAAGGGGTGACCATGATGCGAAGCCTTGGCCTCCCCTCGTATCTCGTGGGTGCGCCCCCTCCCGCCCAATTGTGTAGGAACCGTGGACGCCTTGCCACGCCCCCGCATGCGG
>NZ_CATVTL010000020.1:0-11733 GCF_958346945.1 uncultured Parolsenella sp.
CGTCAGGGGTTCGAACCCTGGACCTTGGGATTAAGAGTCCCCTGCTCTACCAGCTGAGCTAACGAACCATGTTCCTTGAACGTGTGAGATGGGGTGGGTGAAGGGGCTCGAACCCTCGACCTACGGAGCCACGGTCCGTCGCTCTGCCAACTGAGCTACACCCACCATTTGTCACGCCTTCAAGCAGCTCGTCTATTATGCACAGCACACGCCGCGCATGCAAGGGGGAATTTCAAAAAAGTTTTGAGCGAGGACGTCGGCACCCGTAGACGAGCAAATAGAGATCGTGTATACGGTCGAGAAGCCCATCCCGCACGGCTTCAGCTTCTTCGCCTCGCCGGGACGGCGGCAGACAGGAGCTTGAAACCCCGCTGACCGGCGCGCACTCCCCCAGGTGGTTGATTGCGCTAGAATGGTCAAACCGCATCGCGCATGCGAAGGCGCCCTTAGCTCAGCTGGATAGAGCACCGGACTTCTAATCCGACGGTCGAGCGTTCGAATCGCTCAGGGCGCACCAGAAAAGCACGAGGTCGGAGGGCACGTTTTGCCTTCCGACCTCTTTTTGCGCCCCTATTCATTTGGGCAAGAATGGGCCAAATTCATACGGAGTGCGGCCGACCAGGCAACCCTCGCCCAGCCGGCCGCGCATCATGAAGCATCAGAAACATTACACCCGCGCCACGCACGCAGGCCTACAGCACGCCAACCGCCAACATCACGGTGTGGAAGGCGAAGGCCACAAGCCAGGCAACGCCCACCTGCAAGGCAAAGACGGCCACGGCATAGCGGCCACCCAGCTCGCTCTTGACCGTGCCGATGGCGGCCACGCAGGGTGGGTAGAGCAGCGTGAACACGAGGAACACGTAGGCCGTCGCCGGCGCGAACAGGCCCGAGAGCGCCGTCGCGGACGAGGAGCCCAGAAGCACCGTGAGCGTGGAGATGACGCTCTCCTTGGCCAAAAGGCCGCACACGAGGGCGCACGACGCCCTCCAGTCGCCAAACCCCAGGGGCGCAAACACCGGAGCTATGAAGCCACCCACCATCGCCAGCAGGCTCTGGGACTGGTCGCTCACCACGTTCATGCGCACGTCGAACGTCTGCAGGAACCACACGGCCACGCTCGCCACGAAGATGATCGTGAACGCCTTGGTCACAAACCCCTTGGCCTTGTCCCACGCAAGCATGAGCGTGGTCTTGAACCCCGGCAGGCGGTAGTTGGGCAGCTCCATGATGAACGGCACGGGCTCGCCCTTGAACGCCGTGCGGCGCAGCACCAGCGCCACGACCATCCCCACCACGATGCCCAGCACGTAGAGCGACACGATGGCGGGCACCGTTGCCTGGGGGAAGAACGCCGCGCACAAAAGGCCATAGACCGGCAGCTTGGCCGAGCAACTCATAAACGGCGTGAGCATCACGGTCATCTTTCGGTCGTGCTCGGAGGGCAGCGTGCGCGTCGACATGATGGCCGGCACGCTGCAGCCAAAGCCCACGAGCATGGGCACGAAGCTCCTGCCCGAGAGACCAAAGCGCCTCAGCACCTTGTCCATGACAAAGGCAACGCGCGCCATGTAGCCCGAGTCCTCGAGGATCGATAGCAGCAGGAACAGCACCACGATGATGGGTAAGAAGGACAGCACGCTGCCCACGCCCGCCAGCACGCCGTCCACCACGAGCGACTTCACCACCGGGTTCGTGCCAAACGCCGTGAGCGCGTCGTCAATCGCCGAGATGCCCGCGCCCACGAGCTGCTCCATGAGGCCCTGCAGGGGTGCCCCCACCGCACCAAACGTGAGCCAGAAGACCGCCGCCATGATGAGCAGAAACATCGGGATGGCGGTGTAGCGACCCGTAAGCACGCGGTCGATCGCCACCGAGCGCAGGTGCTCGCGGCTCTCATGCGGCTTGGTCACGCAGGCCTGGCACACCCCCTCGATGAACGAGAAGCGCATGTCGGCCAGCGCCGAGAGGCGGTCGGTACCCGACTCCTCCTCCATCTGCGAGATGACGTGTTCGATGCCGTCGAGCTCGTTCTTGTCGAGGTGAAGGGTCGAGATCACGAGCTCGTCGCCCTCGACGAGCTTCGTGGCCGCAAAGCGCACCGGAATCTGCGAGGCGCGCGCGTGATCCTCGATGAGGCTCGCGATGCCATGGATGCAGCGATGGACAGCGCCACCGCCGGGGCCGTCGGGCGTGCAGAAGTCGAGGCGCCCCGGGCGCTCATCGAAGCGCGCCACGTGCACGGCGTGCTCGACCAGCTCGTCGATACCCTCGCCCTTCACGGCCGAGATGGGCACCACGGGCACGCCCAGCTGCCCCTCGAGGCGGTTCACGTCGACCGAACCGCCGTTGGCGAGAACCTCGTCCATCATGTTGAGCGCCACCACCATGGGGCGGTCGAGCTCGATGAGCTGCAGCGTGAGGTAGAGGTTTCGCTCGATGTTGGTGGCGTCGATGATGTTGATGAGGGCGTCGGGCCGCGAGTCGAGGATGAACTGGCGGCTCACGACCTCCTCGCCCGTGTAGGGAGAGAGCGAGTAGATGCCGGGCAGGTCGGTCACCGTGGCCTCGGGATGGTTGCGGACGGTGCCGTCCTTGCGGTCGACCGTGACGCCCGGGAAGTTGCCCACGTGCTGGTTTGAGCCCGTGAGCTGGTTGAACAGCGTGGTCTTACCGCAGTTCTGGTTGCCGGCCAGGGCAAAGCGGATGGGGTCGCCGGCGGCGATAGCCATCTTGCCGCCGCGCGGGGTCACGCCCTCGCCCAGGGCGGGGTGGGCACAGGCCTCGCGATGGGGATTTACAGCCGCCACCGTGTCGGTGTCGTGGACGTCGACGAGCTCGATGCGCGCCGCGTCGGCCCGGCGCAGGGTGAGCTCGTAACCGCGCAGGCGAATCTCCATGGGGTCGCCCATGGGGGCGTACTTCATCATGGTGACCTCGGTGCCGGGCGTCAGGCCCATGTCGAGGATGTGCTGGCGCAGCGCCGCATCATCCGATGCCACCGAGGCAATGATTGCGTCCTTGCCAATCTCCAACGCGTCGAGTCTCACGTGCAACTCCTCCTAGCCAACCGCTTAACTAGCCAAGAATGATAGTGCGAGACCGGGTTGTCATAGCAACCCCGCTTAAATTAGCGGACCCTTGGGGACAAAAGACACGTCCCTCTGCCCCCGTTCACAAGAAAGGGGCCGTCCGCGCGTGGCGGGCGGCCCCAAGACGGCAGTTATGCAAGTTCAGCGCGAGAAGTGCACACGCGATGCGTGAGAGGCCCTAAAGCAGCAGCTCGGCAATCTGCACGGCGTTGGTAGCGGCACCCTTACGAATCTGGTCACCGCAGCACCAGAACGTGATGCCGCGTGCCTCGTCGGGGTTCGAAATGTCGCGGCGCACGCGGCCAACCCACACGAGGTCCTGGTCGCTCGTGTAGAACGGCATCGGGAAGCGGTCGCAGGCCTTCTCGGCAGCCAGGTCGTCGACGAGCTTGACGCCGGGGGCGCAGGCAAGGGCCTCGCGGGCGGCATCGAGCTCGACGGGCTCGGCAAACTCGAGGGTGATGCTCTCGGAGTGCGAGCGCAGCACCGGCACGCGCACGCAGGTGCAGTTAACGCGCAGCTCGGGCAGGTGCATGATCTTGCGCCCCTCGTTCTGCATCTTCATCTCCTCGGAGGTGTAGCCCGCGAACTTCTCGGAGCCAATCTGGGGGATGAGGTTGTTGGCGAGCTGGTCGGCGAAGGCCTTGGGCACGCCAATCTCCTCGCCGCGGCCCAGGGCGCCCAGCTGCTCCTCGAGCTCGGTCATGCCAGGCACGCCGGCGCCGCTCGCGGCCTGGTAGGTGCTCACGACCATACGCGTGACGTGACCCAGCTTGTGCAGCGGCCAGGTGGGCACGAGGCCAATAATCGTGGCGCAGTTGGGGTTCGCGATGAGGCCGTGGTTCCAGGCCACGTCCTCGGGGTTGATCTCGGGGACCACCAAGGGCACGTCGGCGTCGAGGCGGAAGGCGTGCGAGTTGTCGACCACGGTGGCACCGCGGCGCACGGCCTCGGGCAGGAGCTCCTTGGCCACGTCGTCGCCGGCGGCGCCCAGCACGATGTCGACGCCCTCGAAGGCCTCAGGTGCCGCGAGCTCGACCTCGACCTTGCGGCCCTGCCACTCGACGACCTTGCCCACGGAGCGCGGGCTCGCCAGCAGATGCAAATCGCCCACCGGGAAGTCGCGCTCGGCGAGGCACTCGAGCATCTGCGTGCCCACCGCACCGGTGGCGCCCAGGATTGCGACGTTCTTAGGCTCGGCCATGGGTTAGTCCTCCTCGTCAAGGAACGCGTCGTAGACGGCGCGGATGGTGTCCTCGAAGTCGGCGTTGTTCACGCCAAAGATGATGTTGATTTCCTGCGAGCTCTGGGTGATGAGCCTGATGTTGATGCCCTTCTTGCCCAGCTCGTAGAACAGCCTGCCCGAGGTGCCCGGGCGGTTGGACATGTTGCGACCCACCACGCTGATGAGGGCCAGCTGGTCGATGACCTTGACCTCGTCGGGCTTGAGCTCGCGCTGCAGGTCGGCCACGATCGAGTAGATCTTGTCCTTGACGTCGGCGCTGTTGACGACCACGCCAAACGAGTCGACGCCCGTGGGCACGTGCTCAACCGAGACGCCGTAGCGCTCGAAGATGCCCAGCGCACGGGCGAGAAGGCCCACCGAGTCGCTCATCTTGGTCTTGGAGACGTGCACGGTGAGGAAGTCGCGCTTGCCGGCGATGCCGGTGATGACCGGGTCGTCCTCGCCAGGCTCGACGCGCTCCTGGATGATCGTGCCGCGCTCCTCAGGGTGGTTCGTATTGAGGATCGCGATGGGGATGTTGGCCTCGCGCACGGGGAAGATGGCCTCCTCGTGCAGCACCGAGGCGCCCATGTAGGACAGCTCGTGCATCTCGTCGAACGTAATGCGGCGGATGGCGCGGGGGCGCTTGACGATACGCGGGTCTGCCGTGAGGAAGCCCGAGACGTCGGTCCAGTTCTCGTAGAGGTCGGCGTTGAGCGCGCGGGCCACGATGGCGCCCGTAATGTCGCCGCCGCCACGGCTGAACAGGCGGATGTCGCCCTCGGCGGTGGCGCCGTAGAAGCCCGGCAGCACGAAGCTGCCCTCGCGCACGACCAGGTCGTGGATGCGGTCGCAGGTGCGCTCCATGTCGAGCGTGCCGTCGTGGTGGAAGCGAACGTAGTCGGCGGCGTCGGCGAACGGCAGGCCAAGGTACTCGCTCATGAGCTGGGCGGTGAAGTACTCGCCTCGGCTCACGATGTACTCGGTGGTGTAGCCCTTGATGTTGGCCGCGAACTCGTCGAACTTCTCGGCGATGGGGTACTTGAGCCCCAGCTCGGTGGCGATGTCGACGAAACGCTGCTTGATGTCTTCGAGAAGCGCCGTGCAGTCGACGTGGTAGGTGCGGTGGGCATCGACCAGGTAGAGAAGGTCGGTGATCTTGTTGTCGTCAGAGTTGCGCTTGCCGGCGGCCGAAACGACGACGAAGCGGCGACCCTCGTCGGCCTCGATGATGCGCTTGACCTTCTTGAACTGGCCGGCGTCGGCGACGCTCGAGCCTCCGAACTTGGTGATCTTGATCATGTGGCCCTCCGAGCCGCGCGCCTTGGGGGTGCAAAGGAGACGCAGACGTTTCCATACTGTCTCATGTGGGCTCGCCGCAGGCCGCGCCGAGCCCTCTCCACGCTATGATGCTTCGAACGGTAGGGACGCCCGCGAGCTCGCGGCTCCCCCACCCGCCCGCATCGCTCACGACGCAAGGAGAAGAGCAGTGACAACGTACCATAGCACGCGCTCGCGAAACGAATCCTTAACAAGCAAGCAGGCGATTCTCGAGGGTATTGCCCACGACGGCGGTCTGTTCGTCCGCGATGACGTCGCGGCCGGCGCGCCCTCGCTTGGCGCGCTCATGGCCGGCACCTACCAGGACCGCGCCAAGCTCGTCCTGGGCCATCTGCTCGACGACTTCACGGCAGAAGAGATCGCCTCCTGCGTCGACGCCGCCTATGGCGACAACTTCGACTCACCCGCCGTGACGCCCGTCTCGCCTTGCGGCGACGACTGGACGCTCGAGCTGTGGCACGGCCCCACGAGTGCCTTCAAGGACGTGGCCCTTCAGATGCTGCCGCAGCTCATGCGCGTCTCGCGCACGGGCGACGGCCGCAACGTCATGATCGTGACCGCCACGAGCGGCGACACCGGCAAGGCCGCGCTCGAGGGCTTCGCCGACGTCCCCGGCACGAGCGTCACCGTCTTCTACCCGCACGGCAAGGTCTCCGACGTCCAGCGCCTGCAGATGGCCACCCAGCGCGGCAACAACGTCGCCGTCTGCGCCATCGAGGGCAACTTCGACGACGCCCAGACCGAGGTCAAGCGCATCTTCGCCGACGCCGCCCTGCGCGACCGCCTGGCCAAGGAGAACGTCGTGCTGTCGAGCGCCAACTCCATCAACGTCGGCCGCCTCGTGCCGCAGGTGACCTACTACTTCGACGCCTACGCGCAGCTCGCAAGCGCGGGCGCCCTCAAGGTGGGCGACGCCATCGACTTCTGCGTGCCCACCGGCAACTTCGGCGACGTGCTCGCCGGCTACTATGCCAAGCTCATGGGCCTGCCCGTGCGCAAGCTCGTCGTGGCCTCCAACGCCAACGACGTCCTCACTGACTTCATCGCCACCGGCACCTATGACCGCCGCCGCCCGTTCCACAAGACGATCAGCCCCTCGATGGACATCCTCGTGTCGTCCAACCTCGAGCGCCTGCTCTTCTACCTGAGCGAGGGCGACTGCGACCTCGTGGCCTCCCTCATGGCAGACCTTGCCGAGAAGGGCGCCTACACGATTCCGCCCGCGCTGCTCGAGCGCCTGCACGCCACGTTTGCCTGCGGCCGCGCCAGCGACGAGGACACCCGCGCCACGATCCGCTCCACCTGGGAGGAGCACGGCGTGCTGCTCGACCCGCACACTGCGGTCGCGCACCACGTGCTCGAGCAGCGCCCCGCCGACGGCACCTGCCGCGTGGTCCTCTCGACGGCAAGCCCCTACAAGTTCTCGGCAGACGTGCTCGCGGCCCTCGGCCACGACACCGCCGGCATGGGCGGCTTCGCGTGCATGGACGCCCTCGAGGAGCTCTCGCACACGACCGCGCCCGCGGCCCTCTCGGCCCTGCGCAGCGCGCCCGAGCGCTTCGGCGACGTCGTCGCCGTCGACGGCATGAACGCCTACGTCGAGGACAAGGCCAAGGAGCTGCTCGCATGATCCGCATAAGCGTTCCCGCCACGAGCGCCAACCTCGGCATTGGCTACGACACCCTGGGCATGGCCGTGTCGCTCTACTCGCACTTCACGTTCGACCGCGCCGAGAGCCTCACGATCACGGGCTGCCCCGAGCAGTTCCAAAACGAGCACAACCTCGTCTACGTGTCGCTCGTCGACGCCCTGGCCGAGTGGGGCGTGGAGCCCTTTGGCGTGTCCATCGACATCCAGACCGACGTGCCCGTGGCCCGCGGCCTGGGCTCAAGCTCGACCTGCGTGGTCGCCGGCATCATGGCCGCCGCGGCCCTCACGGGCCACACCGTGACACGCGAGGAGCTCGTGGCGATGGCGACGCGCGTCGAGGGCCACCCCGACAACGTGGCGCCCGCGATCCTGGGCGCCGCGGTGTGCTCGTTCACGCCCGCCGGCGAGCTTCCGCGCTGTCTGCGCTACGACGTGAGCCCGCGCCTGCGCTTCCTCACGATCGTGCCGCCCTACGAGGTGCACACGAGCGAGGCGCGCAAGGTCGTGCCCCAGCAGGTGCCGCTGTCAACCGCCGTGTGGCAGATGGGCCGCATCGCGGGTCTCACGCGCGGCCTCGAGACGGGCGACACCTCGCTCATCGCGGCCGCCAACGACGACCTCATCCAGGAGCCCTACCGCCGCACGCTCATCCCCGACTACGATGCGATTCGCGCCACCTGCCTCGAGGGCGGAGCCGCCACGATGTGGATCTCTGGCTCGGGCTCGACCCTCATGGCCGTGACCGACGACACCATCGTCGCGAAGTTTCTGCAGGTGCGCCTGCAGGAGCGCTTCCCGCAGTGCGCCACGCACATCCTTACCTGCGACGTCGACGGAGCGCAGATCGAATACCTGTAGCAAGGGCCATCCCCACCGCCACCCCCGCGCAGTCGAGCATGACGTCGGTGACCTGCCCGCTCCTGCCGGGCACGAACAGCTGGATCGTCTCGTCCGCGCTGGGGGTGGCCACGCCCACGAGCACGCGGGGCCACCACGGGCTCCCCTCGTCCCTCGTGAGGGCGAGAAGGACGCCCAGCACGGTGTACTCGAGGAAGTGCGCGGTCTTTCGCACGAGGAAGGTCATCTGGCTCCACTCGTGAATGCCCATGGCCTCGAGGAGGGGCTGGAGCAGGGCGGCCACGAAGTTGCTCTGGGAGCTCGAGGCGGGCCCCGGGAAGAGCGATCTGCTCCATATGAAGGCGATCCACGCCACGACGAGCGCCCGCCGCACCCACGAGGGGATGCGGCGGGCGCTCTTCTCATGCGCGTGCGTCTGGGGCGCCCCCATGCCCTACGCCTGCTGGGCGGCCAGGTGACGGGCGCTCTTGATGTCGCCCGTGCCGTCAATGACCTTGAAGTAGTCGCGCAGCTTGTGACGCGCGAGGCGACGCACCGAGGGGCTCTCGTTGCGGGCGAGCTCCTGGTCGACGAGCATGTCGACGTAGCTTTCGGTGTCGACGACCTCGGGGTGGCCGGCCTGGGGCTTGAACGGGATGAAGGCCGTGTTGGGCTCGAGGCCCTCGGGCTCGTCGAGCTCGTCGCCCACCGGAGTGGTGACGACCACCTGCGGCGCCGCGGCGGCCTCCATGACGACTTGCTCCTCGTAGCGCTCATCGAGGGCGGCCAGGGCCTCGGCCCACATGTCGCGCTGCTCGTCGGTGTACTTGGGCTTCTTCTCGGGGAAGGCCTCGGCGGGGTTGGCGAGGCGCTCCGCGAGGCTCTCGCGCGAGGGCGCGGCAGCCTGCGCGGTGGGCGCGGTGGGCGCGGGCTGGGCGTACGCGACCTGTGCGGAGGTCTGGCTTGGCTGGGCGTCCTGCGGGGCCTGCGCCGCAGAGGCGGGGCGAGACGCCGCCGGGGCGGACGCGGCCTGCTGGGCGGGCGCCGCAGCCTGCTGGGCTCCCTGCTGCCACACCGCGCGGGCAGCCTGGACCTCGGCCGCGGTCTGGGCCGTAAAGAGCACGGCGCTGTTGCCGCTCATGCCCTCCTCGACCGACTCACCGCCCAGGGGCGAGGTGGCGCGCGGGCGCGACGAGGCGCTCATGGCGTCGTCCCACCAGCTCTCGCCCACGTCTCCCACGCTTCCATCGGCGCGCTCGATCACGGGCAGGCCCTCCATGCGGGAGGCCCCCAGGCGCTCTGACAGCACGCTCGCCACGCCCTTGGCGCGAGCGCTCATGCGCTCGGCGAGGGTACGGGTGCGCACGTAGCCCTCGGCCACGTCGACGTAGTCGGTCGAGGCCTTGGCGTTGGCCTCCCAGGCGCTCCAGGCGTCCTCGATGGCGTCGCGCACGGGCTCGGGGGCATCTGCCGCCTGGGCGCCCGGGGCCTTGGCGGCGGGCACCTGCACGCGGATGTCGCCGGTCTGCTCCCAGGCCTGGGCCGTGGCGCTGCGCTGGGTGGGCACGGCCTGGGCGGCCGTGCGGGAGGGGACGGCAGGCTGGGCGTGGCTGCCGCGCAGGGCGCTCTCGATCTCTGCGCGGGCCGTGCGCGCGGCGACGGCGCGCGAGATGGCAAGGCTGCCGCAGCCAGCCACGATGGCGCCGGTGACGCAGCCGGCCACGAAGGTGAAGCCGGGGTCAGACGTGGGGACCTCGTAGCCCATGACCGTAAGCGCCTGCGCGCACGTGGGCGCTCCCCACGCGGCGGCACCGGCAAGCCCGGCAAAGATGGCAGGATTGCTGCGCCTGCTCGTCATGACCTCACGCCTCCCCAGTAGCGACGGCGGCTCATGCAAACAGGCGAGATTGCGACGACGGGCCCAGCGCTCGCTCGAGCGGGGCCAATCGGGCAACGGCGGGGTCTGTTTGGTCTGCGGGTACCGTCGCTCGAACGAATTCAAGATGTGGGCGCCTCTGCACCCTTCGTATGACTATAGCAGCACCGGCATGTCGGCGTTGCATAAAAATGCCTCCGTCCACGGTCAATCGACCAGCGGGCGGAGGCTGGGGTGCTCCCTGCGCCAAGCCAGGCGCGAGAGGCGTCCCTACAGGGCGTCGGCGTACTCGCTCTGCTGGGCCTTCTTTGCCGAGCGTATGAGGAACTCCTCGTTGGTCGCCGTGGCCTTGAGGCTACGCACGAGCGAGTTCTCGGCGCGCTCGATGTTGTTCATGTTGGCAAGGATGCGGCGCAGGCCCCACACGAAGGGCTGCAGCTCGGGGTCAATGAGCAGTTCCTCGTTGCGCGTGCCCGAAGCCACCGGGTCGATGGCTGGGAAGATGCGCTTGTCGGCCAGCTCGCGGTCGAGCTTGAGCTCCATGTTGCCCGTGCCCTTGAACTCCTCGAAGATGACCTCGTCCATCTTGGAGCCCGTCTCGACGAGCGCGGAGGCGAGGATCGTGAGCGAGCCACCGTTCTCGATGTTGCGCGCGGCGCCCAGGAACTTCTTGGGCGGGTAGAGCGCCGAGGCGTCCACGCCGCCGGAGAGGATACGCCCACTCGCCGGCTGGGCGAGGTTGTAGGCGCGGGCAAGGCGAGTGATGGAGTCGAGCACGACCACCACGTCGCGACCCATCTCGACCAGGCGCTTGGCACGCTCGATCACGAGCTCGGAGACGGCCGTGTGGTTGTCGGCCGGCATATCGAACGTCGAGGCCACGACGTCGCCCTTGATGGAGCGCTGCATGTCAGTGACCTCCTCGGGACGCTCGTCCACCAAAAGGCAGATGAGGTAGACCTCGGGGTTGTTGGCGGCGATGGACTCGCAGATGCGCTTGAGCACCGTGGTCTTGCCCGCCTTGGGGGGACTCACGATGAGGCCGCGCTGGCCCTTGCCGATGGGCGCCACCAGGTCGATGGCGCGGCCGGTTATCGAGTTCTTGCCGTGCTCCATGACGAGGCGCTCGTTGGGATAGACCGGCGTGAGGTCGCGGAAGCGCGGGCGCTCGCGGGCGACCTCGGGAGAGGCGCCATTGATCGAGGCGACCTTCTGCAGCGCCGGGTACTTGTCGTTGGGGCGGCTGGGGCGCACGGTGCCCTCGACCCAGTCTCCGCGGCGCAGGCTCATGTGCTTGATGAGCTGCTGGGGAACGAAGGCGTCGTCGTCGCCAGCCATGTAGTTGCCGGTGCGCACGAAGCCGTAGCCCTCGCCCGTGATGTCGAGCACGCCCGCGACGTCGCGGAAGCCCTCGGCGCGCGCGGAGGCCACGTAGACGGCCTCGACGAGGTCTGCCTTGCGCACGCCCACGTACTCGACGCCCAGGCCCGCGGCGTGGACGCGGAGCTCCGCCACGAGCATCGAGGAGAGCATCTCGCGCGAGAAGCGCGGCTCGACGACGCCGTTGCCGTTGTTGTTGCCGCCGTTGTTGTGGCGGCCGCGGCGACGACCCTGGTTCTGCTGGTTGTTGTAGCGGCCCTGCTGGTACTGCTTGGGGCGGTCGGGGCGCTGGTACTGCTTGCGCGGCTGCTGCTCGCCCTGGGCCTGCTGCG
>NZ_CATVTL010000021.1:0-11408 GCF_958346945.1 uncultured Parolsenella sp.
CTGGATGAAGTCGCGGACGTTGATGTCGTCCACCCAGTGGCCGCCCTTAAAGCCGCTCCACTCGTCCCTTAGCTGCATGTTTCCTCCTTTTTGCGCCGCTGCTGGGGGAGCAGTCTCGGCGCTGCTGTCTTTGTCTCGGCATCGGTCGACGCCGAGAGGGGTACCGGTTTGGCGTGCTGCACGGGCGCTTGGCACGGCCGTACAGTCTGTGCGCGGACGCCTCGGCTAGTTCGCCTCCTGTCCGCGAAGGATGCGCTCGGCGTGGGCCACGCGCTCGGGCGTGGGCGGGTCGACGTCGCGTAGGGTGTAGGGAAGGCCCAGCTCGTCCCACTTGAAGATGCCGAGTGTGTGGTAGGGAAGCACCTCGATGCGCTGCACGTTGCCGAGCGTCTCGATGAAGGCGCGGGTGCGCTCGAGGTACTCGTCGACATCGGTGATGCCGGGAACGAGGACGTGGCGAATCCAGACGGGCTCGCCCTTCTCGCTGAGGTAGCGCAGGCAGTCGAGGATGTTGGCGTTGTCGCGGCCGGTGAGGTCTCGGTGGCGTTCGGGGTCGATGTGCTTGATGTCTGCGAGCACGAGGTCGCAGGCGGCCATGAGGCGGTCGAACTTGGCGAGCCACGCGGGGTCGCGGGTAAAGGGCGCAAGCGACGAGTCGAGGCAGGTGTTGATGCCGCGCTCGTGGGCGCGCTCGAACAGCTCGGTCACAAAGTCGAGCTGGGCGAGGGCCTCGCCGCCCGAGACGGTGATGCCGCCCTCGGGACCCCAGTAGCTGCGGTAGCGCTCGGCGCGGTCGAGGATCTCGTTGGCATCCATGAGCTGGAAGTCCTTGCCCGCCCAGGTGTCGGGGTTGTGGCAGTAGCGGCAGCGCATGGGGCAGCCCTGGAGAAAGACGAGGAAGCGAACGCCGGGCCCGTCGGCCGAGCCAAACGACTCCATCGAGTGAACGCGCCCCTGCGTCATGGCTTCTCCTGAGCTTGCGGTGACGGCCCGTGAGCCATCAATCTTTGCGATGTCAGCGGAAAAGATAACGAGTGCGCGCGATAAGTTCCTTGACCGAAATCAAATAACGAAAAAATATTGTTTAATCTGGCTAACTTTATGAAAACGCCACAAAGAGCGTTCGAATAGGCGAACAAGCTGGCTCTTTGGGAGGGGGAGACGGGCGCCGCCCCCCCATTCGCGCCCTCGACGTCGTTGCCCATATCGTGCTTGGCTCATTGTGAGCGGCCGGTCTGTGCGCCGTCGGTGCGGCGAACATCCGTGCCTGGTCGTGCGGCCTGATGCGGGCCAGCATCTCCTTGCGCGGCCGCTTCCCTATGCCTCCGAGACACGCGCGAGCCCCTCGCGGTCGAGCACGAGCAGCCTGCCGCGGCCGGTGCGCCTCACGAGCCCCTCGCGGTCGAAGCGAGCGATGTTTCTCGAGACCGTCTCGGGGCGCAGGCCCACCGAGCTCGCGATGTCCTCGAGCTTGAGGCGAATCTCGGGTCCTGTGCAGCTGCGGTCGCGAATGAGCAGGTACTCGGCAAGGCGGCGCCTGGGCGAGCGAATCGAGAGCATGAGGATGCGCTCCTCGGCGCGGTTGAGCTCGGTGCACACTATGCGGATGAGGTCCATGGCAACGTCGGGGTGGTTGGCGAGCATGCGCTCGACGTCGGCGCGGTGGATGAGGCACAGGCGCACCGGCGTGAGGCACGCCACCGAGTAGCCGTAGGTGTGCTTCTCGAGAAACATGCCGTTCCAGAGGGCCTGGCCCTCGTGCAGGACATCGAGGACGTACTGTTCGCCATCGGAGGTGCTGCGGAAGGTCTTGATGCGTCCCGACCTCACCACGACGATCGACTCGATCTGGTCGCCCTCGTGGACGATGATGTCGTCCTCGTCATAGCTCGCGTGACGGGCGCGTGCGAGAAGCTCGCGCTTTGCCGACGCGGGAAGGCCCTCGAACAGCGAGATGTTGTCCATGCACGAGCTGCCCGCCCGGCTAAAGGCGCAGTCGTGGCCGGCTCCGGCGCAGACGCGCTCGGCCTGCGCGGCGATCCTCGCGTGCTCGTTGCTGTTAATCATGGGTCCTCCTCGTAACGGCGCCATTCTATCAGGCGTCCGCAGCAGGGCGGGGCGATAGAATCGAAGTCAACGGATGAGGAGGGAAGAGCCCGTGGAGAAAGATGAGATTGCGAGCAGGGCGAGCGAGCTTGAGCTGCCGCGCAGCGTTGAGCTGCGGTTTGTTGGAGATGCCCTGGGGCTGTGTGCCGACGGCATGGAGCTCGTCGAGGACTTCCGCGAGCTTCTTCCCCGCCTGCGGCAAGACCGTCTGGGCCGTGAGCTGCTTGTGAGGGCGGCGCGCGTCAAGGGCGCGGGCGAGCCCGTTGTCATTGACGCCACGGCGGGGCTCGGCGAGGACTCGCTGCTGCTCGCCGCTGCGGGCTTTGCGGTGACGTTGTGCGAAAACGACCCCGTGATTGCCCTGCTGCTTGCCGACGCTCTGCGCCGCGCTGCCAACGAGCCGCAGCTAGAGGGTATCGTTGGTCGCATGCGCCTCGTCGAGGGCGATTCCGTCGACGTGCTGGGCTCGCTCGACCGGGCGCCCGACGTGGTCTACCTCGACCCGATGTTTCCGGCGCGCACGAAGAGCGCGGCGGTCAAGAAGAAGTTCCAGCTGCTCCACCACCTCGAGGCTCCCTGCGCAGACCCCGAGCGTCTCATGGGCGCGGCCATCGCGGCGGGCCCGCGCAAGGTCGTGGTGAAGCGGCCGGCCAAGGCGCCGCTGCTTGCGGGCGTCAAGCCCAGCCACAGCGTGGCCGGCAAGGCCGTGCGCTTCGACGTCATCGTGGCGCCGCGGCCCTAGGGCGTCGCCGGCCGGCATCTGCCCTCGTGGCGCTGCGACTCCTCGCGCACGTCTCGCGTGGCCGCTCGTCCCGGTCTGCTCACACGCCGCCGAACCATCTGCCTCGCGGCTTTACATAACGGGTAACCTAGCTCCACACAACCAACGACAAGGAGCCCCCATGGCCGCTGATACGCGTCCGACGCTGTTCGTCAACGCAACGATTCTCGATGGAACCAAGGACATGCAGCCACAGCGCAACATGGCCGTGGCCGTCGAGAACGGCAAGATCTCCCGCATCGAGCCTGCCGCAATCGCCCAGGTACCGCAGGGCGGGCGCACCATCGACCTGGGCGGCGCCTACCTCATGCCCGGACTCGTCAACATGCACGTGCACTTCTGCGGCTCGGGCAAGCCTGTGAGCTCGGGCGATGCCGGCGCGCTCATGAAGAAGCTCGACAACCCCATTGGCCGCGCCATCCTGCATCGCATCATCCGTGGCTCGGCCCAGAACCAGCTTGCGAGCGGCGTCACCACCGTTCGCGGCGCGGGCGACCCGCTCTACGGCGACATCGCGGTGCGCAACGCCATCGAGGCGGGAAAGTGCGTGGGTCCGCGCATCGTGGCCCCGGGCACGGGCGTCACCGTGCCGGGCGGTCACGGGGCCGGCCTCTTTGCCCAGGTGGCGCAGGCACCCGAGCAGGCGGCCGACATGGTGCGCGACATCTACGCCCATGGCGCCGACGTCATCAAGCTGTTCGTGACGGGCGGCGTCTTTGATGCCGAGAAGCCCGGGGAGCCCGGCGTGCTGCGCATGTCCCCCGAGATCGCCTCTGCAGCCTGCGCCGTTGCCCACGAGCTGGGCATGCCTGTGATGGCGCACGTCGAGAGCACCGAGGGCGTGCAGGTGGCGCTCGCTGCCGGCGTCGACACGATCGAGCACGGCGCCCCCATGACGCCCGAGATTCTCGACCTGTACCAGAACGGCACCGTCCAGCTGAGCGGCAGGCCCGCGAGCGTCACCTGCACCATCTCGCCGGCGCTGCCCTTCGTGATGCTCGACCCCGAGAAGACCCACTCGACCGAGGTCCAGAAGACCAACGGCGACATCGTGTGCGGGGGCATCATCAAGAGCGCCCGTGAGGCGCTCGATGCGGGCATTCCCGTGGGCCTGGGCACCGACTCGAGCTGTCCCTACGTCACGCAGTACGACATGTGGCGCGAGGTTGCCTACTTTGCCAAGTACGTGGGTGTTTCCAACGCCTTTGCCCTGCACACGGCAACGCAGGTAAACGCCCAGCTCCTGGGCTTGGGGGATACCACGGGCGTCGTTGCCGTGGGCTATGACGCGGACCTGCTCGCCGTGGCGGGCAACCCGCTCGAGGACCTTGCGGCCCTGCGTCAGCCGCTGCACGTGATGGCTCGCGGCCGCCTTGCCGACCGCCTCAAGGTCAAGCGCTACCCCGAGCTCGATGCCGAGCTCGACGAGATCATGGCCCGTCCCGCGGAGTAAAAAAACTTGCCGCCAAGTCGCGGCGCCCTACACCCACCCATAACGCTCCGACCTCGAGCTTCTTCTCGAGGTTGGAGCTATTTTGTACCAAAATCGGCAAATCTGGACAGGTTATGGACAGGTTCGTGTCAGTCCGCCCGGGACTTTCTTTTGACTCGCGCGCCTGAGGGCCCGCGTGGCCCGTACCCTCCCAGCAAAGGGATGCCGCGCGGGGCGGCGCCAAGGCGAGGCGGAGGAAGCCATGACCATCACGGACCTGGTCGAGGACGACATCTATACGATGGCCCACTATTGGAACGGGCGAAAGCGCGAGTTCATCGAGGCGCCCACCGAGGCGTTCGCGCAGATCGTGCGCCCCTCGGTCTACTTCGAGGAAGACCCAGACCCGCTGCTTGAGGGGCAGGTGAGCGCCACCTTCTCCGAGTGGGTGCTCTTTGACTGCCGCCTTGACGAGCGCGGTACCCTGCTCGAGCGCTACATCTCCGAACAGGCCGCCGTGGTGCCCCGCGAGCGGCTCGGGCGGCTGGCGCAGGTCGCGGCAACTCACGTGTTCTCGGAGTTTGCGATCGCAAGCAAGAACCCGGCCGCAGGCACGCTCGAGGTGGTCGACATCTATGACGGCATGTCGCGCGAGGTGCTCGACGTGCGCTCGGCCCGGCGCGACGACTGGAACCACGGCACGATCTCGATGCGCATCGCGCGGGTCAACGGCGTCTGGCTGCCCGTGGGCAAGACCGTCATGTACGACCGCTGCCACTTCGACCCGGCGTGGATTCCCATCGAGGACGAGATGGGCACCTCGGGAGGGCGCCTGCTCATGCTCGCCCACGCGGTATTTGGGGTCGACGGCCGCTACCATGGCTCGCTCAGCCTGCGCGCCCTCGAATGAGCGCGGGCGCTCGCGTCCCCAATCACGTATCATCGAGGGGCACGCACGTGGCCGCGCACCTTACGCGCGGCCCAGAAGAAAGGTCGTCAACGTGATCAAGGACATCATCAAGGACGAGGAGTTCCTCGCGAAGCCTGCCGAGCCTGCCACGGTCGAGGACGCCGAGGTCGCCCAGGACCTGCTCGACACCATGGCTGCCAACGAGGACTGCGTCGGCCTTGCCGCGAACCAGATCGGCTTTTCCAAGGCCATCATTGCCTTCGAGGGCGCCAACGGCCCGCAGGTCATGTTCAACCCCAAGATCGTCGCCTCCATGGCTCCCTACAAGGCCACCGAGGGCTGCCTGTCGCTCGACCGCGACACCGAGGTGCGCCGCTTCCAGCTCGTTCGCGTCAAGTTCGACGCGCTGGTGAACGGCAGGTTCGAGTCGCGCACGCGCAAGTACTCCGGCTGGGTCGCCGAGGTCGTGCAGCACGGCATCGACCACTGCGCCGGCAAGCTGGTGTAGCGACGCGTTTTCTGCTCCATAGATATGCCGAGAGGGGCTGGCGCGCGAGTCGCGCCGGCCCCTCCCTCATAGACGGCCAAGGGACGTGCGCTAGTGCACGAACTTGCGCACGAAGAAGCGCTTCCAGCTGGCGTAGGGCTGGTAGCGGAAGGGCGCGTCGAAGAACGTCGCCTTGCTCACGACGCTCTTCTCGTGCGTGAAGGCCTCGAAGCTCTTGCGGCCGTGGTAGCTGCCCATGCCCGAGTTGCCCATGCCGCCAAACCCCATGTGTGAGGTGGCGATGTGCATGATCGTGTCGTTAACGCAGCCGCCGCCAAAGGCGACGTCGCGCATGACGCGACGGGCGAGCGTGCGGTCCTGGGTGAAGAGGTAGAGGGCAAGCGGCGTGGGGCGCTGCTCCACGAAGCGCAGGGCCTCGTCGAGGTCGTCGTAGGCGATGACGGGCAGCACGGGGCCAAAGATCTCCTCGCCCATCACAGCGTCGTCGGGTTCGACGCCGTCCATGATGGTGGGCTCGATGCGCAGCGTGGTGGCGTCAGAGCCGCCGCCCATGACCACTTTGACGGGGTCGATGAGCCCCAGCACGCGGCGGAAGTGCTTCTCGTTGATCATCTTGCCAAAGGCGGGGTTGGCAAGTGCGTCGTCTCCGTACATCTTGGTGGCCTCGGCGCGGACAAGCTCGATGAGCTCGCCCTTTATGTGGCGGTCTACCAGCAGGTAGTCGGGCGCCACGCAGGTCTGGCCAACGTTGAGCCACTTGCCAAAGGCGATGCGCCGCGCCGCCACGGCAAGGTTTGCGCTTGCCTCGACGATGCAGGGGCTCTTGCCGCCCAGCTCGAGCGTCACGGGGGTGAGGTGGGCGGCCGCGCGCTGCATGACGAGCCTGCCCACGGCAACGCTGCCGGTAAAGAAGATGTTGTCCCAGCGCTGGTCGAGCAGGGCCTCGTTCTCGGCGCGCCCTCCCTCGACCACGCTCACGAGCTCGGGCGAGAAGGCCTCGGCGCAGATGGTGGCGAGCACCGCGCTCGACGCCGGCGCGTAGGCGGAGGGCTTCACGACCACGGTGTTGCCCGCGGCGAGCGCCCCCGCGAGCGGCTCGAGCGTGAGCAGGAACGGGTAGTTCCATGGCGCCATGACGAGCGTCACGCCATAGGGCACGCGCTCCACGCGGCTCGTGGCGATGGCGTTGGCGAGGTCGGTGGGGCGCAGGCGCGGCCTTGCCCAGCGTGCGAGGTGGGCGCGCTGGTAGCGAATCTCCGAGAGCGACAGGCCAATCTCGCACATGTAGCTCTCGTCGAAGGACTTGCCCAGGTCCTCGTGAAGCGCGCGGGCGATGCCGTCCTCGTGGGCGCGCACGGCCGCGAGCAGGCGGTCGAGCGCGGCCTTGCGCGCGGCCACGTCCATAGTCGCGTGCGTCATGAAGTATGACCGCTGGCGCTTGACGATGGTCGCTATCTGCTGCTCGTTCACTGCTGGCTCCTTTGCGTCGTTACCCGCCCGGCGCTCGCCCCGTCCGCCCGGGTGGGCGAGGGCTCGTCGGCGAAGCGTCCTCCGGCAACTATACGGTACATGTCCTCGAGCTGGGCGCGGTCCCACAGACGGGGCACGGGGTAGAGCGGGTTTGCCTCGGCGTCTGCGTGGGCGGCCATCTCGGGCACGTCCGCTGCGCGGATGCCATCGAGGTGGCGCGGGATGCCCAGCTGCCCGTTCATCTCGTCGACCCAGATGACGAAGCGTCGGGCGGCCTTGGCATCGGGCGTCTCGCTGGGGCAGATGCCCATGTGTCGTGCGAGGACGGCGAGCCTTGGCGCCGCGCTCTCGCCGTAGGCGCGCAGGACGTGCGGCAAGATCACCGCGTTGGCGAGGCCGTGCGGGATGCCGTAGCGGCCGCCCAGGCTGTGGGCGATGGCGTGGACGTATCCCACGTATGACTGCGTGAAGGCGATGCCCGCCTCGTAGGCCGCGGTGAGCATGTTGGTGCGCGCCTGCCCGTCGCTGCCGTTGCGGTAGGCGTCGAGCAGGTTGTCATGGATGAGGCGCGTGGCGTCGAGCGCCATCTGACGCGTGTGGGCCGTGGTGCTCCGTCCGATGAACGCCTCGACGGCGTGGGTCAGCGCGTCCATGCCCGTCTGCCCCGTGATGGCGGCGGGAAGCCCCTGCGTGAGGCGCCAGTCGTGGACGGCGTAGGAGGGAATGAGGAAGAAGTCGTTGATGGGGTACTTGTAGCGCGTCTTCTCGTCGGTGATGACGGCGGCGAGCGTCACCTCGCTGCCGGTGCCTGCCGTGGTGGGTACGGCAACGAGCGTGGGCAGCCCGCGGTGCACGCGCAAAAGGCCGCGCATGCTCCCCACCGTCTTGGCGGGCTGGGCCACGCGCGCGCCCACGGCCTTGGCACAGTCCATGGCCGAGCCGCCGCCAAAGCCGATGATGGCCTCGCAGCGGGCGTCGTGGTAGATGCCCAGCGCCTCCTCTACGTTTGCGACCGTGGGGTTGGCAACCGTTCCGTCAAAGACCGCGCAGTCAATGCCCGCGCGAGAAAGTGCCTGCTCAAGGCCCTTGGTTAGGCCAAGGCGCGCGATGCCCGGGTCGGTCACGAGCAAGACCGAGCGTGTCCCCTCCTTGGCAAGGGCGGCCGGCACCTCCTCCACGCCGTGGAGAATGGTGGGCTCGCGGTAGGGGAGGACGGGCAGGACGAGGCGAAAGGCCGCCTGGTAGGTGCGGCACCAGGCCGTGCGCAGTGGGTTCATGGGACTCCTTGCGAGGTAGTGGGCGGGCCGTACCTCGATATGTTGACTAGGTAACATCTAGCGGATTGTAGACATTGGATGTTGAGCGGTCAACAAATGATGGGGCGGGGCACCCCTTGCCGGGAAGCTGTCACCGCATGTCCACAAAACGCGCCCGCTCGCGTCTTTTTCGCTCGGGATGGCCGTGAGTTCAATTTTGTGTGCTAGGGTGAGTTCAAAATTGAACTAGCGATGCACGTAAGTTCAATTTTGGCCACGAAAGCGGGTCAGGATCCGCTCAAATTGAACTTTTGGAGGCGAGGACATGGAGCAGGAACCCTTTGCAACGCGACTCGTCCAAGCCATGGAGGAGGCGGGCCTCAAGCAGGCAGACCTCGTGCGCCTTGCCGGCGAGACAGGCGAGAAGCTTGGGAAGAGCCAGGTCAGCCAATACGTGAGTGGCAAGGTCGAGCCTCGTCCCGCCGCGCTCGCCCTGCTCGCGAGGCTGCTCGGCACCTCGGCCGAATGGCTTGCGGGCATCCAGCCCGGCCAGGAGGCGCGAGCTAGCGCGCGGCCCGCGGCCGCACCCACACCTGCGACGCGCCTGGCGCCGCCCACCACTGGCATCCAGGGCCACGCGGCCCCAACGACAGGGAGCATCCCCATGAGGCAGTTCAAGAAGTCCAACAAGCTCGATAACGTCCTGTATGACGTCCGTGGCCCCGTCGTCGACGAGGCGGCTCGCATGGAGGCCGAGGGCGAGCGCATCCTCAAGCTCAACATCGGCAACCCCGCCCCGTTTGGCTTCCGCACGCCCGACGAGGTCGTCAAGGACATGCGCCAGCAGCTCACCGAGTGCGAGGGCTACTCAGACTCGCGCGGCCTGTTCTCCGCGCGCAAGGCCATCATGCAGTACGCGCAGGTCAAGGGCCTGCCCAACGTCAACATGGAGGACATCTACACCGGTAATGGCGTATCCGAGCTCATCCAGCTCTCGATGCACGCCCTGCTCGACGACGGCGACGAGATCCTCATCCCCAGCCCCGACTACCCGCTGTGGACGGCCTGCGCCACGCTCGCCGGCGGCCACCCCGTCCACTACCTGTGCGACGAGCAGGCCGACTGGTACCCCGACCTCGCCGACATGGAGGCCAAGGTCACCGACCGCACCAAGGCCCTCGTCATCATCAACCCCAACAACCCCACGGGCGCCGTCTACCCGCGCGAGGTGCTCGAGCAGATCGTCGACCTCGCCCGTCGCCACCAGCTCATGATTTTCTCGGACGAGATCTACGACCGCCTGTGCATGGACGGCGTGGAGCACGTCTCGATCGCCTCGCTTGCCCCTGACGTGCCGTGCGTGACGTTCTCCGGCCTGTCGAAGAGCCACATGATCGCCGGCTACCGCATCGGCTGGATGATCCTGTCGGGCAACCTACGCTGCATGAAGGACTTCATCCTGGGCGTCAACATGCTGTCGAACATGCGCCTGTGCTCCAACGTGCCCGCGCAGTCGATCGTGCAGACGGCGCTGGGCGGCTACCAGAGCGTCGAGACGTACGTGCGCCCGGGCGGTCGCGTGTGCGAGCAGCGCGACTTTGTCTACCGCGCCCTCAACGAGATCGACGGCATTACGGCCGTGAAGCCCAAGGCGGCCTTCTACATCTTCCCCAAGATCGACGTCAAGAAGTTCAACATCCACGACGACGAGCAGTTCGCCCTCGACCTGCTGCACGAGAAGAAGATCCTCGTGACGCGCGGCGGCGGCTTCAACTGGGAGCAGCCCGACCACTTCCGCGTGGTCTACCTGCCGCGCATCGAGGTCCTCGCCGAGTGCATGGACGACCTCGCGGACTTCCTGTCGATCTACCGCCAGGAGTAGGCGGGCGGCCCGCCCAACCAAAATCCACACCAACGCGCGGGACGCGCGCGGCTGCGACAACGTGGCCGCGCGCGTCTTGGCGTTTCGGTGAATGTGGCCGCCGCGCGGCGTTTTCGCAGGTTGGGCCTTAAACTAGTCCGCTGGTGCCGGGCGCCCCGGAAGGGGCACAGTGACGAATGACATAGATGATCTGAGTTGAGGAATCCGGCATGAGGGCGCAAGTGACGCGCCAGATGAGCGCCAGCGAGGCGCAAGAAGGAGACATGATGTCCCAGTTCGAGAACGACGAGATGAACAACGAGACCGTGGCCGAGGTCGCCGAGGAGCAGGTTGAGGCCACCGAGGAGGCTGCCGAGGAGCAGGCCGAGGCCGTCGAGACCCCCGAGGTCGAGGAGCAGCCCAAGGCCGAGGAGGCCAGCGCCGACGACGTCCTGTTCGACAAGGCCAACAAGGCCGCCCGTCTGCTTCGCTGCCGCCGTGCCGTGCAGCGCCGCGAGCAGGAGGAGAAGGGCAACAAGTCCAGCGCCCTCGTCCGCGCCATCAAGCTCCTGCAGCTCAAGCCCAAGATGGAGCAGAAGGAGATGTCCGAGCTGCTGGGCATGCGCCTTCGCGAGCTCGACGCGATGATGGCCGAGGCCGAGAAGAACGACGTCGTGGCCCGCATCGAGCCCTCCGAGCCCGACATGCGCAAGGTCGTCATCATGGCCGACGAGGGCGCCGTCGAGCGCGCCGAGGCCTTCGAGCGCAAGGGCGAGGCCCTCGTCCCCGGCCTCTCCGCCGAGGACATGGAGCAGCTCTCCGCCCTTCTCGACAAGGTCATCGACCCGCTCGTTGCCCTCGGCCTCGACGAGGACCGCGAGGAGCGCGGCAGCTTCCGCGGCGGCGACCGTGGCGGCAACCGCGGTGGCTTTGGCGGCCGTGACAGCCGTGGTGGCGACCGCAATGGCTTCCGCGGCGGCGACCGCGGCGGCGACCGTGGCGGCCGTGGTGACCGTGGCGGCTTTGGCGGCCGTGACAGCCGCGGCGGCGACCGCGGTGGCTTCCGCGGCGGCAACGACCGTGG
>NZ_CATVTL010000022.1:0-3978 GCF_958346945.1 uncultured Parolsenella sp.
CCCTGCGTGGTCTGGAAGTTCTTGGCCATGTCGGGATAGAAGTAGTGCTTGCGGTAGAACATGCTGTGGCGCATGATCTGGCAGTTCGTGGCCAGGCCCGCCTTCACGATGGACTGGATGGCGCGGCGGTTGGGCACCGGCAGCGCGCCAGGCAGGCCCAGGCACACGGGGCAGACGTTGGTGTTGGGCTCGTCGTCGTGCGACAGGCGGCAGTTGCAGAACATCTTGGTGTCGAGCGCGGTGAGCTCGGTATGGATCTCGAGGCCGATCACGGCCTCCCAATCCCTTAGAACGTCGGCGAGCTTCTTCATGCGAGCTCACCCCCCTTCCCGGCGAAGTCGGGCGCAACGGACGCGTGGGCGGCGGCGCCGCGCTCGACGGCAGCGGCGAACGTCAGCAGGTCGCGGTCCTTGAAGGCCGGCCCCACGAGCTGGGCCGAGACGGGCAGGCCGGAGGTGGCGCCCAGGCCCAGCGGCACGGAGATGCCGCCGTTGCCGGCGATGTTGATGCTGATGGTGTAGAGGTCCGAGAGGTACATCTGCGTGGGGTCGCTCATCTCGCCAAACTTGAACGCCGTGGTGGGGCTGGCGGGCATGAGGATGACGTCGACCTTCTCGTAGGCGGCGGCGTAGTCGCGCGTGATGAGCGTGCGGGCCTTCTGCGCGGCGAGGTAGTACTTCTCGTACACGCCGCTGGACAGCAGCCAGGCGCCCAGCATCTGGCGGCGCTTGGCCTCAGCGCCAAAGCCGTGCGCGCGCGACTTCGAGCTCTGCTCGGCAAGGTTCGCGCAGTTAGGCTCCTGGTAGCCATAGCGCACGCCGTCGAAACGGGCGAGGTTGGAGAAGGCCTCGCAGGGACCCAGCACGTAGTAGGCGGCGATGGCCGCGTCGAGGTTGGGAAGGTCGACCTCGACGAGCTCGGCGCCCTGGTCGGCCAGGCTCTGGGCCGCGGCGTTCACGGCCGCCCTGACCTCGTCGGTGAGGCCCGCAGCGCTCATGAGGGCGGGGATGACGCCCACCTTGCGGCCGGCGACGCCATCGTTCAGGTGCTCGGTGAAGTCGACCGGGCAGTCCTGGCTCGTGGAGTCCCTGGGGTCGCGGCCGGGGGCGGTGAGCGCGTTCATGGCAAGCGCCACGTCGGCCACGCTGCGGCCAAAGGGACCCACCTGGTCGAGCGACGAGCCAAAGGCAACGACGCCGTAGCGGCTCACGGCCCCATAGGTGGGCTTCATGCCCACAACGCCGCACAGGGCGGCCGGCTGGCGAATCGAGCCGCCGGTGTCGGAGCCCAGCGCGAGCGTGACCTCGCCGGCGGCGACGGCCGCGGCGGAGCCACCCGAGGAGCCGCCGGGCACGCGCTCGAGGTCCCAAGGGTTGTTGGTGCGGTGGAAGGCCGAGCTCTCGGTCGAGGAGCCAAAGGCAAACTCGTCCATGTTGGCCTTGCCGATGGGCAGGCAGCCCGCGTCGAGCATGCGCTGGACGCAGGTGGCGGTATAGACGCTCTCGTAGTTCTCGAGCATCTTGGAGGCACAGGTGGTTCGCGTGCCCGTGAGCATCATGTTGTCCTTGATGGCCAGCGGCACGCCCGCAAGCGACGGCAGGGCACGGCCGGCGGCGCGGTCGGCGTCGATGCGGGCCGCGGCGTTAAGGGCGAGCTCGGGGGCCACCTGGAGGAAGGCCTGGACGGCGTTGTCGCGGGCCTCGACCGCGTCGAGGGCGGCACGCGCCACCTCGGTTGCGGTGAAGTCGCCGGCGGCGATGCCAGCCGCGATCTGGGCGGCGGAGAAGGTGTCGAGGTTTGCCATTACTGCTCCTCCCCCTCTCCCAGGATCGAGGGCACGCGGAAGTAGCGGTCGCGCGCGGCAGGGGCGTCGAGCAGGGCCTCGTCGATGCCAAGGCCAGGCGCGGGGACGTCTGCGCCCATCACGTTCGACAGGTCTCCGATGGGGTGGAACGTGGGCGGGACGTCTGCCTCGCCGTACTGGAGGACGGGCGCGAGCACGCCCTCGATGGCGCCGTTCAGGTACTGCGTCATCTCGGCGAGCTCGTCGCCGTCAAGAGCGATACGCGCGTAGTCGGCGATGCCGCGCACGTCGTTTTCGCTGAGTGCCATGGGGCCTCCCAACATGGTTCATAGGATGCAACTTAGTCATTCTATGGCAGGTTGGTGGCGCGGCGCGTGTCGGCGACGGCGATTGTGTCAGGACAGTAACAGTGGAGTGGGCGGGAGCCGGCGCGGGCGCGGCGGAGAAGGGCGAGGTGGTGTGGGTGGGACGGCTGGCGCGAGCGCGGTGGCTGGTCCGGGCGCGACGGCTGGAGCAGATTGTCTGAGTTGCTCGACCGCATGGCTGGATGATCGGGCCGCGCGGGCCGCTCTATCCGCACAACCAAACGACCTGCACGTTCTTCTCGGCCTTATCGATCTCGTCGCCCCGCTCGACCCGCTAGGTTTTATCGGCCTTGTTGTCCTTCTCGGCCTAGTCGTCCACACGGCGAGATGCCGCGAGCAGGGCCGCGCCGGCGACCGCCACGCTCGCGCTCGCCACGACGAGCACCGGCTGCACGCCAAACGCGTTGGCCAGGAACGGGGCCGCGAGCAGCGGCAACGTCCCCGCCGACGACAGGGCCACGCGCATGAGCGCGCTCACGCTCCCCAGCCGCTCGATGCCACACGAGCACTGCGTGAGCGTCACGCGCACCGGCATGATGGCGCCGTTGGCCACGCCCAGCACGAGCTGGCCCGCGCAGGCGCACGCGACGAGCGGCGTTCCCACGTAGAGCACCGCGCCCAGACCCTCGAGCACGAGCAGCGCGCAGAGCAGCGGCATCGTCACGCGCTGGACACGGAGCCGCCCGGCAGCAACGGAGCCCAGCGTGGCTCCCACGCCAACGATCGCCGTGAGCCACCCCATCCACTCGGCGCCCACCTGCAGCACGTCTCGGTAAAAGAGGCTCTCGAGCGAATCGAACGCGCCAAAGCCCAGGTTGCCCAAAAAGCCGATGGCGAACAGCATCAGCAGGGCCGGGCTCGCGATGATGGTGCGCGCGCCGCTTGCGAGCTGGGAGAGGAGCGAGGGCGCGACCTGCTCGGCGGGGTCGCGGTTCTCGGCCGCACCGTCCGTCTCGGCGGGGTTGCCCTTCTCGGCATGGCACGAGCCTGCGGGCATCGTGCAGGCACAGAGCGCGGCGGCGGGGGCGGTGGCCAGAAGCAGGGAAAAGACGAGCGCGGTCGAGAACGCGTCCGCGACTGCTCCCGCCGCGAGTGGCCCCACGATCACCGAGGCAAACGTAGCCGTGCTGTTGAGCGAGTTCATGCGCACGAGCTCGGGCTCGCTGGCCGTGAGATAGCGCGGGTAGGTCTCGACCGCCGTCGAGGCGGCCGCACCGGCAAGGCCCATCACGAGGGCGCAGGCCAGTAGGACGAGAAACGACATCGGCAGCGCAAGGGTGAGCGCGGCCGCGGCGAGCGGGGCGAGCGACGACGCGAGGAGCACGGGCTTGGGACCCATGCGGTCGATGAGGGCGCCCGCGAGCGAGTAGCCCACGAGCAGCACCACGTTGAGGGCAAAGACGAGGGCCGACACGCCCGCCGCGCCCAGGCCCAGCGCGTAGGTGGCGCAGCCGATGATTCCCACGAAGTAGACGGACTGGAAGCCCAGCTGGTTAAAGAAACCCGCGGCGACGAGCAGCGCTCGCGATTTGACCATGGAGGCAGTCCTCTCTCTCTCCATTAATTGTTGGCAGTATAGCGCCGCAGCATTGCGGTGACGTTTCTGACCTGGCGGTCCGCAGGGCTCTTCTTGGTTGCTCGACCCCGCCCTGCACAAACTGGCCGATTGCTGCAAATGGCCAATCGTGGCAATCCAACGTCCCACACAAACCGGCCATTTGTCGCAAACGCACGGACACGGTAGTCCACCACCCTGCACAAACCGGCCGTTTGCTGCAAACGCACGCGGCCGGCAGCCTAGCGCCTTAC
>NZ_CATVTL010000023.1:0-3225 GCF_958346945.1 uncultured Parolsenella sp.
ACGCCACCGCCAGCCCCTGGAACTGGGAGGCAACCGCTCGCGAGGATCCGCAGTATCGCCCCTTCGACGCCGATGCCTACTTTATTGGCGGTACCAAGGGCGCCCTTTCGCTACCCCGCCTGCACCAGTTCTCCTACGACGGTGCCTCCAACTGGCACAAGCCGCTGCAGATGGAGATCCCGGCTGTGGACCCGGCGCTGCCGCACAAGATGCAGCTCAAGCACTTTGTGAAGGTCGTCCGCCGCGAGGTCGAGCCCGTCGTGACCCCCGCCGACAACGTCAAGACGCTCACGCTTCTCAACGCCATCAAGGAGGCCGCCGAGACCGGCCAGCTCGTCGAGTTGTAATGCCTTAAGAGCGGCCACGGCAGAAACCCCATGCCGAGCCCCTCGATCCGCCACCAATAAGCCCCTCTTCTTCGCCCCGCGAGCAGCCTCCTGCCCGCGGGGCATTTTGCTACGTTGTCAATGATTTTTCTGGGACGGGGGACTTTTTGCACCTTAGCTTGATTCGTTCGCCACGAAATGTGCCTATCTACTACGTTTAACCGATCGCCCTCAACCATGCCGAATTTCGCGAAATAAAAACCGCAGGTAACCGGCTTGTCGATTTTCGGAAAACCCAGGTATGGTCAGCCCCTACGGGTAAAACGTAGTAGATAGGCCGTTTTCGTGGCGCGGCCCCAAAACAGCCTTTTGGGACGGGTGGTATCCTTGGTAGCCCTGTGCTGCAAACGCACCTTAAACGCAAGGAGTCCCATGGATCTTATCGCCCAGCTCGCCCGCGAGCTCAACCTTAAGGCCGCCAACATCGAGGCGGCCGTCAAGCTCATCGACGAGGGCAACACCATCCCCTTTATTTCGCGCTACCGCAAGGAAGCAACGGGCGGTATGGACGACGTCGCCCTGCGCGCGCTCGACGAGCGCCTGTCCTACCTGCGCAATCTTGAGCAGCGTAAAGAGGACGTCATCCTGCTCATCGACGCCCAGGGCAAACTCACGCCCGAACTCGAGCAGCAGATTCGCGAGGCCACGCAGCTCCAGCGTGTCGAGGACCTCTACAAGCCCTACCGCAAAAAGCGCATGACCCGCGCACAGAAGGCCCGCGAAGCCGGCCTGGAGCCGCTCGCCAACATGATCATCATGCAGGCCTCGGCCAAGGGCAGCGCGCTCGACGCCGCCGCAACATACGTCAACGAGGAGGCCGGCTTCGACACGCCCGAGAAGGCGCTTGCCGGCGCCGCCGACATCGTGGCCGAGACGGTGGCCGAGGATCCCGAGAACGTCGCCGACCTGCGCGCCTTTACGCAAAACACCGCCGATATCGTCGTCGAGGCCACCGACCCCACGGAGAAGACTCCCTACGAGCCCTACTACAACTTTGACGAGCCGCTGCGCCGTATTCCCAACCACCGCGTGCTGGCTATCGACCGCGGCGAGCGCGAGGGCAAGCTCCGCGTGCGCGTGAACGTCGACGGCGCTGCCGCCACGGCACGCCTCGGCAGCCGTTGGCCCCGACGCCAGGGCGCGTTTGCTCCCATCTTCGATGCCGCCATCGCTGACGGTTACAAGCGCCTCATGGCCCCCTCGCTGGAGCGCGAGGCCCGCGCCAAACTCACCGTCCGCGCGCAGACCGAGGCCATCAATGTCTTTGCCAAGAATCTCGAGGGCCTGCTCTCGGCACGCCCCGTGCGCGGCGCCCGCGTGCTCGCGCTCGATCCGGGCTACCGCACCGGCTGCAAGGTCGCCGTCATGGACGAGACCGGCAAGCTGCTCGACCACGGCGTGGTCTACCCCACCAAGCCGCGCCACGACGTCGCCGGCACCAAGCGCGAGCTCGCCCGCCTCGTCAAGAAGGACGGCGTCAACACCATCGTCATCGGCAACGGCACCGCCAGCCGCGAGACCGAGGAAGTCGTCTCGGAGTTCATTGCCGAGCAGGCGCCCGGGTTGCGCTACACCATCGTCAACGAGGCCGGCGCGTCGGTGTACTCGGCCTCCGAGCTCGCCAGCCAGGAATATCCCGACCTGGACGTCACCGTGCGCGGCGCCATGAGCCTGGGCCGCCGCCTGCAGGACCCGTTGGCAGAGCTCGTCAAGATTCCGCCCCAGTCCATCGGCGTGGGTCAATACCAGCACGACCTTGACCAGGCCGAGCTCTCGCGTACCCTGGGCCACGTGGTGGAAGACGTCGTCAACCGCGTGGGCGTCGACGTAAACACCGCGAGCGCAAGCCTGCTGGGATACGTTTCGGGCATCACGCCGAGCGTGGCCAAGAACATCGTGGCTTTCCGCGAGGAAAACGGCGCCTTCACCGATCGCCGCCAGCTCAAGAAGGTCCCCAAGCTGGGCCCCAAGGCATATCTCAACGCCGCGGGCTTCCTGCGCATTAGCGGCGGCAAGAACCCGCTCGACGCGACGAGCGTCCACCCCGAGAGCTACGAGGTGGCCACGGCCGTCCTGGAGCGCGCCGGCGTAGCGGCAAGCGAGCTCAGCCGCGGCGGCGTGCCCGACATCGAGCGCCGCCTGGGCAGCATCTCGGCGCTGGCAAGCGACCTGGACTGCGGCACCCTGACGCTCATCGACATTGTCAACGAGCTCAAGAAGCCCGGCCGCGACCCGCGCGACGACGCGCCCGAGGTGGTCTTTAGCCGCTCGGCACTTTCCATCGACGACCTGGAGCCCGGCATGGAACTCAAGGGCACGGTGCGCAACGTCGTCGACTTTGGCGCCTTCGTCGACGTGGGTGTGCACCAGGACGGCCTCGTGCACATCTCCAAGCTGGCCAACCGCTTCGTCAAGCACCCCAGCGACGTGGTGCGCGTCGGCGACACGGTCAAGGTGTGGGTCGAGAAGGTCGACCGCGACCGCAAGAAGATCTCCCTCACCATGGTGCAGGGGAAGTAACAGCAAAGGACGAACCACCGCTGCCCATCGTCGAACTTGCAAGTTTTCTCACCCAATGGGAAAACTTGCAGATACCACAACAAAAAGGTGCCGCCCATCAAAGAGGCGGCACCAACAAAGTCTCATTCAGCTCAGAACCTACTGGCAAGCTCGTGCCGGCAGCCCCGGCCTTTCCTTTGCCTAGCGCGACCTTCGCGAAGCGCGTGAGCGATAGGGAAAGGAAAGGCCGGGGCGAACAGCCCACGGTACAGTCGGTGTTCGCGCTACGGCAGGATATGGAAACCGAGCGCCGCGATATCCTTGGCAAAGCCGCGGACGG
>NZ_CATVTL010000024.1:0-2592 GCF_958346945.1 uncultured Parolsenella sp.
CGATGTCGGGCACGCCGCCGCGGCTGAGCTCGCTTGCTTTAACGCCGGCGCGTTCCAAGACGGACGTGGCCACCTCGTAGCTTTCGGGGTGGACGCTCGTTGCGTCGAGCGGGTTCTTACCGCCGCTAATTCGCAAAAAGCCTGCAGCGTTGAGATATGCCTTGGGTCCCAGCTTGGGGACCTTCTTGAGCTGGCGGCGATCGGTGAAGGCGCCGTTTTCCTCGCGGAAAGCCACGATGTTCTTGGCCACGCTCGGCGTGATGCCCGAAACGTATCCCAGCAGGCTCGCGCTCGCGGTGTTGACGTCGACGCCCACGCGGTTGACGACGTCCTCCACCACGTGGCCCAGGGTGCGCGAGAGCTCGGCCTGGTCAAGGTCGTGCTGGTACTGGCCCACGCCGATGGACTGGGGCGGAATCTTGACGAGCTCTGCCAGTGGGTCCTGCAGGCGGCGGCCCAGGCTCATGGCGCCGCGCACGGTGACGTCCAGGTCGGGATATTCCTGGCTGGCGAGCTCGGAGGCCGAGTACACCGACGCGCCGGCCTCGTTGACGATGGTGTAGCGCAACCCGGGCGCCTGCTCGGCAATGAACTCCGAGACGACTTCCTCGGTCTCGCGGCTGGCGGTGCCGTTGCCGATGACGATGGTGTTGACGCCGTCCTTCTTGACGAGGCGGGCGAGCTCGCGCTTGGTGCCGGCGACGTCGTGGCGCGGCTTGGTGGGGTAGACCACGCCGTGGTCGAGCAGCTTGCCGGTCTCGTCCATGACGGCGACCTTGCAGCCGGTGCGGTAGCCCGGATCGAGCGCGAGCACGCGGGCGCCGCGCACGGGGCGTGCCGAGAGCAGGCCCTCGAGATTCTTGGCAAAGACATTGATGGCCTCGGTCTGCGCGCGGACGGTGAGTTTGGCGCGGGCCTCGCGCTCCAGCGAGGGGGCCATGAGGCGCTTGTAACCGTCAGCGATGGCGGCATCGAAGATGGGAGCAAACGCGCCCTGGCGTCGGGGCCAACGGCTGCCGAGGCGTGCCGTGGCGGCAGCGCCGTCGACGTTCACGCGCACGCGGAGCTTGCCCTCGCGCTCGCCGCGGTCGATAGCCAGCACGCGGTGGTTGGGTATACGGCGCAGCGGCTCATCATAGTTGTAGTAGGGCTCGTAGGGAGTCTTTTCGGCGGGGTCGGTGGCCTCGACGACGATGTCGGCGGTGTTTTGCGTAAAGGCGCGCAGGTCGGCGACGTTCTCGGGGTCTTCGGCCACCGTCTCAGCCACGATGTCCGCCGCGCCGGCGAGCGCCTTCTCGGGCGTGTCGAAGCCGGCTTCCTCGTTGACGTAGGCCGCGGCGGTGTCGAGCGCGCTGCCCTTGGCCGAGGCCTGCATGATGATCATGTTGGCAAGCGGCTCCAGGCCTGCCTCGCGGGCCTTCTGTGCGCGGGTCATGCGCTTTTTGCGGTAGGGCTTGTAGAGGTCCTCGACACGCTGGAGCTGCGTGGCCTCTCGAATCTGCTGCTCGAGTTCGGGCGTGAGTTTGCCCTGGGCGTCGATGAGCAGAACGACGTCCTCTTTACGCTGCTCAAGATTGCGCAGGTAGGACAGGCGCTCGTCGAGTGCGCGCAGGGCGACGTCGTCCATGCCGCCCGTGGCTTCCTTGCGGTAGCGCGAGATAAAGGGGATGGTGTTGCCCTCGTCGATGAGCTTGACGGCCGCCTCGACGTTGGCGGCCTTAAGGTTGAGCTCGCGGGCGAGCTGGGCGATAAGATCCATGAAACTCCTTGCGGTAAAGGTGCGTTTGCAGCACAGAGCTACCAAGGATACCACCCGTCCCAAAAGACTGTTTTGGGCCGTGCCACGAAAATGACCTATCTACTACGTTTAACCCGTATGGGTCGACCATCCCCCGGTTTTCCGAAAATACGCAAGCCGTCTACCTGCGGTTTTTACTTCGCGAAATTTGGCACGGTTGAGGGCGATCGGTTAAACGTAGTAGATAGGCGCATTTCGTGGCGAACGAATCAGGCCGAGGTGCAAAATGGCCCCTCGCTCCAGAAAAATCGTCGGAAAGGTAGCAAAATGCCCCGCGGGCAGGAGGCTGCTCGCGGGGCAAAGAAGAGGGGCTTGTTGGTGGCGGACCGAAGGGTTCGGCATGGGGCTTCTGCCGCGGTCTGCCCTAAGGCGTTACAGCTCGACGAGCTGGCCGGTCTCGGCGGCCTCCTTGATGGCGTTGAGAAGCGTGAGCGTCTTGACGTTATCGGCGGGGGTCACGACGGGCTCGACCTCGCGGCGGACAACCTTCACAAAGTGCTTGAGCTGCATCTTGTGCGGCAGTGCCGGGTCGACGGCCGGAATCTCCATCTGCAGCGGCTTGTGCCAGTTGGAGGCGCCGTCGTAGGAGAACTGGTGCAGGCGGGGCAGCGAAAGGGCGCCCTTAGTTCCGCCGATAAAGTAGGCGTCGGCGTCGAAGGGACGGTACTGCGGGTCCTCGCGAGCGGTGGCCTCCCAGTTCCAGGGGCTGGCGGTGGCGTCGGAGATGGTCATGCTCGCAAGCGCGCCATCGGCAAAACGGACGTTGACCACGGCGGAGTCCTCGGTCTCAAAAC